>NZ_CP114904.1:1508333-1816666 GCF_027497215.1 Micromonospora sp. WMMD812 | reverse complement strand
GTCGCGGGGGGAGCGGACCGCCCTTGCTCCTGCTGCACGGCATCCGGAAACGCACATCATGTGGCACCGGGTGGCACCTCACCTCGCCGAGCAGTACACCGTGATCGCGACTGACCTGCGTGGCTGGGGCGACAGCGGTAAGCGGCCGAGTAGTGCCGACCATGAGCCATATAGCATGTGGGCGATCGCGAGGGATCAGCTGGAGCTGATGCGGAGCCTGGGGTTCGACCGGTTCGGGGCCGTCGGGTCATGACCGCGGGGCGCGTTGTGCCTACCGGCTCGCGCTTGATGGGCCTGACGCTGTCGTCCGGTTGGCCGTCATGGACGTCATTCCCATTGGTGATGCATGGAGCCGCGCTGAGAGGAAGTTCAGCCTCGCTTACTGGGTCTGGTCTTTCCTGGCTTCGCCCCACCCGCTACCGGAGCAGTTCATCGGCGCGGCTCCGGCCGTGCTCGTCAATTTCATGCTCGATACGTGGCCGAAAGTGAAGGACGCGTTTCCGGCCGAGGTTCGCGAGAGGTAGATCGCGCAGTTCAGCAACCCGGATACCGCCCATGCGATCTGTGAAGAGTTCCGGGCAGCCGCGACAGTGGACTACCAGCACGACGAGGCGGATCGCGGGAGCAATAAAAAATCGCCTGCCCAACGCTTTTCCTGTGGAGCCGGGAAGGTTCGGTCGCGCAACTCTACAGTGATCCACTCGCGATATGGCGTGAATGGTGCGACGACGTTCGCGGTGCCCCGGTACCGGTCGGGCATTTCATTCCCGAGGAAGCTCCCGAGGAAACCGCGCGGCAATTGCTGGACTTCCTACGGTGGTTCCTCAGCCGATGGTCAAAGACCTTGTCCAACTTCGATCAGATAGCCGTCGGGGTCGCGCACGTAACAGCGGATCTCCGTTCCGTGGTCCTTCGGCTCGGTCAGGAATTCTGCACCGCGGGCCTTCCACTCCGAGTAGAGCTTCCGTATGTCCCTGACCCGAACATTCATCGCACAGCTCAGGGTATTGGAGTCGGCCGGTGCCTTGGCCTGCACGGTTGGCTTGTCGTCCGTCGGCCCGCCCTCGACGTTGATGATGATGTAGCTGTTGAAGAACTTCATGAGCAACGGGTTGCTCTCGTGGACGCAGGTCGCCCCGAACACCCGCTCGTAGTACTCCCGCGACCGCGCCGTGCCACGGACGATAAGCAACGTTGCGAGGAACATGCCGTCCTCGGGCTTAAAATAGTCAGGTGCCGGGTTGGCCAAGGCCATAACTACCCTCCCGTCATGAAGCTGTTGGGATCGGACGGCGACGGCATCCCCTGCGAAGGTTGTTCGAAACCCGAAAGGCCGTCCAGCGGGCTCCTGCCATGCGGGCGGGAACGATCATCCGGTTGCTTTGCCCGCAGGCATTGCCGTTCTGGTTTCGGCTGCCGTCTGGATGAGTTGTGCCACCTCGTCGGGGTGGGAGAGGATCGCGACGTGGCTCGCGGGAACTTCAGTAGTGGTCGCGCCCATGCGGCCGGCGAACGTGCGCTGCGCGTCCGGCGGGAGCGCCTCATCCCGGGTGGCGATCAGGTACCAGGACGGTAGCGATCTCCAGGCAGGGACGCCCATCGGTTCCGCGAGGGCCGCGCCGGCAATCGGCTGTTGCGCGGCGTACATGCTCTTGGCTCGGACCGAATCGATGGCGGCGGCGAAGTGGTGGACGTAATCGTCCTGTGACTGCCAGACGAAGCCCTGCTCGTCGGTGTATAGGTGCGCCAGCGCCGGCGGTGGCGGTTCCTGCGAGAGCAGGGCGTCGAGTGATTCTCCTTGGTCCAGTGCATGGGCCGCGACGTATACCAGGCCGATCACGTTGGGGGCGTCGTTGCCGAGGGCGCTCATGATGTGTCCGCCGTAGGAGTGTCCGGCCACGATCGTCGGGCCGTCCTGCATGTTCAGCACCTGGCGTAGCCGGGCGACGTTATCGGCCGTCGAGGTCAGGGGAAACTGCGGGGCCGTGACGTGGTAGCCGTCGGCCTGTAGGCGCTCGACAACATCGCGCCAGGAGGAGCCGTCGGCCCACGCGCCGTGGACGAGAACAACGTTCGGTCGGCCATTCATGGCGGTTCCCTTCCCAATGAACTGCATGTGTGCGTTTTCGTCGAGCCGGTGGCGGGCGACGACGGCCGATATCCGAACGCTCGAACGGCCCGCCCTCAGACCAGGTGCAGCACCTGTCGAGTACCAGCTCCGTTCAGGCGTAAACGTGCCCGGTCCGGCCAGTCGGGAACCGGCAAGTAGGGCAGGGAGGGGCGAGGACAACGCCCGTGCGGCAGGGAGTTCGAGATACCCGTCGACGCCATGGGATCGCTAGAGAAGGGAAGCAACCCTGGCACCAGGAACGCCTCGACCGGCCCGAGCCAGCCGTCTGACCTCCAACGCGGCCGAACCGGGCCTCACTGCCGCCAGTTCACACCGAAACGGTCGCCGTGACCTGCCATCGGCGTGGGCTCTTGCCGCGGATCCCGGCGGCCCGCATCCGGCGGGCGATGCGTTTATGGCCATGTCGCAGGCCTGCGTCGACAAGCTCAGCGTGGATCCGCGGTGCTCCATAGGTGCCGTTCGACGCCGCGTGCACTTCGCGGATCTTGACGGTGAGCTGCTCGTCGACCAACTCGCGGGTGCTGCGCTCATTGCGGGCGTAGTAGGCGGACCGGGATACCTTCAACAGCTCACACGCACGTTTGACGCTGCGCCTGCCGGCCTGCTCCGCCTCGATGAACGGATACACGTTCACCGGGTCTCCCTCGCGAAGAAAGCCGTCGCCCGCTTCAGGATGTCGACGTCCTGCTGAAGCCGGCGGTTCTCCTGCCGCAACCGGGCAAGCTCCGCCCGCTCATCCGAGGTCAGCCCGTCATCACGGGTGCCGGCATCCAACTCGGCCTGCTTGACCCATTGCCGAACCGCAGTCTCGGTCAAGTCGAAATCCCTGGCCACCTGCCCGACGGTGCGGTCATCACGTTGACACAACTCGACGATCTCGGCCTTGAACTCCGGCGTGAACGCCCGCCGAGGCCTCGATCGCTTCTTCCCCACGCTCTCCATGATGCTGGACATCCTCCCGGAGCCCACGGGTTCCTGATCTCGGATGTCCGTCAAAGCGGGTCAGGCCCAAGTGCACCTGGCGATGGCTGTGTGCACGCGAGTCCATGCTCGGCTGCGGCGATGTCACCAAAGCCTGAGTCGGCCCCCGGGTGCTGCCGATACCGTGAGCCCACTGATCCGCGTTGCTCAGCCGACCGGTCCTGTTGTCGCGTGAGGCCGTACCGTCGGTTCGAGCAGCGACAACGTCCGTTGCTGCGCATCGAGGTCGACGCGGATGCCGACCGGCATCGGCAGGTTCGGACCGGCGTGTCCGAACTCGACGTTGCCCAGGACCGGGATGTCACGATCGCCGAGGACGTCGAGGACTATCTCGCGCAGGGTCGGGGACGCGTCGGGCGCTTCGAGCCCTTCGATCTCGTATGGGACGCCCACAACCATGCCGGAGATCCGATCGAGGATGCCGCAGTGCCGCAGCACCTGCAGATAGCTCCACACGTACGACGCTTGGCCGCCCATCTCCTCCCAGAACAGCACCGCACCGTCGAACCACTCGAGCGGCAGCGCGTAAGGCGTCGCCTGCGCCAGAACAATGCGATTGATCACTCCGCCGATCAGCCGGCCTTCGGCGCGACCGGCGCGCCAGCACTCCCACGACGGGGTGGCAGGCAGCGCACCGATCGCCTCCGTACCGGTCAGCAACGTCGAGTAGAGCTTTTCAAGTTCCGCTCGGCGCGCTGCGGGCGCAACCTGCCATGCCCCGCCGAGTCCAGGCGTGGCCAAGTCGGCATGGAACCCGACGAGACCCGTCCGTGCATAGATCACCAGATGCAGCAGCGAGATGTCGCTGTAGCCGAGGATCGGCTTGGGGTCGGCAGCGATCGCCTCAACGTCGATCAGGTCGAGGTAGCCGAGCGCCGTCTGGCCGCCGTCATGCGCGATGATGGCGCGCACCTCAGGATCACGCAGAAGAGCATTGAAATCCCGGGCGATCTCCGCCGGCGTAGCCGCGCTCCACCAATGATGGCGCCCTGCTTCGAGTAGCGGTGCCCGACGCACGCGAAATCCCATCCGCTCGAGCACGACTACCGCCTGCTCGAGGTCGGGCTCGTAAGCGGCATGGAGCGGCCCGGACAGCGATGCGACAACGACGAGATCTCCGGGCCTCAGGGCACGAGGCCGAAGCAGTTGAGGCAGTGCAGAACCGGTCACCGGCGCAGTGTCCCAACACGCGCAGCGACACGCTACACAGGGCCCAAGCGACCCAGACCTCGCCCGCGCAGCGCCGACGACGGCTGATGGCGCTGACGATGTGCCTGGTGAGGATCTGATCCGCGGTCTTGGTCCAGGTGAAGGGCTGGCAGCGCTGGTTGTAGGCGTCGATGAAGGTGCGGAAGGCACCAATGAGGCCGGGAACGCTGGTGAAGGTGTCGCGGCGGATGGCCTGGCGGACGTATCGCTGCGATGACTCGTGGTGGGTTGCGGCGGCCAATAGTTCACTTGGGCTCGGACGGTGCGGGGGCCGTCGTCGTAGGCGATGACGAGGGCGGTGTCGGTGACGTCGATAGTGACGGTCTTTTGCCGGTATGGCCGCAGCCGAGGGCGACTTTCTGCCCGACCACCACGACGACGATCGCGTCTGACGTCGTAGCCGCCTCCCCCGGTGATCGAAGGCATCTGCAACATGTTCGCTCCCGCCGGCGATAGTGGGGTGTGACGACAGAGATACAGCCGTCTGACCAAGATCTGTGCTCGGCTGTCGCGGCCGGTGACGAGATCGCCTTCGGCCGGCTCTTCGACCGGTACCACCGGGCGGTGTACAACCACGCGTTCCGGCTCACCGGCTCGTGGGCCGTGGCGGAAGACGTTATGCAATCGACCTTCCTGGTCGCGTGGCGTAGGCGCGGACAGGCGCGCCTGGTTGACAGATCGGCGTTGCCTTGGCTGCTGGTGGTCGCCACCAACGCGGCTCGTACTGAGTGGCGTTCGGCCCGGCGGTGGTTGGCAGCCCTGCGGAGGTTGCCGCCGCAGCGGGAGGCAGACGAAGACCCGGCCGGCGACGTGGCCGCGCGGCTCGATGACGAGCGGCAGGTGACCAAGATCCTTGCGGTGGTCCGTCGACTACCTCGGGCAGAGCGCGAAGCGGTTGCTCTGTGCCTGTGGTCCGGTGTGCCGTACGGCGAGGCGGCGACAGTCCTCGGAATCAGCGAAGGCGCCGTCCGTTCCCGCGTGAGTCGCGCGAGAGCCCGGCTGGCTCGGATGGTCACTGACCACAACAAGGAGGAAGTGCGATGAAAAACGTTCTCGACCCGCCTGTCGAGCGGGATCTGCCGCCTGGCAAGGCGGCGCGCATGCGGGCGGATCTGATGACGTCGATCCACCGGCCGCGACCCCGAACGGCCGTCCGACTCGGGATTGCCACCCTGGCGGCGGCCGCAGCGGTGGTGGCCGGCGTGGCGGTGGCACCGAACGGCGACGATGTGCAACACCTGGCGATGGGTCCGGGCGAGTTGTCGCCGACGCTTCGCCAGGCGATGGAGCAGTGCCTGTCGTGGAACGCACAAACTGACCGGCTTCCGGTGTCGTTGGACCAGCTCGCCGTGGCCGCCGAACAGCACCACCGTGCCGTGGCGCTGTTCATGACGGACACGGGTTACCTCACCTGCGATGTCTCCATGTCGCCGGGTGAGGAGATCAGTGGGAGTGTCAGTGGGGAGCGCGACTGGCCACAACGGGACTGGTTGCCCGGCCCGGTCCAGCGACTCCTCCTGACGTCGACCGAAATCGACGGCGGTGACGTCGCCGTGACCGGCCGGGTCAGCGCTCGGGTGCACCGGCTGCTGCTCGAACACGGCGACGGGCAGACGACTGCGGCGCGGGTGAAAGATGGCGTGTTCGGCCTGCTCACCGGCGGCGCCAGCGTCAACGAGGACGCTGAGCTGGTCAGCTATGACGCCACCGGCACTGAGATCGACCGCCGCCTGCTGTTTCGTCCGTCCGACGAATTCGACACCTGCTACGCCGACTCATCCGGCACCCCCGTCTACGGCAAGAGAGGCACGGACTGCCTACCCGCCGAGCGCTGGAGTCCATAGGCACGCGGTCCGCAATTGCAGGCTGGCGCTCGGGCCGCCGGCCTGCCGGCAACCTCAGCAGCCCGCCGCCAGTTCCGGATCGGGGGAGCAGATTGGGAGCAGCAGCGTGCGCTGAACGGCTCCGAACGGCACCCAACCGCACCGGACGGAACTTAACTGCACCCACCCTGAGCTGCGGCTGCTTCTTTTCGCAGGTCAGAGTCGGTGCAGCGTCCTGTTTTACACCGAAGAGGTCACTGGTTCGATCTCAGTATCGCCCACGCAGGTCAAAGGCCACTTTCCGGGTTCGGGAGGTGGCTTTCTGCTGTCGTTCAGCAATCTAGTACAGCAGCGGTGCTCAATGGCCGAGGGAATCGCCGAGTCGTTTGAGGGCTTCCCGCGTCGCCTTGGATGAGACCTGCGTGTAGATCTCCATCGTTACCGAGAACCTTGCGTGCCGGAGCACCTGCATGGCGACTCTCGGGTGGACGTCCAGGGCGGCAAGCAGCGTGGCGCAGGTACGTCGGGCGTCGTGGACGGTGATCGGCGTGACCTCCGTCTTTTCGCAGCTGGTTGCCAGGAGCGCTGGAAGTTGCGCGGCTCGATGGTCGCCACCGGCCCTTGCTTGGCCTGCTGGTGCAGTTTGATCCACTTGTCGTGGACGGCCTCGCGGGTCTTGCCGTAGACGTACTTCCGGGTGCGCCGCCCGTCGGGCTTGGTGACCCAGACGTAGGCCGCGAAGCCGTTGCGGTAGGGAAAGATGGAGCCTTCGCCGTTGGCACGTAGTGCGTCCAGGCATCAGGCGGCCTCATGGCGTTGGACCTGGTCGCGGACGTAGTCGTCGATCCATTCGGGGCGGATGCGGCGGTACTTGCCGTCCTTGATGGAGCGCAGCTCGCCGGTGGCGATCTTCATCTTGACCTTGGAGATGCCGAAGCCGAGCAGGGCGGCGACCTCGGCGGGGGAGTACCAGCGGGGGCGGGGGTCGTGGGTCGTGCGGCGGCCCCGACGAGCCAAGCTTCGTGGGCGTTCTTCCCGGCCGATGCGTCTGCTCTCGCATCGCTGCCGAGCGGCGGTGTTGGCGAGCAAAGCATCACCTTCGGTGAGCCAGCCGGACCCGATATAGGTGAGGGTGCCGACGGTGATCGTGTCTGTCGGTTCGTCGTCCTCTTCGCGGCGGTAGATGGCGTGGGTGTCGTGGAGCAGGCCGAAGGTGACGGAGTAGCGGCAGGCCTTGGTGAGGAAGTGGCCGCCGAAGCCGAGCATGTGCGCCCACCGGCGCAGTCCAGCGTAGGCGTCGGATGTCGCGTCGAGGCTGTCTTGACGGTCGTCGGGGGTTGTGGCGCCACTGCTGGTGGCGGTGGGGTGGGTCGGCCACGTCGCCAGCAGGCGTCGATGAGGCGGGCGAGGTGGTCGCCTTCGGGGTCGGCGTAGTCGTCGATGGTGGCGGCGGTGAGTCGAGTGGAGCAGTGCCGGTGGCTTCGGTGGCCTTGGTGGCGTACTTGGCAAGGTAGGGCCGCGACCTTGCCGTCGGTCAGCTCACCGCCAGCGGTGTTGATCCGTCGGACGTCGACCTGCTCGCCCCAGGCGACCAGCCAACCTTGCGGTCGGTCGGGATGCGCGGGTGTGGTGACGGTGATCTGCCGAGCGGCGGCGTGAACCGCTTCCTCCAGGTCGTCGACGGTGATCCCGGCGGGCTGCGATCGAGGCCGCTCACGGCATCCCGCACAGCGCCGGCTGGTTGACCTCTACCCGCGCTCGCATCGGCGAACGACGCGGACGCAACATCGCCACCGTCGCGGTGGCCCGCAAGCTGCTCACCCTCGTCTACTACGGCCTGCGCGACGGGCACATCCGTGCACTCGCACCGGCCCGGGCGGCGGCGTGAACAGGTTCGGACGCGTGGTCGTGCCACGTCTGGCCCCCGTCGGCCGACGGCGAGGCCGCCCGCTTGATTGACCCCGTCCGGTCACGGTCGCACATCACCATGCCCCCACCCGCGGGGCGAATGGATGACCGGCAGCCGAACCCGGCCTGCCCCCTCCGACATCTGGTTGGAACCTGGTGACGCGACCACACCACGACGCCGCATTCCGGCATCACGAGCATGGCGCGCACGGCGCCGGCGTCAAGGCCACGCCCCCGCGGGGTGGGCCTACGGCCCAGCCGTTGACCCCGGCACCGCACACACGCCTGCCCGAAACCCATGCCGGAATGACAGGCAAATCAACGTCAGCAGGTTAAAACCCCAGCCTTGACCGGCTCCGCTCCTTCATGGATGACGTGGCGGGCCGGGCGGCGGCCCGCTCCCCAGGAGGGCGGGGCGACAGCATACGGGATGGCGCGGTATCGGTGGCCGGATGGCGTGAGTCAATATCCTCTAGCTGATACAACGGCGCGGGGTTGCCGTGTCATGGTCGATCAGTCTTAGAGGCCAGGGTCGTGGACGTTGGAGCGACGCCGGACGGGCACGACTCACACCACCGGCTCTCCGTTGTCGACAAGCAGAAATCAACCCGGGGTTGGTGCTGTGGTTGATAGGGCGCTCACGGCTGGTAGACCGACACCCAGCCTTCGAGCATGTGTCGGCGGGCGTCTTCGGGGTGTTTGCGGGAGTTGTAGAGCGCTTGGGAGCTGGACCACAGGGTGAGGGCTCCCAGATGGCGGTTCGGGAAGCGTTCGAGCATCGCGTTGAAGAAGCTGAGAGCGGTGTCGTGCTTCTGCAGGAGTTCGTCGGCGGCGTCGAGGTATTCGCGGGTCTCGGTGAGGAGGCGGGCGGCGTCGTCGTCGAGGGTCTTGTCCTTGTGTCCCGTGACGATCCAGCGCGGGTTCAGGGCCTTGACGGTCTCGATGGCCTGGCGCCAGGCGTCGCGGCCGCCGCCCATCGATTGGCCGAGGTACTGGTGGACGCCGTTGTAGATGACGTCACCGGCCACTACCAGGTCGAGGTCGGGCACGTGCAGGACGGTGGTGTCGTCGCCGTCGCTGTGGCCGACCTCGACGATGACGAGGTCGCGCCCCTCGAGGGTGAACCTATTACCGGGCACGGTGACCGCCGTGACCGGGGACGGCGGGATCTGCCCGGGCCAGGCCTTGTCCCACACTGCCCCGCGGCCGGCCGCACTGCCGTGCATCTGAGTGATCGTGTCGGCGGAGGCCACGACCTGGGCGCCGAACCGCTTGGCCAGGAGGTCGGCGGTGAACCAGTGATCGCCGTGGCCGTGGGTGATGAAGATGTGGGTGAGTCGCTTGCCGTGAGCCTCGACCCAGTCGCCGACCGCCTTCGCCTGGTCGGTGAGCAGCGGCGGGTCGACGAGCACGGCGTCGTCGCGGCCGTGGATCAGCGTGGTGGACAGCGGCGCAAACAGGCGCGGCTCGCCGTTGGGTAGCAGCCCGGGGATGGTCTGCGGGAACGGGTCGGACACGAAGACGTCGTACCCGAGGGTGCCGTCGGACATGGGTTTCTCCTGGTAGGTCTTGGTAGAGCGATCGCTGTACTTTGACGCTAGCAACCATCGCCCGGTATGTAAAACGATCGCTATACTTTGAGCTGTGGACGCACAGACAACGTCACGCGGGGGCCGCGGGGCGCGCGAGCGGATCATGCAGGCGGCCGGTCGGCTGTTCTACCGTCAGGGCATTCACGCGACCGGAATCGCGGCGCTCACCGACGCCGCTCACGTCTCGACCCGCACGTTCTACCAGCACTTCCCGACCAAGGACGCCCTCGTCGAGGCCTACCTGGGCCGCTACCAGGACACGCCGATCCCGTCCGAGCGGCAGCTTGACCGCGACGACTTGCCGCCCGTTAGCCGGCTCCTCGCCATCTTCGACCCGCTGGAAACGGACCCGTCTGCTGTCCAGCGCGGTTGCCCGTTCCACAACGCGGTCGTCGAGGCCGCGGGCGAACTCCCCGACGTCGCCCGGCTGGTCGAGCGGCACAAGCGTGCCTTCCGGGATCGCCTTGCCGTCATCGCCGCCGAAGCCGGCGCCGCCGATCCGGACGGTCTGGCCCGGCAGCTCGCCGTGATCTTCGAGGGTGCGGCGGCGTATGCCGCGTCCTGCAACGACCCCCAGGTCGCCGCCGACGCGCGCGCCGCGGCCGCCACGGTCATCCAGGCGGCTCTGCGGCTGTCGACTCCGAACTAGGTTCCGGGGCGGGGAAGGGCTCGGTCATCTGGTCCGCAGTCCGGTCCCTCGCTGCTGGGGTTTTGCCTCCGGCCTATGTAGATCTGGGGTCTGGACCCGAAGGGCGGCAGGGAACTCGGGATGGGCGCCCCGATGTTCACCCGCTTCGCGTGCAACGGACTACGACCAAGAGGCCTGGGACGAGCAGGTCTGCCAGCACAAGCAGGGCCACCTGCGCAAACGACCCCCCGAAGGTCCGCCTCAAGCGGCTGGTCTAATGCCAGCAGTACGCAGCGAAGTACAGCAACCGTGCCTGCCGAACCCAGCCCAGAGGCGCCTCAACAGGCCGTCTGACCTCGCATCGAGCCCGACGCAACCTGCTCGCCGAGAGTTAGGTGTTCTATGCCCATGAAGCGGCTGTGTAGCCGGGGGTCATCGTGACGGTGCGCCATCGTTCCGATCGGATCGGGTGATCTCACCCCGGACCGGCAGCCAGTAGAACGGGATGAACGCCGCGATCACGGCCACCCCCGCGACCGGCGCGACCGCGCCGATGCCGGCTCCGGCGCCGATCCAGAGCAACGCCAGCCGGAAGCGGTGACCGACCGATCGCGCGCCGGCGTCGTCGATGGTGTCGCCGAGCAGGTGCCGCCCTCGGCGGACGTGGTGCCAGATGAGGTTGAACAGCAGGGCGGCCAGCTCCAGGGTCAGGCCGTAGAACACGACCGCGGTGCGTTGTCCGGCCCCGGCGTGGAAGGCGTCGGACAGCACCGACGCGGCGAACGGCAGGAACGCGATGTCCATCAGCAGCAGCGTGTTGAGGAACAGCACCATCCGGTCGGCGACCCGGATGTGGTCGAACATCACGTGGTGGTTGACCCAGACCTGGCCGATCAGCAGGAAGGTGATGACGTACGCGAGGTAGGACGGCCAGAGCGCCCCCAGGGAGCGAAGGAGGGCGTGGAAATCGTCCGGGGGATGGATCTCCAGGACGAGCAGGGTGACCGCGATGGCGAAGACCGCGTCGCTGAACGTGACAAGGCGCGACGGGTCGCGCGAGGTGCCGAACCCGGCGCCGGCCTGGCCGGCGGTGTGCGTGCCGAAGGGCCGGCTCGGACGCCACCATCCGCCCATCACGCGTCCGCCGTCCCGGTCCGGCTGCTACCGCAGGAAGTCCAGTAACTGGCGTGTGGTCTCTTCCGGCGCCTCCTCGGGGATGAAGTGTCCGACCGGCACCGGGCCGCCGCGGACGTCGTCGGCCCATTCCCGCCAGATCGCCAGCGGGTCGTCGTAGAGCTTCGCGACCGAGCCGCGTTGGCTCCACAGGAAGAGCAGGGGACATGCGATCTTCCTCCGGCCGCGGTCTGCCTCGTCGTGTTCGACGTCCACGGTCGCGGCCGCGCGGAACTCCTCGCAGATCGCGTGGGCGGTGGCCGGGTCGCGGAACTTCTCGACGTACTCGGCGCGTACCTCGGCGGGGAACGCGTCCTTCACCTCCGGCCACTGGTCGAGCATGAAGTCGACCAGCACCTCCGGGGCGGCGCGGATGAACTGTTCCGGCACGGGTTCCGGGGCGGCCAGGAACGACCAGACCCAGTAGGCGAGGCTGAACCTGCGGTCGGCGCGGCCCCACGCGTCGGCGACGGGGATGACGTCCATGACGGCGAGCCGGGCAACGGCGTCCGGTTCGTCGAGGGTGAGCCGGTAGGCGCAGCGCGCGCCGCGGTCGTGGCCGACGACGCGGAACCGGTCGTGGCCGAGACTGCGCATCACCTCGAACTGGTCGCGCGCGGTCGCTCGCATGCTGTACGGCTCGTGGCTGGCGTCGCTCGGCGGCTTGCCGCTGTCCCCGTAACCGCGTAGGTCGGTGGCGATCACGGTGTAGCGCTCGGCGAGCTGGGGTGCCACCCGATGCCACATGAGGTGCGTTTCCGGGATGCCGTGCAGGAGGAGCACCGGGGGTCCACTGCCGCCGCGGCGTCCGTGGATCGTCGCACCGGAGGCCGCGATGTCGAACTCCTCGAATCCCTCGAACATCCGCCGGGCCCCCCTTCGAGACTGCCGTCATGAGACGACGACGGCGGGACGAAATCGTGTCGCGGCACGCCGGCTGACTGTCGGCCGGGCTGGTCAGCGGCGGCCGGGGCTGGCCGCGCACACCACAGCCACGGTCTTTCTGCTGGTCGAAATTATCACCGTGAAGCGAAGAAAATCCGTGTTCGACCATTTTCACCGTAGCGCCGGTGGCTGCGGGCGCGGGGTTTGCGGAGCGCCGGACCGGACGGCCCGCCGCGGTCACGGACAGTGACCACCGGCCTGGGTACGCTGAGCCCGTGGCCCTGATCGGACGCCACCGTGAGCTTGCCACGGTGCGGCAGCTGCTCGACCGGGTGGAGGCCGGGACCGGGGGACACCTGCTCGTCACCGGACCGCGGGGAGCCGGCAAGACCGCGCTGGTCGACGCCGCCGCACGGCTGGCCGCCGACCGGGGGATACCGGTGCTCCGGGCGGCCGGCACCGGCCGGGAATCCGGCCTGTCGATCTGGCGCCAACTGCTGCGCGACCTCGACGCCGGCGACCTGCCGCCCGACGCCGGACCCCGGGACCTCGACGGCGCCGCCCGGACGATCGCGCAGGGCGGGCCACGCCTGCTGCTGGTCGACGACCTGGACCGCGCCGGCCCGCCGGCCGTGGCGTTCCTGGGCCTGCTCGCGTCCCGCCTCGGTGCCGGCGCCACCGCTCTTCTCACCACCGTCGCCGAGCCCCTGGGCGCGCCCGCCGACCTGCGGCTGCGCGGGCTGACCGAACCGGACCTCGCGCGGCTGACACCTGACCTGCCCGCCGAGGCGGTGCACGCGGTGTGGCTGGCCTCGGGCGGCCTGCCCGGCGTCGCCCTCGACCTGGCGGCCGGCCTCACCCACGAGGACCAGGGGTTCGCTGTCGACGCCGTCGTCCACCTGGCGCTGACCACACCGTCCGGGGCCGAATTCCTCGACCTCGACGTGGGTCTGATCCGCCTGCTGGAGGACGCCGCCGGCCGCCCGCTGGCACCTGCCATACGGGCCCGGGTGCTGGGCCGGCTCGGCCGCGAACTGCTCGGCGATCCGTCCGCCGCAAGGCGCCGGCGGGAACTGGTCGACGAGGCGGTCCGGCTCGCCCGGGAATCCGGCGACCCCGGCGCCCTCGCCGAGGTGCTCGACTCCCGGTTGCACGCGCTGTGGGATCCCGCCGCGGCCGAGGAACGGCTCAGCACCGCCGCCCAGATCGTGGCGCAGGCTCGCCGCGCCGGTGACACCGCGACCGAGCTGCGCGGACTGTTCTGGACCTTCGTCGCCCAGGCGGAACTCGGCGACCTCTCCCGCGCCGAGGCCGCCCTCACCGCGTACGCCCGTGCCGCCGAGTTTGCCGGAGACGCCGAGGCGGCCGTGGTGGTGCCGGCCCGGCAGGCGATGCTGGCGACCATCCGGGGGCGGTTCGACGAGGCCGAGGCGCTCACGGCCGAGGTGGCCGTACGCGGCCAGCGGGTCGGGCTGCCCGACACGGACCGGCTGGTCGCCTCCCTGCACGGCCGGCTCGCGATGATGCGCGGTGAACTCGGGCCGCAGGTGGACACGCTGCGGGGCCTGGCCCGGCGGTTGCCCGGCCACTTCTTCGAGGCCACCGCCGCCCGGACCATGGTCGAGTCCGGCCGCGAGGTCGAGGCGACACTCGAACTGGACCGCCTGCTGCCGGCCGTGCTCAGTGGATCGGGGCCGCGCTGGGTGGGCGCGTTGGCCGACCTGGCAGTCGTGGCGTCCCGCACCGGGACACCGGCCGTCGCGCAGGCGCTGTACGACGTGCTGCTGCCGTACCGGGGGCGGCTGGTGGTCTGGGGCGGCGCCAACACGATCACCGGCCCGGTCGACGACTACCTGGGCCGACTCGCGGTCCGGCTGGACCGGGGCGAGCAGGCGGTGTCGCACCTGGACGACGCGGTCCGGCTGGAGGAGCGGGCCGGGACGTTGCCGTGGCTGGCGTACACCCTCGCGGCTCGGGCCGACGCCCTGACCGCCCGTGACCACCCGGGCGACCGCGAGCGGGCTCGGGACGACCTCGCACGGGCCCGGGGCGTGGCGGGGCAGCTCGGTCTGCGTCACCTGCTCGGCGTCCTCGCCCCACCGGCCGACGAGTGGCGGCTGAGCCGGGACGGTGACGGTTGGCGGCTGGACGCCGGCTCCGAGACGGCCCGATTACGCGACGCGCGAGGGCTGCGGTACCTGCGTGCCCTGCTGGCCGCGCCCGGGCAGGAGATTCCGGCGGTGGACCTGGTCGCGGGCGGCGCCGGGCTGCGCGTGCCGGACGGCGACCCGGTCCTGGACGCCACCGCCCGCGCCGCGTACCGCAGCCGGTTGGTGGTGCTGGACGAGCAGCTGGACGCGGCCGACCGGGCCGGCGACGTCGACCGGGCGGCCGCCGCGCAGGCGGAACGGACCGCCCTGCTGGCCGAGCTGCGGCGGGCGACGGGGCTGGGTGGGCGGCCGCGTACGCAGGCCGGTGAGGCCGAGCGGGCCCGGGTCAACGCGACCCGGGCGTTGTGGGCCGTGGTCGAGCGGGTGGAGGTGGCCGCGCCGCTGGCCGGCGCCCACCTGCGGGCGTCGCTGCACACCGGCCGGTTGTTCCGCTATCAGCCGGCGGCGGGCGGCCCGGCCCGGTGGCGGGTGTGAGCCACGCCATGTACGGATCGTACGTATCCGAGTTACGCCTACCGGTCGACACCTTGCTGAGGAGACGGACATGAACGACGGGTGCGACACGCCGCAGCAGCATCTCGGCGGGCTGGCCGCCGACAGCTACGGCCGGGACGACGACCGGGCGCCGCTGGTCCTGCTGCACGGGCTCACGTACGACCGGCGGCAGTGGGACCCGGTCCTGCGTGAGCTGGCGGTGCTCGACCCGGACCGGCGGGTGCTCCGGCTGGACCTGCCCGGGCACGGCGGCTCGCCGGGACGCGACTCCTACGACACGGGAGACGTCGCCGACGTGATCCACGAGGCGGTGACCGCCGCCGGCCTCGACGCGCCGGTGGTGGTCGGGCATTCCCTGGGTGGCGTCCTCGCCACCATCTACGCCGCCCGGTATCCGGCCCGCGCGGTGGTCAACGTGGACCAGCCGCTGCTGGTCGGCGCCTTCGGGGACGTGCTGCGCCGCGCCGAGCCGGTGCTGCGCGGCGCCGACTGGCGGCAGGTGTGGGACGGGCAGACCGCCCGGATGGGCATCGACCAGCTGCCGCCGGCCGCGCAGGACATGGTCCGGACCCAGACCACGCCCCGGCAGGACTTGCTCCTCGGCTACTGGAACGAGGTCCTGGAGATTCCGGCTGACGACCTGCGCGAGCACCGGACGCGCGACCTCACGGCCATCCGCGATCGTGGCATCGGATACGACTACGTCACCGGGTCGGAGCCGAATCCGGCGTACCGGCGCTGGCTGGAGTCGGTGCTGCCGGACGTGCGGATCAGCGTGCTGCCCGGCAGCGGGCACTTTCCGCACCTGGCCCGTCCCGCCGACGTCGCCCGCATCCTGGCCGACAGCGGACGAGGCTGACGGACTCTGTGCTGTCCCGACCCCGCGGCGGCGTGCCGGTGGGGTGACGGCGTGGACGCCGCCGCGGGGTCGGGTCGCTCAGAACTCCTCGTACACCGCCGGGTCCTGGTCGGCGAGGCGCCCGTCGGGGCGACCCAGCGCGGTGATGGCCTCGACCTCCCCGTCGGTGAGCGTGATGCCGAAGACGTCGAGGTTCTCCTGTTGCCGCTGCGGTGACGCGGCCTTGGGCAGGGGGATCACCTGGCGGGCCACGTGCCAGGCGAGGAGGGCCTGCGCCGGGGTGACCGCGTGGGCGGTCGCGATCTCCACGACCGTGGGGTGCTGCTGCAGGTCGTTGCCCCGGCCCAGCGGGCTCCACGCCTGCACGAGGATTCCGTGCTCGCGGTGGTAGTCGACGGCCTCCTGCTGCGGGAAGTACGGGTGGATCTCGATCTGGTTGACGGCCGGGGCGACCCCGGTCTCGGCCACCAGCCGGTCGATGTGCTCGGGCAGGAAGTTGGACAGGCCGATGTGCCTGACCAGGCCGCGCTCGCGGGCCTCGATCAGCGCCCGCCACGCCTCCACGTACAGGTCGACCTTGGGGTTGGGCCAGTGGATCAGGTACAGGTCGACCTGGTCGAGACCGGTGCGGAAGACGCTCTCCTCGATCGTGGTCAGCGCCTCGTCGTAGCGGTGGTGCCGCCCCGGCAGCTTCGAGGTGACGACCAGCTCGTCCCGTACGTCCCCGGCGGCGCGGGCGGCCCGGCCCACCGCGCCCTCGTTCTCGTAGTTCACCGCTGAGTCGATCAACCGGTAGCCCGCCCGGATCGCCGCCCCGATCGCCTCGACGCCGGCCGAGCCGGTCAGCCGGTACGTGCCGAGCCCGATCGCCGGCAACGTCGTGCCGTCGGCCGCCGTCAGGTGGGGAATCGCCATCGTCTGGATCTGCCTTTCCGTCGCCCGCGGTCGGCCGGCCCGGCTGACCTCGGGGCCAGCCGAGCCCCGTCTGTGCCCTGCGGCTCGCTGCCTGAGAGATGCCACCTGGACCCTACTCGCACGAGGTGCGCGCCGGGCCGGGCCACACGATGACGGACGACGAGGGCGGGCGGGGCGGGCGCTCAGCCCACCCGGTCGAGGAAGACCCGCGAGCGCCGCACGACCAGCGCGGCCGCGTGCGCGTCGTACGACGGCAGCGCGCTGTCGGTGAACAGGTGCTGGTCGCCCGGGTAGACGAACAGCTCGGCCCGGTCGGACCCGACGATGTCGACCAGCTCGCGGGCGGCCTCAAGGTCTCCCTCCAACGCGAAGAACGGGTCCTTGTCCATGCCGTGGATCTGCACCGGCACCCCGGCGGGCCACGGCCCGACGGCCCACTCGCCGGTGACGGGCAGGCAGGCCTCGTAGAGCAGCGCGCCGCGCGCGTCGGGTCGGGTCTGGGCGAGCCGTTGCGCCGTGCCGACGCCGTAGGAGAAGCCGGCGTACACCAGGGCCTTGGGCAGGTCGGCCAGGGCGCGGTCGGCGCGGTCGTCGAGCACCGCGCCGCCGAGGCGCCGGGTCAGCGCGAGGCCCTCTTCGAGGGTCGCGGGCCGCTCGCCGTCGAAGAGGTCCGGTGTGTGCACGGTGTGCCCACCGGCGCGTAACTGATCGGCGAAGGCACGCACCCCGTCGGTGAGCCCCAGCAGGTGGTGGAAGAGGACGACGTCGGCCATCTCATACACTCCGTTGATCGGACGGCAATGATCGAATGATCCATGATTCTAGAACGGTCGAGAAATGTCGGTCAATCAGCAGCAGATCCCGGACTACGACCTCGACGAGATGCTCGTGGTCACCGCACCCGAGCAGTTGCGCGCCCTCGCGGACCCGCTGCGCGACACCCTCCTCGAACTGCTCCTCGAACGCGCCGCCACCGTCACCGAGCTGGCCCGGGCGGTCGACCGGCCCAAGAGCAGCGTCGCCTACCACGTGAAGCTTCTCGTCGACGCCGGCCTGCTCAAGGTCGTGCGCACCCGGCGCGTGCGGGCGATCGAGGAGCGGTACTACGGCCGCGTCGCCCGCACCTACTACGTCGGCGCGCTCCACCGCCCCGAGGACAAGCAGGTCGTCGCCGCCATCAACGGCCTCGCGCAGGCGGCCGCCGAGTCCGCCGCGGCCCACGCGGCCGACGACCTGCGGTGCACCCTCGTGCACGCCCGCATCCCGAGGGAAGAGGTACGCAACTTCTGGGCCGAGGTCCAGGCCCTCGCCCGCACGTTCGCCCAGATCCCGCGCGCCGGCGACCAGGTGTACGGCTTCGTCGCCGGCCTCTACCCGACCGACGCCCCCACCCTCCCCGACGCCGAGCACACCCCGGGCGACTGACGAGGGGCATTCCAGAAAAGACTGAGCCCCTTTCCGTCGTGACGGTGCAGGTCACGGCAGGTGGAACCCTCGCACGCCGGCGCCGCGGCCCGCCGCGTCGGCGGCGAAAATCGCTGTCCGGATGTCGGAGCACAGTGATAGGAACCCGGGGTGCACAAGATTCTCACGTTCTCTGACCATCTGCGGCTGATCGACGAACGGTCGACCGCCTTCCACGCCGCGGTCGCCGCGGCGCCCAGCCTCGACGTGCCGGTGCCGAGCTGTCCGGGGTGGACGCTGTTCGATCTCGTACAGCACCTGGGCATGGGCCGCCGCAAGTCGGCCGCCATCGTCGCCGCAGGGCCGGCCGACGCTCCCCCGGAGAAGTCCGCTTGGGAGGACGGCACGGGTGCGCCTCGGGAACGCGAGGCTCTCCTGGCCTGGTGGACCGAGTCCGTCGAGCGACTGACGAGCGCGCTGCGCGAGGCCGGCCCGGACCGCGGTTGTTGGACGTGGTGGGGTGACTCGCAGTCACCGGAAACCTCCGGTGCATGGGCTCGGCGCCAGGTTCCCGAGATCGCGGTGCACACCTACGATGTCCAGCTCACCGTGGGGGACCCGGAGCCGCTGCCGGACGAGGTCGCCCTCGACGGTTTCGACGACTGCCAGTTCACCCTCTGCTCGACGGATGTCGCCTGGCCGCACGAACCCGCCGTCGTCGATTACCACGCCACTGAGGGCCGCTCTTGGCGCCTTCGGCTGTCCCGCGACGGCGCATGGGCCGCCCGCCTCGGCGCGCCGGCTGCCAGCGAGGACCCGGACCCGGACACGGCCGACGTCTCCGCCCGGGGCACGGCCAGTGACCTGGTCCTGTTCTTTTACGGCCGCATCCCGCCGGATTCTCAGAAGCTGGAGATGGACGGCGACCGCCGCATCTTCGACCAGCTCATCGCCTGGGACCCGTCCGCGTAACAACGATCCCCTTATCCTGCATAGGCCGAGTTCTCGACGTGGCGCAGAACCAGGATCGCCTGCAGGACCGCGGTGGCGCGGTGTGGGCAACAGCGCAGGTTTCGTCAGAACTGTCCAGGTCTTGACGGCGGCGTTGGCGCGTTCACCGATGGCCCAGATCCGGGCGTGAGCGCGGTCAACCTGCTCCTGCCAGCGCGGCGCGCGGTTCGGCGTGCACCGAACTCGATTGACATCATGATCCAGCCGGTTCTACGGTCGCGCCGATGCGCCCCGGAGAGATCGTCGTCGCTGTCGAGCAGGTACGCGCCCTGATCGACGAGCAGTTCCCCGAATGGTCGGACCTGCCGATCGTCCCGCAGCCGTTGAACGGCACCGACAACGCGCTGTTCCGGTTGGGTGATTCCCTGACAGCACGGCTGCCGCGGGCGCAGTGGGCGGTCGACCAGGTGGCGACCGACGCGACCTGGCTGCCGCGGCTGGCGCCGCATCTTCCGGTGCGGGTGCCGGTGCCGGTCGCGGTCGGCCGGCCGGGCGGGGACTATCCGTGGCCGTGGACGGTCGTCCCCTGGCTGGACGGGCGCAATCCGCAAGCCGGGCAGGACCTCGTCGACCTCGCCGTCGACCTCGCCGGCTTCGTGCGTGCGATGACCGCGATCGACCCGATGGGCGGACCTGTCAAGCAGGGGGTTCAGCGCGGTGTACCTCTGGTGCAGCGGGATGAGCTGACCCGCCGGTCGATTGCGGCGCTGGGCGACCGGATCGACGGGCGGGCGGTGAGCGCGGCGTGGGACGAGGCGATGGCGGCGGACGAGTGGTCCGGACCGCCGGTGTGGCTGCACGGTGATCTCCTGGAAGGCAACCTGCTGGTCGACCGGGGCAGGCTCACCGGGGTGATCGACTTCGGCGGTCTCGGCCGTGGCGATCCGGCGGTCGAGGTGCGGCCGGGCTGGAGCCTGTTCGATGCCCGCGCGCGGGCTGCCTACCGGGAGGCGCTCGGGTTCGACGAGGCGACCTGGGTGCGCGGGTGGGCCTGGATGCTGTCGGGCTCGCTCTACTGGTTGGCGGACCTGTGGGACTCGATCAGCGAGGATGACCGCGAGGACACGCTTCGCTACATCGACTACCTCGTGCGTCACCGCCACGACTGACCTGCGGTGCCCGCCTGTCACCGTCGGGTGACGCCCCGGCCGGCAGCGTCGAGGGCCCGACCGTGAAGCTGGGCCAGTTGACGTTGTCGACGTGCGACTCTGACCGACCGTCCACGGTCTTCGGTGGCGGTTCCGGAAGCGCTTCAGTCGTGATTCCGTGGCCGCGCGGGATGCTGTGGTTCCTCTCGTTCCCGGTCGTAGACGAGCGTCCCTTCGGCGGTCGGCCGGGCTCCGGCGGCGACCGTGTGCGGGGTGAGTTGGCCGCGATGGTCGAGATGGTGCACCTGCGCGCCGCGGGCGCCGACGAGGAAGTCGGCAATCAGCCGCCGGTGGCATCGCCACCACAGGCTCTCGCTGCACATGATCACGAGATGCGACTTCCGGGTCTCGAGGACCAGCTCGTCGACAGCCGCGACGAACTCCGGAGTGCGCATGTGGGCGGCGTAGCCGCGGAACGCCTCGACCTGCCACCACCGGTCGGGTGAATCGGCCGGTACGCGCCGACGTCCGCCGAGCCGCTCCTCCCACCGGTAGTCCACGCCGACCGCCGGCAGCCACCGGGCCAGAGCATCGCGGCCGACGTGCGGATGGGCCCGGCTGCCGGGATAGCGACGGACGTCGACCAGCCGGGTCACCCCCGCGTCGCGCAGCAGGTTGGTGAGCTCCGCCTGGCTCGCGGTGCCATGGCCGACCGTGAGCAGCGCCTCTGCCATGAGGCAAGACAACCGCACCGGGCCACGGGATGCACCCGTTTCACCGACCCGGGTCCGGCGTGGCTAGCCGGGGTCGTCGGCTTCGTGGGACAGCCGCGCGCCACGTCACGGCGAGGTCGTCTGCGCGACGCACCCGCGCCGCCGTCACGTCCATCACGGTGGCGAGACGAACCCGCGCCGCACGACAGGATCGTGTCAGCGGTGGCCCGCTGGAGCAACCGTTGCGGGCACCGTCGACATCGGATGCCCGCAGCCCGAGCAGCGAGGTGACCCGGTCAAGGCATCGACGCAGGTCTTGCGGCAGTCGTCGTATACAACATACGCTCGCCGAATCGCCCATCACCCCTTGACCCCCGAGGAAGGTGGACCACCCCATGGACCACGTGCACGTTGACGGGCTGAGCCGGCGCCGCGTCCTCGGCGGAGCCGCCGGACTGGCCGCCGGAGCCGCGGCCGTCGCGGCGGGACTGCCCACCGCCGCGTCCGCCGCTCCCGCGAAACACTCCCACGATCTCGCCCGCTGGCGCAGGCAAGCCGCGCAGGTGACGATCACCCGGGACGACTGGGGAATCCCGCACGTGGTGGGCAAGACCGACGCCGACGCGGTGTTCGGGATGATGTACGCCCAGGCCGAGGACGACTTCAACCGGATCGAACGCAACTACCTGGTGAGCCTCGGCCGCCTCGCCGAAGCCGAGGGCGAGAGCGCGATCTGGCAGGACCTGCGCCAGCGCCTCTACATCGATCCCGAGGAGCTGAAGCGGGACTACGCGAAGTGCCCCTCCTGGCTACGCAAGCTGATGCAGGCCTGGGCCGACGGGCTCAACTACTTCCTCGCGACCCACCCCGACGTACGGCCACGCGTGATCACCCGGTTCGAGCCGTGGATGCCGCTGAGCTTCTCCGAGGGCAGCATCGGCGGCGATATCGAGCGGGTGCCGCTCACCCAACTCGAAGCCTTCTACGCCAACCGCACGGTGCCGATGACCGACGAGGAGCGCGGGCTGCTGTTCCGCGAGCCCAAGGGCTCGAACGGCATGGCGATCGCGCCGAGCCACACCCGCGACGGGCACGCGCTGCTGCTGATCAACCCGCACACCAGCTTCTTCTTCCGCTCCGAGCAGCACGTGACCAGCCGCGACGGGCTCAACGCCTACGGCGCGGCGACCTGGGGGCAGTTCTTCATCTACCAGGGCTTCAACGCGAACACCGGCTGGATGCACACCTCCAGCGGGGTCGACAACGTCGACGAGTTCGCCGAGACGATCGTGACCCGGTCGGACGGCCGCCACTACTACCGCTACGGCAACGCCCTGCGGCCGGTGACGAAGAAGACGATCACGTTGTCCTACCGCACGGCGGACGGCGGCCAGGCGCGGCGCAGCTTCACGACCTTCGCCACGCACCACGGCCCGATCGTGCGCGAGGCGGACGGCAAGTGGATCGCGTTCGCGCTGATGAACAAGCCCGTCGAGGCGCTGCAGCAGAGCTTCCTGCGCACCAAGACGCGGGACTACGCGGACTTCCTGCAGGTGGCGGGCTTCAAGGCCAACAGCTCCAACAACACGCTCTTCGCGGACTCGAAGGGGGAGATCGCCTTCCTGGTGCCGCAGTTCATGCCGGTGCGGAACGATCGCTTCGACTACCGCAAGCCGGTCGACGGCAGCGACCCGGCGACCGACTGGCGCGGGCTGCACAGCCTCCGGAGCCTGCCGCAGGCGGTGAATCCGCGGAACGGCTGGGCGTTCAACACCAACAACTGGCCCTGGACGGCCGCCGGCGCTGACAGCCCGAAGGCGTCCGACTATCCGCGCTACTTCGACCAGGCCGGTGAGAACCCGCGCGGTCCGCAGGCGATCCGGGTGCTGACCGCGCAGCCCCGCTTCACCCCCCAGACGCTGATCGCCGCCGCCTTCGACACGTACCTCACCGCCTTCGCCCGGCTCGTGCCCGGGCTGGTCGCGGCCTGGGACAAGCTGCCCGATGGCGACCCGCAGAAGGCAGCGCTGGCCGACCCGATCGGCCTGCTGCGCGACTGGAACTACCGCTGGGCCGCGGACTCGACCGCGACGTCGCTGGCCGTGTTCTGGGGCGAGGCGCTCTGGGCGCCCCTGGCCCAGGCGGCGAGGGACGCGGGCATGTCGATGTGGGACTACCTGGCCGAGCGCGCTACCGACGCGCAGCGGCTCACCGCACTCGCGGCGGCCGCCGACCGGCTGACGCAGGACTTCGGCAGCTGGCAGGTGCCCTGGGGCGAGATCAACCGTTTCCAGCGCAACGACGGCGCGATCGTCCAGACGTTCGACGACACCAAGCCGAGCCTCCCGGTGCCGTTCACCTCGGCGCAGTGGGGCTCGCTGGCCTCGTTCGGGGCCCGACGCTACCCGGGAACGAAGCGCTACTACGGCACCAGCGGCAACAGCTTCGTGGCGGTCGTGGAGTTCGGACCGCGGCTGCGCGCCTGGGCGGTGACGGCCGGCGGCGCGAGCGGGCATCCCGACTCGCCGCACTTCAACGACCAGGCGGAGCGCTACGCGAGTGGCGATCTGCGGCCCGTCTACTTCTATCCCGAGGACCTCAAGGGCCACATCGAGCGGAGCTACCGGCCGGGCGCTGGCATTCCGCACCAGGCGTCGCTGGCGAGCATGTCGGACGGCACCGACTCGCCAGCGGAAAGCTGACCGCCCTCGGCGTCGGTGACCTGACACCGACCTGTGGTGTGTAGGACGGTTTCGTCGACGCCGAGGCATGTCAGGCCGGCCAACCGGTCGGTCCGTCTCGGCGTCGGCGCAGACCCTGGCCACGGTCGCCGGGTAGCAGCTGGTTACCGAATGGCGCGCCGGCTGTCACCCTCTCTGCCTTACGTCGATCGCCGCGGTCAGGTTCCTAGTCTCGCTGTGCCTGCCAACAGGGCGAGCTGATGTCGGACGGCGGCGGTGACGCGGGCCTGGTCACCGGTGGCGAGGAGGTCGAGCAGGCCGCCTCGGAGTACCGCCAGTGCCAGGGTGCGGCGGATGGCACCCTGCTCGCTGTCTTTTTCGGCCGGTGGTTGACAGGAGGCGAGGACGGCGAGCCAGTCGTGCACGGTCGCGCGGGCGAACCCGGCCCACGCGCCGTCGGGTTCGACGAGGGAGCGGGCGTACGCCTCGACCCACAGCCGCAGCAGTGGCCGATGCTCGTCGGCGGCGAGCCACGCCCACACCTGCTCGGTCGCCGGGAGTAGGCCCATGGGCGCCTTGTCGCCGGTCTGTGCGAGGCGGCCCAGGATCGCCAGTTCGTCGGTGCGGGCCCGAGCCAACAGGGCCCGCACCAGGCCGTCCTTGTTGTCGAAGAGGAACATAAGCACGCGGGGGCTGGAACCGATCGCCGTAGCCAGCGGACGCAGTGACAGGTCGGCCAGGCCGTGTTCGAGCACGTACTGGTAGGCGGCCTCCAGCAGTTCGATCTGCCGCGCGGACGGCGCTGTCGTCTCCTCGGCCATGGCGGTAGCCTACTCAACACTGAAACAGTTGTGTCAGTAGCGGCGGGCGGGTATCCGGGAGGGCAACCATGGTGCAGCAAAACCATGAACGGCGAGTCTTGGTGCGCGGCGCCGACCGTCCCGGCGACCTGGGTTGGGTGGTGATGGCCCACGGTGAGGTCTACGCCCATCAGTTCGGCTGGGACACCAGCTTTGAGGGGCTGGTGGCTCGGATCGTTGCCGACTACGCCTCTGATCATGACCCGACTCGGGAAGCAGCCTGGATCGCCGAGGTCGACCGTGAACGCGTGGGATGCATCTTCTGCGTGGCCGGTGACGAACCCGGAGTCGCCAAGCTGCGTATTCTGCTGGTCACCCCGGCCGCCCGAGGTCTCGGCGTCGGCACCCGCCTGGTCGAGGAATGCCTCGCCTTCGCGCGCGACACCGGCTACCGGCAGGTCACCTTGTGGACCAACGACGTGCTGGTGTCTGCGCGCAGAATCTACGAGGCGTTCGGGTTCGCCCTCTCCGACGAGAAGCCGCACCGCAGCTTCGGCCACGATCTCGTTGGCCAGAACTGGATCCTCGACCTGCAGTAGAGCCCCGCGGCGACGCCGTGATCGAAGCCGGCGACGCGTTCGCCGCCCAGTACCGGCATACCTTGCCTACTCGTACCTCGCGAGGGAGAAGGGCGATCCCGCCACCGCCGCGGCCTTCGAGCAGAAGGCCGCGGAGCCGAAGCAGTACGTCGAGGACGAATGGGGCGTCACCCGTGACGACTGGGAGTACGCGTGCGGCCCCGCGGCGCGGCGGACGATTCGTACGCCGGCTCCAGACGGAGAACTCTTAATCCGCGGGTTCGGGGTTCGAGTCCCTGGCGGCGCACCAGCAATTAAGGCTCTGGCCTGGTGGTTCTTCACCTGGCCAGAGCCTTTTTCGTGTCCATGGCGACGGCGGGGTGCTCGGTGGGTGCTCGGGAGCAGTGGGACCCTTCCGGCTGTCGGTGGACTTGGTGCCGTGACCATGGACCCGCGCTCGGGTCGGATGGTCGCCGGTGAGGGATCCTCGCCCGGCTCGGTGCTCCGGCCTGTCGACGTTTGGGGGCCGGCGGTGTTGCTGTCAGTGACGGTCGCTCCGACGGGGCGGTGCGTCCTCGCCGAGCCGGCGCTGGACGTCCCAGGTCTGTTGGCGATCGGTACCGCAGTGCCAGTCTGCTGTTGAAGATCAACTGGCGGTCGTCGGGTTTGTGTGGATCGCAACTTCTGTCCTCAGCTCATTGGCTAATTCTCTGAACAGTGATCTTCATAATCGGCCCCGGAACCCCGATTTGAGTACGGGGGTACTCGCACGGTCCGCCGGCGCTTCGCCTAGGAGCCGCCGAGAGCACCGTCTCCGGGCGCGGTAGTCCTGGCATCGCGGCGTTCAGGTCGGTCCACTGGCTACCCTCCGTTACAGCGTCCGGAAACCGGGTGTCGACTTCCGGTGTCCCGAGGGACCATCGGGAGATGGGTGACCCTGTGGCCGTGCGGCGGTTGTCGCCGCGGCGGTGGCGGGTCCTGTCGTTCCTGGCGCAGCACGGTTCGGCGTCGACGCTGGACGTGGCCCTGGTTTGTGCCGTGTCGCGGCTGACGGCTCACCGGGATTTGGTCTGGCTTCACGAGGCGGGGCTGGTGCGCCGCGAGCGCTTTGAGGAGGACCGTACCCATACCTGGTGGTACGAGGTCACGGCCGAAGGGACCGAGGCGCTTCGCCGCGACCTGACGGCGTCGGGGCGGCCGGTTCCGTTGCAGCTGGGACAGCGGCCTCCGGGCGCGGCGGACGCTCTGCTGTTCCTGCCGTTGGTCGAGGTGTCGCGGCGGAACCCGGGGCGGTGCGAGCTGTTCCAGTGGCTGGCGACTATGGAGACCTCGGCGTGGTTGCGCCAGCACGACCTGGCGCAGCTGCGGGCCGACGGCTACGGCGTCTGGCTGGAGGACGGGCGGCGCCTGCGGTTCCTGGTGCATGTCGACCGTGGCGCGGCCGGTGACGCTATCGCTGACCATGAGCGGCGGCCGTCAGGGCTGGGTGGACTGCTGACCGGCTACTGGCGCACCGACCGAGTGGCGCCGGTCGGGGCGGTGCTTGTCGTCGCGCAGGACGGCGAGCGGGAAGATCAGCTGTCGGTCGACCTGGTCCGCAGGCCTCTGCGGGCACCTACCGCCACGACAACGATGAACCTGTTGTACCGCCACTGGCCGAACGAGCAGGTGTGGCGGATACCGGGCGAGGAGGACCGGAGCCGACTGATCGAGATTGGCACCTGACTTGGCGGGGCACTGCGAGGCGACCGGGATGATCCGTCAGAAACCCTTCTAACGAAGTGGATCCCGGGCGAGCATGAGGGAGGCAGACTCGAGGTCCAGGGGCTTGATGCTGGCGTCCAGATGGATGTGGGCCCCCGACGGCACCCGCGCGTCGGACAACGCCAGGCACATGCGAGCAAGATCTCGGAGGCCGGCGGGGTCGCCGAAGATCTCTACCGTGCCATCGACGATGTTGACAGTGATCGTGCCGCCCTCGGCGGGGGCTACAACCCCGATGGCCGGGTCGTACGCCGGCACAGAAAGCGAGGTCTCGGTCATCGCACGAGTGTGCCGCACCGACGGCCGTTCTCAATTTCATGGCACCGACATTGGTGCCCTGGCCGAGGGGCCCTGAGCTACACGAGCCAGGTGTCCTGCCGCCTTAGGCGCGCAGTATGGGAATACTGTCGAGCTGATCTTGACGAAGGTTTGATCCGATGATGCCGGACGGCCGTCCCCGGTCGGGTCTGCAAGCCACTACCTCGTTCGGCGTGATCGCGAAGTCGACGCTGAAGTCATGGTCCGCGTTGGGCAGCTCATCCTCGAGTAGCTGGGTCTGGTGGATCGTGGTGGCGATGGTGGTCTCGGTGGTAACGAGTGCGGCCTCGGTGAGGAGGGCGATCTCCAGGTCGGAGTAGCCGGCACCCTTGCCGACCCGCACGCCGCTTTGGCGGCTGACAGCGACGCTGCCGCAGACGATGAGGTCCACCGGACGCATTTCGGCTGGTCCCACGGTGGGAGCGACCTGTGGCGCACCAGTACTCGTAACTGCAGTCTCGATCGGTGTGGTGAGGCTGGCGGGGTCGAGCAGATAGAAGGGCTTGGGAGTAGCGAGTCTCGGGACTGCCATGTAGAGCAGTTTGCCTTCCTGCAGGGCTCGTACCCGGACGGGAAGTTGGGCCCGGTCCGGGTTGCACTTGATCACTCGGGCCTTCCTCCATACGTCCAGTTTCGCGAGGCGGGCTGCGGCCTCTTCCTTGCCGACGAAGTCGGGGATGTGACCGTGCACGCCGGGTGGGGCGGCGCCGTCACGTTCAAGGAGGTCCCAGACGTGTTGCCGGACAGCTTGCTTGGCGCGGTCGATGTCGGTCACGTTGGTGCTCCTATGGGCTCATGAGAGTGAGGAGTCGGTCGTTCACGTCCTGGACTGAGGGCTCGTTGCGCCAGGGGCGTAGCTGTCGGGCGGCGGCGAAGGCGAGGTTGAGTCCGCCGCCCGCGCGGGTCCGCTCGATGACGTCGATGGCCTGATGCAGGTAGGACGTTGCGGCGTCGACGTCGCGTCGGAGGATGCTGGCGAGGGCGAGGTTGCCGAGGATGACGGCGGTGGATTTGCGGCGGGCGGCGATCAGTTGTCGGGCCTTCTCGAGCGCTGGCACCGCTTCGTTTGGTTTGTTGAGGGAGAGCCAGCAGGAGCCTGCAAGCCTCGTGTAGTGGCTGGGGCAGAAGATGTCGGTGGCTGGATCTCGGGCGTCGAGAGCGGCGAAGTGAGCTTCAGCGGTACCGAGAGCGTCGGAGCAGTCCCGGGCCTGACCCAGCATCGCGTGTGCCTCAGCCCGGTGCAGTTGGGCGAGGCCGGCGATGACGTGACTGTCGCCGTGGCTGACGGCGGCGGCGCGGGTCGTCAGGACAAGGCCGGCGTTGGGTTGCTTGGTGCCGTAGAGGGCGAGGTAGCTCTTGCGGAGCAACGCATTGGCCTCGGTGACCGCGTCTCGCGTTTCCTGGGCCGCGCTGATCGCCTGGTCGAAGTAGGCGGCGCTGGCGACATGGTCGCGCCGCTGCGAGGCGTCCCAGACGAGTTGACCCATCAGCGTCGCGGACTCGGCGACTGCTGCCGCCAGTTCGCGCTGAACCGGCCCGTTGCTGGCGTGCTGGCGAAGGAAGATTGCCTGACCGTGTAGTTGCCCGGCCTCGGCGAGCAGGAGCGTCGAGGGCGTTTGGTCGTAGCGCTCGTCGAGGCGCTGCACGGTCTCCCTCAGGTACGCCACAGCGATCAGGTCGACGCGGCCGGGGTTGCGCAGAACGTAGCCGAGACGCTCGTCGGGCGGTGACGGTGCCTGGCCGACGTCGGCCAGGAGGTCGGCCAGTTCCTCGATCGACAGCTTGAGGGCCGCGGCTAGGCGCGGCCGGTGCCAGGGCTGCGGGTCGGTCTCCGCCCGTTCCCACCGCACGATGGTGGAGCGGTCGACGCCGAGGGCTTCGGCGAGGCGTTCCTGGCTAAGCCCGATCGCCTTGCGCCGCTGAGCCAGCCGGTGCCGACGCCTATCCGCCACGTACCGCCTCCCTTCGCCGCCATCCGTCACGGTTTCATTCATCCAGCTCACACCCTGTGACGCAATGGGGATGCGTCAGTTCTGCGCCCTTGCCGCGCTGGGAGCCAGCGACCGCCGGGGCTTGTGTAGACGCATGGCCGGAACGGGTGAGAACACAAGCCGGTGTGCAAGGCGTGGCGACTACGTGAGCTCCCGCCCGTTCCGTTGCCACTCCAAGCCGACCTACTGAGTGGGGGAAAGAAGTGAGCGCCCAGGAGCGAGACCGGCTCGATTCCACCGGAGCGTTTTCTGCCGCCCGGACCCTGACCCGTCTGAGCCGGCTGGTATCGCCGCAGACCACTCCCTCGAGCGTGTTGATGTCCCCCCGCATGCGTACTGCTACGAGGGCTGCGCGGGCGGGCGTCCGGCGGCTTGCTTCCGCGCGCCGTCGAACGGTGGTGGGCTCGTCGTCCTGCCGACGAGCCCACCACCAGCGGGTCCCAGCTCGGGCAGAGGAACGGGCGTGACCATCTACGTCTCGCGCAACGCCACGACCGGGCAGCCATGGCGGCCCGGCACCTCCTCAGGCGCACAAGAAGCGGCACAGGTGAGGGCGGCGAATCCACCACTGTTCAACCACGTATGGCGCCAGATGTTCGAGCGGCAGGCCCGAGAGAGCAGGCCCTGATGAACGAAGAGTCCGCGCGCCCCGCACAGGCTCAACGCCTCGACTCCGGGCCCAGAGAGCACACCCCGCTGCGTCCGATCTGGCTCTGCCGTGCCTGCGGCCAACCCTGGCCGTGTGGCCGGGCGAAGCTCGCTCTCGTCGCCGAGTACGACGGCAACCCGGTCAGCCTGTTCCTATACCTGGCCAGTCTGCTCCATGACGCCATCGGCGACCTGCACAAGCTCAACCCCACGACCACTGGGTGCGCCAGCGACATGTTCGATCGGTTCCTTGGCTGGCCCGCCCGACACACCGGCCTCTACCGGATGACCGAGATCAACTCGCCGCGGCCCGAGGAGACAGAAGCGTGAAAGACGCCCGTGTCGTCGCCTCGCTCGACATTGCCGGCGAGAGCCGGGACGTTCCACCCCTGGTGCTGCGGCCCACAAACCAGAAACGGAAGTTCGACAGCCCGCCCGGCCGGGGCAACTGGAAGAATTGACCGACCGACCGGGGGCACATCCGACGCGCGAGGTGGCGAGCCCTTTCCTTCGGCAACAGGTTGAGGACACGTGCGCACCACGACAGTCGGCGACATCAAGGTCCTGCTACCGGACCTCGATCCGGAGGACCTCGACCGCGTAACCGACCTGGCCGATGGCCTCACGGAGGCTCTCGTCGAGGGCGCGTCGTGGCGCGGTGTGCAGCTGGAGGATCACCGCATCCGCAGCAGCCGGATCACCGGTGGCGACCTCAGCGAGAGCACCTGGGAAGCCTGCAGCCTCTACGGCTGCGAGATCAGTCGCACCGACTTCTCCGGCACGGCCCTGACCGGCGTCACCATCGAACGGTGCGCCATCACTGGCTCACGGTTCACCGGCACCAGACTCACCGACGTACGCCTCAAGGACGTCCTGTTCGACGGCTGCCGCTTCGACTACGCCACCCTCCAGCGCGTTACCGCCGTCGGCTCGGTCGCCTTCACCGACTGCACCTTCACCCACGGCACCTGGTCCACCTGCCGCCTGCCAGGAATCGCGCTGCGGTCCTGCGACCTCGCCGGTCTGGAGTTGGACTCCTGCCACCTCGACGGCGTCGACCTGCGAGGCAGCCCGCTCCGCGGGCTCAAGACGCCACTCGACAACCTGTCCGGCGTCACCTTCGCGGAGAACCAACTGCCCGACCTCACCCAGCTGGCTGTCGACGCCCTCAAACTGACTGTGCGCAACGACTGACTGCGAGGGAGCACCGTGGTTGTTGACTCGGTCCCGACCGGCAGCGCGGACACAATCCTCGTCTGCGTTCGAGGTAACTCCGGCTCGGGTAAGAGCAGCATCGCCCGGGAGCTGCGGCGTCGGCACGGCCGGGGTTGCGCGCTGGTCGAGCAGGATTACCTGCGCCGCATCGTGTTGCGTGAGCGGGATCAGCCCGGCGGCGCGGCACCGGCGTTGATCGGACAGACCGTCCGGTTCTCGCTCGATCACGGCTACCACGTGGTGTTGGAGGGCATCCTGCACACCGGCCGCAACCGGAGCATGTTGACGGGCCTGCGGGATGGTCATCGGGGGCGATCGCTGTTCTGCTACCTCGACGTGTCCCTGCCCGAGACACTGCGCCGGCACCTCACGCGTCCGCAGGTCAGCGAGTTCAGCGCTGAGCAGATGAGTGGCTGGTACGCCGCGCACGACGTTCTGGGCTGGTCCGACGAGCTGATCCTGCCGGAGAGCACCGGGCTGGAGGAGGCCGTTCAGGCCATCGCCGCAGTCGCCGGACTGCCACAGGCCGGGCGTGACGACGATGTTCTCCCGATCGTCCCGTAGGACCCGCGAGGAGTCCTCCTGCCGTGCGAGCGGGGATTCCGGCACGATCTCCGCTGGGCTCGTGACGAGTAAGGCGTCTCACGGTCCCGATGCTCATCAAGGCAGCGGCGGCGGGTGAGGCGCGTGTGCGTGCCCCAGCCAGTTGCTGATGACGGTGAAGTCGCGTTTGGTCAGTCCGTGACAGGGGTCGACCCGATACAGCAGGGCTGGGCCGTGGTGATGGGCGGACACCCAGACGCGATCGGCTGGGCGTATCTCGTCGTCGACCCATACGAAGGGGCGGCCCTGGGCCCACTCGACCAGGCCGCGGGTCTTCCAGTGCAGGGCGTCGTCCTCGTCTGAGTCGGGCCAGTCCACCACCGGCAGGGCCGGCAGCCCGAGCAGCGGAGCCAGTACGTCGTTCGCGTCGCTCATCCACGTGGTCGCCCACACGAGATCACACGGCAGGGCGGACAGCAGGCGCCCGTGCTCCGGCTCGACCCTGTGCAGCAACGGATGGGCGTCGTCCGGTCGAACCTGTACACGGGTCTGCTGCTCCGCCGGTGGCGTTCCGAACGGGATGAGGGTGCCGTCCACGTCAAGGAACAGCTGCACCGGGGCGGACATGCCCAGAGATTAGCCCTCAACCCGTGACCGAGAACGTCCGCGCACCTCCACGAAGCCAATCGGTAAGCCTGCGTTCGGTGCCGCCCGCCATCCGGACTTAGCTGACAGCAGGGGATCGGGACAAAGCCCCTTCTGCCGCCGGGAGGCACGTCCGCCGGAGCCATCCGTTCCGGCAGCCGCCCGTGTTCCGGCCCACGCCATCACCACCGCAGTCCAATTCTTGAACCAGAGGAGTTCCCCTTGCCTTCGCCGACACCTCCGGCTGCCGCCGTAGCCAACGGCAGTGACCACCTCCGGCTTGACCCTCGCTCGGGGGTCAGAGTTGACGTCCCCGTTGGGGTCAGTCTTCATCCGGGCCCCCGAACCGACCCCCACGCCCCACTCACACCGCAGCTCAGCGGGCCTGTCAGCGGCGGCTGGCCGTGCTGGGACAGACCCTCCCTGTCTCGAGTCTCTCCCCCTGGGCAGCGGCTCGCGCATCGAAGGGAGGTAGTGGCTGGTGGATGATCCGGTTCTGCGGGTTCAGTCGCAGCTGACCGATCGCGACCGGGTGCTGCTGGGCTGGCTCTACGACCACGGGGTGCTGACCTCGTTCCAGATCGCCCGCGCCCTGTTCTCGTCGTTGGACTTTTGCCAGCGCCGGCTTCGCACGCTGTACCGACTGCGGCTGGTGGCCCGGTTCCGGCCGCAGCGCGCCGACGGTGGCTCATATCCGTATCACTACGTCATCGATCAGCTCGGCGCCGAGGTCGTCGCCGCCGGCCGCGACGAGCGACCGCCTCGGCGTGACCACGCCCGCGTGGAGCGGCGACGCTGGACGTCCAGCCGGAGCCTGGCTCACCGCCTCGGGGTGAACGGCTTCTTCACCGACCTGGCCGGCCACGCCCGCACCCACCCGAACGCCGAGTTGGTCGATTGGCTGTCGGAGGCGGAGTGTCAGCGCTCGGCAACGTTCACCCGCCCCGGGGATCCGGGTCTGGTGCGCGCGTACCAGCCGCGGGTCCGCCCGGACGGCTACGGCCTGTGGGCGGAGGGCGGCGTGATGGTGCCGTTCTTCGTCGAGTACGACACCGGCGGCGAGCAGTTGTCGGTCCTGGTCGGCAAGCTCGACGGTTACCGGGAGCTGTTCGCCACGATCGGCCGGGTGTGGCCGGTGCTGTTCTGGCTGCACTCCGCCGCCCGGGAGGCCAACCTGCGCCGCCTGTTCGCCGATACGGCGCCACAGGTGCCCTTAGCTACCGGGGCTCGCGACCGCGCCGCTACGGCGGGGCTGTGTCCCGCTGAGGCGGTCTGGGCCGTACGGGCCGGCGGAGGCCGCCGGTATCGCTTGGTCGACCTGTCCCACTACGTCGCCGACAACCGGGAGGCGGCATGATCGGCGGCCGGCGCGCGGGCGTGAAAGGTAGCTCGACCGCGCGCCTGACAGCAATGCGCGTGGCCTCTCCCCGGTCTGTCACCGGCGAGCCCGCCGTGACTGACAGACCGGTGACAGCAGGGAATCGTTCCGTCGACAGGCTGATGGAAGTACCGTCCCGCGCCCGGTCCACCGGAGGACGGTCCGTCCCCGCTGCGGTCCGCGGCACCGGCTCACGGACCGTCCGCGCCCCTGCCGATCCCACTGCGCAGGCGAGCACTTCTGCGCCCTGCTTTGGTCTGGGGAGGTGATCCGCCACGACCCCAACACAATCTGATGCGGACCGTGGTCCGCGCGGCAGTCGCGCTGAGGGTGCGGTCCAGATCGTCATCATGCTCGCCATCGGCGGAGCCGCTGGAGCGGCCAGCTTCACCCACGTCCACAACGTCGCCGCCGCCCACGGCCAACCCGGATGGCTGGCCTGGGCCGACGCGATCGTCCTCGAACTGATGTCTATCGCCTCTGGCCTGGAGTTACGCCGCCGCAAACGCGCCCACACCTCGACGGTCTTCCCCGCGAGTGTGCTGGCCTGCGCGGTCACGCTGTCTCTCGCCGCGCAGGTTGTCGAGGCCGAACCATCACCTATCGGCTGGATCGCAGCAGCCGTGCCTGCGCTCGGCTTCCTCGTCATGGCCAAGATCGCCCTCGGCTACGCCAACACCCCGACCGCAACCACCACACCCCCGCCGACAGACCAGGACCCGGAACAGACCGCGCAGACAGCACCATTCACCGAGCACGTCAATCGGGACCGGTCCGCCGCAACGGCGGGGGAGCGATCCACGTCCTGGACCGTCCGCCCGCCAGACGCCGCCTCGCGCCCCCGCGGACCGGACCGCCGTCACGGCAGACAGAGCCGCGGACGGTCCGCGCCGCCCTTCCGAGACACGGGCCAGCTACTACCGGCGGCGCGACAGGTCCGGGACCAACTCGCCGCCGACGGACGTCCCCTCACCCGGGCAGCGCTCGCCGACGCCCTCCGACAGGCGGGCCACACCGTGTCCAACACCCGGCTCTCCGAACTCCTCCAGATCCTCCGAGCTGAGACGTCCTCGACTCCCAGAGCGCATCACGATCCGCCTCCTGCCCCGAGCCCGTGACGGCCACGCGCTGCGACGTCGACAGCGAAGGGGAACTGCCTGCCCGCCGGACGACCGTAGCCCGCCTTACCCGGCCGTCACGCGCTCCCGCCCCCAAGAACCCTCAGTTATCAGAGAAGTCAGGAGAACACCGCTGATGAGTACCCACCTGAACCCCACCGAGAAGACCTCCGACGCCGCGATCGAAAGAGCGGCCAGCACCCTTCCCGGCGAGGTGTGGACCGTTGATCGTGTTCGCGCCCTCGGCGTGACGACCACCCTCGCCACCGCCGCATCCGTCCTCGGGGTCAGCCGATCCCAGGCCTACCGGCTCGCCGCCACCGACGCCTTCCCGGCGCCACTGATCCGCGCCGGCAACCGCATCATCGTCCCGGTCGCCGGCCTCCTGCAGCTCCTCCTACTCGACAACCCGGCCCCGACTAATGGTGGTCGGCGACTTGATCCGGATGTGAAGGTGAGCGTGGATGCGACGACCCCGCCACCAGCGGATTCCACCCGACATCGCTGGCGGCACCAAACGAAGCATCCAGGAGACGATGAGTGAAGGGATCCACCTTCAAGCGCTGCGGCTGCCGCGACAGCGTCACGGGCCGGCGACTGGGACGATCCTGTCCCCAGCTTCGCCGGCCCGGCGGCGGCTGGTCCCGCACCCACGGCCACTGGCACTGGCAGATCGAAATCCCCGCCCGCGCCGACGGCAACCGCCGCCCACTCCGCCACGGCCCCTACACCACCCAAGCCGACGCCGACGCCGTACTCGACCGCATCCGGGCCGCGCTCGCCGTCCCCGACCCCACCGACCCGCACACCACCGTCCAAACCGGCGACCTCATCGAAACCGCCGTCAAGACCAGCGCACCCATCCCCACCCCGGACCAGATCCGGCGGGCGCTGCACCTGGACATCACCCCCACCGAACTCCCGACGATGCAGGCGTACCTGACGGACTGGCTCGCCGGACGTAAGAACATCAAAGCAGGCACCCTGCGGTCCTACGAAGGGCACATCCGGCTGTACCTCATCCCGCACCTCGGCCACCTGCGCATCGACCGACTCCGCCCCGGCCACATCGACGCCATGTACGACACCATCGCCGAACGCAACACCACCATCGCCACCCTGCGCGCCAGCCGCGACTCCGCCAAACGCGACCAGGTCAAAAACCAGCGGATCGTCGGCCCCAGAACCCTGCACGTCATCCACGCCACCCTGCGCAAAGCCCTCAACGACGCGATACGCCGCCACCGCTACATCGACACCAACCCCGCCCTCATGGTCGAACTACCCGCAGCCCGACCACCCAAGCCCACCATCTGGACCGACCAACGTGTCCGCACCTGGCGCGACACCGGCAAGATCTCCAGCCCCGTCATGATCTGGACCCCCGAACACACCGGCAGATTCCTCGACCACACCCACGACGCGAACGACCGGCTCTACGCCCTCTACCACCTCATCACCTTCACCGGCCTACGCCGAGGAGAAGCCTGCGGCCTGCACTGGGACGACCTCGACCTCGACGCCGCCACCCTCACCGTCCGCTGGCAACTCGTCCAACACGGCTGGACCACCGCCATCGACACCCCCAAAACCACCGACAGCGAAGCCGCTGTCGCCCTCGACACCGAAACCGTCGCGGTGCTGCGCGCCCACCGCACCCGACAACACCGCGAACGCCTCGCCGCCGGTGCTGCCTGGACCACCACCGGACTCGTGTTCACCACGCCCACTGGCAGGCGGCTACACCCCGCCGACGTCACCGACCACTTCCACCACCTCGCCACCCAAGCCGGGCTACCACCCATCCGGCTCCACGACCTCCGCCACGGCGCCGCCACCATGGGCCTCGCCGCCGGCGTCCAGATGAAGGTCATCTCCAACCGGCTCCGTCACTCCAGCCCACACTTCACCGCCAAGTTCTACGGCGACGTACTCCCCGAGCTGTCCCACGCCGCCGCCGAAGCAACCGCGTTGATCGTCCCGCGCCAGCGCGCCACCAAAAGGTCGGCGTAGCCCGGAGGCCGCCACCCGTCTTCGCGGCTGATCTGTTGTTGGGGGTCAGTGGTCGACAGGGCGAGCGGGCCTCGAAGGCGATCTGGAAGGCGTTCAGCGGTGCCTCGCCGCCGCTGCCGATGCGCACAAACGATCAAGGCCCTGGCTGGTAGATCTCCGCCAGGTCAGGGCCTTTTTCGCGTACGCCGGTGGTGGGTGGTGGCTTGATGGGTGCTCGGGAGCCGTTGGACCGGATCGGCGCGTGGTTTTGCCGTCGAACTGAGTCAGCCAGCTGAAAGCTGGTCCTGATCTACTGGTCTGTCCGCTGGCATCGCATCGCGTCCCACCGACGCTCGCCAAAGGTGACAGATAAGTTACCGTGGGTTGCATCGCAGGCGGCATACTGAATGTTTCGGCGAGGCCACTCCCTTGTCGCGCCGGCGAGCTCTGGTAAGACTTCACCCTGTGACGACAGAGCCGGCCTGGACCACCGCTGCTGAGGACCGCAAGAAGGAGCGGGAGCGAGCTGAACTTCACCGGGTGATCTGGAAGATCGCCAACGACCTGCGTGGAAGCGTGGATGGCTGGGACTTCAAGGCATATGTGCTAGGCATCCTGTTCTACCGATTCATCTCGGAGAACCTGACGGCCTACCTCAACGAGGCCGAGCGCAGTGCAGGCGAAGAGGACTTCGACTACCGCTACCTGTCCAACGCCGATGCCGAGGGCGGGCGCGAGGAGACGGTCAAGGAGAAGGGCTTCTTCATCCTGCCCCGAGACCTCTTCGCGAACGTGCGTGAGCGGGCCAGCACGGACGAGAACCTCAACGAGACTTTGACGCGGGTGTTCACCAACATCGAAGCCAGCTCGGTCGGCACCGCTTCCGAGGACGACATCAAGGGCCTCTTCGCCGACCTCGACGTCAACAGCGGCAAGCTCGGTCCCACCGTCGCGAAGCGTAACGAGAAGCTGGTCAAGCTTCTCGACGCGATCGGGTCGTTGAACTTCGGTAACGACGAGTTCAACGAGAACACCATCGACCTGTTCGGTGACGCGTATGAGTACCTGATGCAGATGTATGCGTCCTCGGCCGGGAAGTCTGGCGGGGAGTACTACACACCGCAGGAGGTTTCCGAGCTGCTCGCTAGGATTACCGTGGTCGGCAAGACCGAGGTGAACAAGGTCTACGACCCCGCCTGCGGCTCGGGTTCGCTGCTGCTGAAGTTTAAGAAGGTGCTGCCCAATGGGGTCCGGCAGGGCTACTTCGGTCAGGAGATCAACCTGACCACGTACAACCTGTGCCGGATCAATATGTTCCTGCACGACATCCCGTACGAGAAGTTCGACATCGCTCACGGCGATACTCTGACCGACCCGTACCACTGGGACGACGAGCCGTTCGAGGCGATCGTCTCCAACCCGCCCTACTCCACGCGCTGGGAAGGTGACTCGAACCCGCTGCTGATCAACGACGAGCGGTACGCCCCCGCGGGTGTGCTGGCGCCGAAATCGAAAGCTGACTTGGCGTTCACGATGCACATGCTGTCGTGGTTGGCGGTCAACGGCACGGCCGCGATCGTCGAGTTTCCCGGTGTGCTCTACCGCGGCGGTGCGGAGCAGAAGATCCGCAAGTACCTCATCGACAACAACTACGTCGACACCGTCATCCAGCTCCCACCGGACCTCTTCTTCGGGGTGGCGATCGCGACCTGCATCATCGTGCTGAAGAAGTCGAAGATCGACAACCGGGTGCTCTTCATCGATGCCTCGGCCGAGTTCACGCGCCAGGGCAATAAGAACAAACTCGGCGCCGGCCATCAAGCCAAGATTCTGGAGGCGTTCACCCGTCGGGCGGCCGTCGACCACTTCGCGGCCCTAGTCGACTACGAGACCATCCGCGAAAACAACTACAACATCGCGGTCAGCTCTTACGTCGCGGCGGAGGACGTCCGCGAAGCGGTCGATATCAAGGCATTGAACGCCGAAATTTCCCGGATAGTCGCCCGCCAAGCTGAGCTGCGTACCCAAATCGACGCCATTGTCGGCGACCTGGAATCCGACGATGCGACTGTCTGAACTGTTGTCCAAAGCCCCTGCCAGCGAGGAGGCGCAGGTCGAGCGCTTCCTCAATGCCCGCCTGGCCTGGGGCAGGCATAAGACGATCGAGGTCGGCAAGGTCGCTATCAACTTCAAGTGCAAGACCTGCGACGACGTTCGGACGTTCATGTCGGGCGACAAGCTGTCCTGCCTCGGCGTTGGTGATCGTGTGGTGAGCATCGACGCTTGCCTCAAATGCCCAGTCTGCGAAGCGGCCATAGAAGCCTGGTTCCTCGTAGTGTCCAGGGATGAACTGGACGGACCGGCACCGACCGTGCGGTTGGAGCGCTATGTAGACAACCGGCGCGGTATGGCGAGTCGGGTCGGAGTCGGCGCCGGTGATTTCGATGATCTGCTGGAGCGTGCGCAGCTTGCCTATGAGGTACAGCTCGGTGCGGGATCCATGGTCTACCTCCGGAAGATTTTCGAAGCGATCACCAAGCAGGTCGCCGATATCGCAGGCATACCCACCATCGGTAACAACGGCGGTCGCAAGCCGTTCCGCAGCCTCCTGCAAGAGGTCGATGAGCAGCACCACATCATTCCGTCGGCATTCTCCAGCGACGGATACAAGTTGTTCAGCGAGCTGAGTGAAATCGTCCACGGAGATTCGAGCGACGAAGTGGCCCTGCAGAAGTACCACCCGTGCCGAAGATTGGTCATCGGAATCATCCACAATGTCGCCAGCGATCAGGAGATGAAGCGAGCGATCGATGCACTCGGATGGAGAATTGACAGGGTGAACGTGCCTTCGAGTGGGGTGATGGCGCGATGAGCGAGATCGGTAGGCTGCTCGCCGAGCACTGCCCGGACGGTGTTGAGATTATGATGCTCGGCGAGATCGGCACCTTTGTCCGCGGACGTCGCTTCACCAAAGCTGACATGGTCGAAGAAGGAATCCCCTGTATCCATTACGGGGAGATCTACACAGAATATGGCGTGTCCGCGCGCACCACCGTCTCGTATGTGAGGGAGGATCTGCGCAATCAGCTGCGCTACGCCCAGCCGGGGGACGTGATCGTCGCTGGCGTTGGGGAGACGGTTGAGGATGTGGGCAAGGCCGTGGCTTGGCTCGGCGAAGGAGAGGTCGCGATCCACGATGACTCGTTTCTGTACCGGAGCGAACTCAATCCGACCTACGTCTCCTACTACTTCCAGACCAGCGCCTTCCACGCCGAGAAGGAGCAGCATGTCGCCCGCGCCAAGGTGAAGAGGCTCTCCAGTAGCGGTCTGAGCAGGGTCACCATTCCGGTTCCTCCACCCGAGGTTCAGGGCGAAATCGTACGGATCCTCGATACGATGACTGATCTGCAAGCTGATCTGCAAGCTGAGCTGCAAGCTGAGCTGAAAGCCCGCACGCGCCAGTACGAGCACTACCGGGACAAGTTGCTGAAGTTCAAGGAGCGGGTGGCGTGAGTCCGGGCAGCGGTGTGGAGGCACCGGACTCGGCGCTGCGGTACGAGCCCATCGCGATGAGCGACGAATCCACCGTCGTTGCGGCGTACGAGCCGGATGATGGTGTCGATCAGGGCTACCAGTCCGAGGCTCAGCTTGAGGCTGAGTTTATTGAGCTGCTCGAACAGCAGGCGTACGAGCGACTTCACATCGCGTCGTCGGCTGACCTGGAGGTAAACCTCCGTCGTCAGCTGGAGCTGTTGAACAATGTGGTGTTCAGTGACGACGAGTGGAAATGGTTTTTCGCCAAGAAGATTGCCTCGAAGAATGAGGGAATCGTCGAGAAGACGGCGCGTATCCAGGAGGACCCGATCCAGGTCCTGTCTCGTGACGACGGTACGAGCAAGAACATCAAACTGATCGACAAGTCGAACATCCATGCCAACCGACTCCAGGTGATCAACCAGTACGAGACGGTTGGTGAGAGTGCCGGGACTATTCGTACGCACCGGTACGACGTGACGATCCTGGTCAACGGACTGCCGCTGGTGCATGTTGAGCTGAAGCGGCGCGGGATGCCCTTGAAGGAGGCGTTCAATCAGATCAACCGCTACCAGCGGGAGTCGTTCTGGGCCGATGCCGGATTGTTCGAGTACATCCAGCTCTTCGTGATCTCCAACGGCACGCACACCAAGTACTACGCGAACACGACTCGTGCCCGGAAGGTGGCTGAGTCCGAGGGCGGCAAGCGCAGGCGGAAGCAGGCATCGAACTCGTTCGAGTTCACCTCGTGGTGGACCGACGCGGAAAACCGGCGCATAGGCGACCTCACCGCGTTCACGCGGACATTCTTCTCCAAGCACACGCTGCTGAATGTGTTGACGAAGTACTGTGTCTTCGACGTCTCTCGTACCCTGCTGGTGATGCGGCCTTACCAGATCGCGGCGGCTGAGCGGATCCTACGGCGAGTGGTGTCCTCGGCGAAGGCGACCGGGCCGAAGGCCGGCGGCTACATCTGGCATACCACCGGGTCGGGAAAGACGCTGACATCGTTCAAGACCGCGCAGCTCGCGTCGAAGATGGAGGGTATCGACAAGGTTCTCTTCGTGGTGGACCGCAAGGACCTCGATTACCAGACGATGCTGGAATACAACCGCTTCGAGAAGGACTCGGTCAACGGATCACGCTCAACCGCCGAGCTCAAGCGGCAACTCCAAGACCAGAACGCCTCGATCATCGTCACTACGATTCAGAAGCTGTCGCGGTTCATCGAGCAGAACAAAGGCCACGAGATCACCAAGGGTCACGTGGTGTTGATCTTCGATGAGTGCCACCGGAGCCAGTTCGGGGACATGGGGGCCGCGGTGCGCAAGGCGTTCCGCCGCTCCCACCTCTTCGGGTTCACCGGCACCCCAATCTTCCCGCAGAACGCCGGCGGGGCGACAAAGGACACTACCGAGAAGATCTTCGGCGACCGACTACACAGCTACACAATCCTGGACGCGATCAACGACGGAAACGTGCTGCCCTTCCGCGTCTCCTACCAAAACACCGTGCGGGCAGTGGACGACGTCGAAGACAAGCAGGTCGCCGGGATCGATACCGAAGAAGTGCTGCGCCATCCCGAGCGAATTCGGAAGATCGTGGGGTATGTCCTCGACCACTTCGATACCAAGACCATGCGCACCCAAGGGTACAGCCTGGATGAGAAGCGGGTACGTGGCTTTAACTCAATGCTGGCGACCGCGTCAATCCCCGCATTGAAGATCTATTATTACGAGTTCGCCCGGCAGCAGACCGAGCGTGCGGCCGCGGACCCGTCCTACCAGCCGCTGAATATCGCCACGATCTTCAGCTACGCGGTCAACGAGGACGAGGAGATCGGCGGCATCCTCGATGACGAGGCGATGGACGCGGACAAGCTCGACGCCTCCTCCCGCGACTTCCTCGAACGCGCGATCAGCGACTACAACGACGCCTTCGGCACGACGTACGACACCTCGGCGGCGAAGTTCGAGAACTACTACAAGGACCTCGCGCGTCGAGTGAAGGATCGCGAGGTCGACCTGGTCATCGTGGTCAATATGTTCCTGACCGGGTTCGACGCAACCACACTGAACACGCTGTGGGTGGACAAGAACCTCAAGTCCCACGGGCTGATCCAAGCGTGCTCTCGCACCAACCGGATCCTCAACTCGGTCAAGGCCTACGGCAACATCGTCTGCTTCCGCAATCTGGAGAAGGCCGTCGACGATGCCCTGGTGCTCTTCGGCAACTCCGAGGCCAACGGAGTGGTGCTGCTCAAGCCGTACACCTACTACCACACCGCGTACGTCAGCTTGGTTGAGCAACTCCTGGAGCAGTGCCCACCCGGAACCGAGCCATTCGGGGAGGCTCAGGAGAAGGCGTTCGTCGTGCTCTTCGGCCGGATCCTCAGACTGCGCAACATCCTGACCTCCTTCGACGAGTTTGCTCACGACGAGTCGCTGCCACCGAGGCAACTGCAGAACTACACGAGCGTCTACAACGCACTCTGGGAGAGGCACCGCAAGCGGGACACCGGCGAGAAGGAGTCAATCCTCGACGATGTCGTCTTCGAGATCGAGCTCATCAAGCAGGTTGAGGTCAACTTCGACTACATCCTGATGCTGGTACAGAGGTGGCGTGACGAGGGCCAGGCCAATATGGGCGACGAAGGCAGGATGCCGCTGCGTGCCATCGAGGATGCCATCGATGCCAGCCCGTCGCTGCGAAACAAGAAGGACCTGATCATGGAATTTGTCGACTCCATGTCGGTCACCGGCGAGGTCAACGACGACTGGCGCGTCTTCGTCACTCGACGACGAGAAGCCGAACTCGCCGAGATCATCGACGCCGAGCGCCTTCGGCCCGAGCAGACGAATTCGTTTATTGAAGCGGCCTTCCGCGACGGCGCGATCGCAACCAACGGAACGGCGATCACCCAGGTCCTGCCGCCGGTCTCGCGCTTCGCGAAGGACAACAACCTCGGCGCCAAGAAGGAGCGCGTCATCGCGAAGCTGACCGAATACTTCGAGCGCTTCTCCAAGCTGGCTTGAAAGGCACCGCCTATCTGGCCCACCAGGGAGCAAGCGCGGCGAGGTGGGCGCGTACGGCACCGGTGAAGGCGCTCTCCAGCGGGAGCAGCGACGATAGGTCGATGACTGTCGGCGGGATGTTCATCGCGAGGTCCTCGGTGATTGGCGTGGCTTGCCATGCCTCGCGCATCGCACCCCCGGCGACCTTGCGCAGTTCGCGCACGAGAGCGGTGTACGCCTCGCCCACGGTGCTGGACTCGGCGGCGGTCCAGGCGGTGAAGTAGCTCAGTTTGCTTTGGATCTCCCGCGTTGCTTCGGACAATCGGATACGTTCGGCGGCACCGTCGTCGTGGCGGCGCCGACGGATCGCGTACGGCATCTCCTTGTATGCCGCGTACGCCTGAAAGGCGCTGGCGAACAGGTCACGTTGCCGGGCGCGTTCCTCCTCACGGCTCTTGCGCCGCGAGGTCCACACCGTGATACAGGCGGTCAGGACGGCAGCGAACACCGCCCCGGACAGTACGCCGGCCACGGCCAAGGTTGAGGCCGCTTGCGGCTGCGGGGCCTGGGGCGGCGGCCCGGTCCCGACCGTCGCCACGACGATCGCGCTACTGCTCGACAGCGGTACCGGGGGAGCGGCGCTGGAGAGGGCCGGCACGAGGCCGGCCGGTGCCGTCGGCGGTGGGGTAGGGGGCACACGTTCTCCTAACGGTCGTGGGGTGCCTCGTCGCCAACCCACTCGCCGGTCCTTCGCCACCATTCTTCCCGAACCAGATGCGCGACGACATGCCCGAGCAGCGCCGCCGCGCCATCGCGACGCAGCCACCGCTGCTCCGCGCCGTCGAACGGCCACCACATGCACAGCTCCCCACCGTCGTAGCGGTGCGGGGACTCAGTGGGTCCGTCTACGAACACCCGTGGCACCTCCGGCGAGCCGGTGGAGAACACGATGGTCACCTGCCTCGGTTCGATACCCGGCGGGAACACGGTGCACCGCACCGCGTACCCGCCCCGGAACCGCCGAGGTTGGCGAACTACCCCGACTGGCACGCCGGTGGCGGCGAGCTGAGCAGCGAACCGTAGCCGTGGAGCCGGCCTGGCGAACCAGGCCGGCTCCCGCCAGGGCGTCCGGATCACTGCGGCGACCGACCGCCGTAGGCGCGGGTCGGGACCACCAGCGCCGCCGGCCCGGCGAGCCCCAGCGCGGTGGTGGGCACCGGCTGGCGCCGACGCAGCAGGTCGGCTGCGGTGGCCAGCCCGGTGTCGTTCGGGTCGTCGATGTACTTCCAGAACACCTTGTGCAGCGCCGCCTGCACCGCCATCTCGTCGGTGTCGCTCGCGAGGGCCTCGGCGCTCCCGTCGGCGGCCCTGCGCAGCCGGGTCGCCACGACCGTGCGGTCGAGCAGCAGTTTCAACGGTGCGGACACCCCGGCGGGGTCGGGCGTGGCGTACCCGTGGCTGATCCGGGTGGCCGCGCGGTCGAGCACCGTGTGCAGGGCGGTCGGTACGCCCATGCCGGTGTCGACGAACTCCCACGCGAGGGTGGACAGGTGGAACGACGACATGCCCGGGGTCGTGTACTGCTTGTTCCAGGCCTTGAGGAGCCGGATCGCGATCCGGCGGGTCTTGCGCAGCGAGGCCGGGCCGGCGTTGAACAGCTGGACATGGCCCTCGGGGTGCGAGGCCTCCCAGCGGTCCTTCTCCAGGTTCGGGATCCACAGGCCGTCGCCGTCGCGGCGGGTCAGTGCCACGACCAGGTCGACCGTCGGGTCCTGGCCATCGACCGGGGCGCTGAACGACAACTTCGGCCCACGCTTCGAGGTGCCGCAGCGTGCCTTCGGGTACGTCTTGCGGACTCCCGGACCGAGTAGCGCACACAGCTGCTCAGCCACCCTGGTCGGCGTCTCGCCCCCGCCCTCCGGGCCGAGGTTGGGGTAACAGCGACGGTCGAGCACGAGCCCGCCGTCGCCGTCGGTCACCGGGTGGTTCATGGTGTGGTGCGCCAGAGAACCGCTGGCGTAGGTCCGGAGCGAGCCGGGCAACCCCGTCGCGAGGTCGCGCACCAGCTGCAGCCGGACGCGAGCCTCCTTCAGCGGGACGTCGCTGGCGTCGATCTGGCGACGGACGGTGGACAGGAGTTCGGCGGTGTGACCCATATGGTGGCCCCCAATCCGCGCTGCATCGCGGCGCAGCGCTTCGTCGGCAGCGCCCTGGTCGGGGTGCTGAAGGGCCGTCGGTGGCCCTCATCCACCTCTGACGACGCATCTCGGGATCCGTCCAACCTGCGATGAGGCGCAGGTCAGAGGCAGTCCCGGCAAACCGTTCCGCCGGCCGGGAACATGGCCAGCCCGTACGTCAACCTGCAATGCTCGCAGCGGCGCTCGCGTTTCAGCGTGCATGTGCAGTGTCCGGAGGGACAGCGGGGCTCGTTGCAGGTGGCGCAAAGGCCGGTCACCTCGAAGAGGTTGCCGCACACCTCGCACTCGGCCTCGGTTGGCTGCCGCTGGGCCGGCACGCCGGGCCGGGGTGGGGAGAACGTCTGCCACGGGGCGTGGTCCGTCACCAGGACGGCGATCAGGTAGCCGTCGCACCACGCGGCCTGCCCGTAGAGCGGGTCGCTGCTGTGTCCGGAGCGGTAGCGGATCGTGGTGCTGTCGGCGGTGAACGCCGCGCCGTCGGCACGCCACGGGTCGCGCAATGCGGCGGCGACCAGCGCTGTCTGGGACTGGTCGCTGCCGCGAGCCGGCGGGTAGATGCCCTTGGCCGTGGCGAACGACACGGCGCCGTCTGCGTCGTAGAGCACGACCGCGCCGAAGCTGGCGAGGTGTTCGGCCGCACGGACGACGCAAGCGGCGCGCGACGCGCTGGACTTGCGGTAGAGCGCGACGATGTCGCCGGCCGTGGGCGTCTGGTCGCCGAAGCAGCCGGACACCACCGCGTCGGGCAGTAGCACTCGGGCAGCAAACAGGTCGCAGGCGTCGTCCTCGAAACGGTCGTCGGCGGCCATTAGGATCCTGGTGCCGAGATCTGTGTCGGTGTTCTGAAGATGGTGGCCGAGCTCGTGCAGCGCGGTGAACTGACGACGACCTGGTGAGGCCGACACGGCCACGCAGAGCGTTGGCGGCTGAGTTTCGTCGTTGTAGCTTCCCGCCACCGAGCACCCCCCGGCGGTCGACGGGGCCTCATCGACCAGCCGCACCTGCACGTCCGGCCAGGTCTGCACCTCGGCGAGCGCATCGACGCGCAGCCGGTCAAGTACGCCGGGCTGGCGCTGTTCCACCCGGTCCAGCATGGCCATAGCCTGCGTCTTTACGGCGGCCGATGTTGCCCTACTCGCCATGCTCGGCTCCGCTTGTCGCGGTTTCGGAGGCTGCGAGCCATTGGCCGATCCGCCTGCGCCAGTCCGGTGCGGTGCCGCCAGTCTGACGAAACGCCATCGCGAACGTTCCAGTCCCGGCTCGAAGCCGTGCGACGTCTTCTGAAACGTCCAAACGGCGGGCGATCGATCGCCATGCTGTCCGCCATCGCGGCTGCTCCAATTCCATCGCAAGGTTCGCAGGCAGCCCGCCCGTCGTCGCCATGATTTCCTCGGCGGCGTAGCCAAGCAGTTGAGCCAGGACCTCGGCCTGCTGCAGGGTCACCGGCTGCTTTCCCTGCAAAATCTTCATCACGGTGGGCTGTGGGAGCCCGAGAGCGGTGATCACGGCAGGTAGTCCCACACGGGCGGCGGCCGACTTGAGGTTCACGGCCTGCGCTGCTTGTACCGGGACCAGCGGCGCGGCTCCCAGGACGTCAAGATCGTCCGACAGGCTGGCGCGGACCGCGATACTGCTATCGAAAGGATTGACAGCCGGCCGTCCTCGACGGGTACCTGGAGGGGGTGTGCGGATGGTGCCGGCTGAGGTGTCGGCGCACCAGGCGGTGATACTGGCGGACCAGTTGTCGATAGCGCGGCTAAGCGTCCCGGTCGGAATCGAGGTGGCCAGCCCTGCCCATGCTGTGACCTCAACTGGAAGCGTTGTGCAGTCCGGGCTAACGAGGAGACTTTGCTCGTCTTCCCCGGTCGGCTCGACCGACACCGGCACGACGTGCCAGTGCCGCCCCTCCGTAGAGAGGAGCAGTACCAGCTGCGAGACGTTGTCCCATTCGGCCTGCCACACCTGTCCGGTTGCTGGTTCGACCTGGCAGGGATCGCCGAGCCGGTCACACAGAGCCGCAGTGGTCAGTGTGCGGGGGACCTGTAGCGACTCCGCGAGGCGGCGCAGACGGTCAGGTAGCTCGGCCATCACCATGAACCTCCTCTGGCACTGCGGCACGCTCTACCAGGAACTGACGGCACACCAGCCAGATTGTCCAATCCCAGCAAGCGGGCGGCGCTGGCGTGCCCCTCTAGGGCACCTATTAGCCGGTACACAGCACCAGTACCTCTCGCCCAACCTGTTCGGGGTCGTCACAGGCGCCGGTAAGCTCCTGAATCAGGACCTTCAACTTCTTGATCTTGGTGTAGGCGGTGCTGCGTCCACAGCCCAGATGCGCCTGAACGGCCGAAACGTCGACAAGCAGGGGGAGTAGCTGCCGCTCCTGGGACGTGAGCTGGGCGAAGATGCTGGCTGCGAGGTCGATCTGCTCGGACGCCTCCAGCTGAACCTCCCATGCAAGGTCCGGAGGCAGCTCGGTGGCCTGGACCGGGTGGCGCTCCTCGTCGATCGCACGGGACTCCGGGTCGAGCGTCGCAGGGAAGCGCTGCACGATCACCACTACGAGCTGATGCAGCTCGACACTCTTACCACCGGCGGCTTCAAGCACCTCCCGCAATACGGCTGTCAAATCAGCAGCGTTGGCGATCGGAGGTCGCCGAGTCGGATCACTCCAGCGAACCGCTCGGGCAGGCACCCGATAGGCAGCGGCAACTAGGTCCTCGATGTGCCCACCCCAGGGCGGCCCGTCGGTGTCTGACAAGCGCCACCGCCCCGCGCCCGGCTCGCCTTCGGCAACCATCTCGAACGTCGAGTCCTCGGCCAAGTGCTCTCGGAGTCGGCGCAGCACCGATCCGACGTCGGTCTTGCGGACCTGGTCAACTAGCCAGTTATATACGATCTTGGACAGCAGCGGCTGCATGGACTCGTCGTCGCTTGCCCCTGTAAGGATCGCCGTGACCGTACGTTCCCAGCGTTGCTCGGCAAAGTCCTGCACAAAGTCAACCACAAGATCATCATCCATGTGTCGACCATTGTGCAGGATCGGAAGACGTTTCAACTGCGTCCGCATGACCTTGGTCAACAGTGCGAGGAAGTCGCTGCCGACCTGGCCTTCTCGCAGGCTCGCCAGGATGGAAACCCCGATCTCCCCTCATCGCTAGCCTTTGCTGACTCGACGTTCTATAGCTCAGGCCGTGCGGTGACCACCATTACCGCATCAGCTGGTATCCAGTTGGGCTCCCGCACCAGACCGGCCGCAACGTAGAGACAAGGTCTTGGCACCACATCCGGCCGAGGTAGGGGCAGCAGAACCATTCCGTGCTGCCTGCTGCCCCTACCTTCCGCGCGAGTCGGAGCCTCTACCTCTTCGCCAGTTCGCGGATCTTCTCCTGCCCCCGCACGGAGACGTTCAGCGCGGCGAGCGCGCTTACGATGACATCGACGTTGAGCAGGCCATCGGTTCTGAGGTCGTCCAACACATTGCGGGCGCGATCCTGATCGAACTTCGGGCCGTAGCCGTTGTTGCCGTAGAACTTCAAGCGGTCTAGGTGCTGGCGCAGCCGTTCGTCGAGTATCTCCGTCTCCCCGGTGATCAAGTTGACGGCACCGGTGACCATCGCCCAGCCGCGCATAGGATTGGAGACGCTCTCCACCACACACAGCGCCGACCCCTGCGCCCTGGCGATCGCCAGGGCGAGCACCTCACTAGTGGGAACGTACGCCAGGACCGGGCCGCGGAGGCCGGGCAACGAGCTGGACCGCGTGGTCAGGTGGTTGCGGCCGCGGGTGAACCGGCTGAGCACCTGGCTGCCCGCACCGTTGTCGAACGAGTGGGTCACCAGAACGACAGTGCCGCCCGAGTGGGATACTTCCGCATCCAGCCACCGCAGGGCCAACGCTGAGGCTGTGTCCCAATCTCGTTCCGGATCGTCGTCCGGCACCCATGCAGCGCGGTAGGGGATCGACACTCCGGGTTCTGTAACCATCTGACCATTGTGCTCGCTCCGGCCCGTGAGGGCTGGCTTCGCCACGTGCGCTGTCCGGATGTTGAATGCTGTCCGAAAGTCAGTTGCGATTGCCGCCGATCGTCACTGCTGCTTGGGTGGACAGCGCTGGCAAGATCGTCGTCATGCTCGTCACCCTGTCGCCCGGCGCCCAGACATCCCACGTGCTCGACCTGCTGTTCCGGGCCAAGGCAACGATCGGGAATAACCACGGTGACCTGACCAAGTACCTGGACTGGGCGAACGAGAACGCCCGGGTCCTGCGCAACCAGATCCGGCCCACCGACATCGACCGGCTCATCTTCACGCCACGGTTCTGGCACCTGGCCGAGTTCGGCGACCGCCGTGACCGGTTCACCCAGGACCTGCTCAGCGCCGAGCTCACCGAGCGGGCCGACGTGTGGGAACAGGCATGGTCAGCGCTCAAGGCCGAGATCGACAGGTGGAGCTCCGACGCCTACGTGATAGTGGTGGACACCAGCGTCTTCATCCACCACCCAGACAAGATCCGCGACATCGCGTACGCGGATCTGCTCAACATCGGGTACGAAGAGGTACGCCTCGTGGTGCCCCGGGTGGTGATCGACGAGTTGGACCGGCTCAAGGAGTCGGGCAACCAGCAGAGCCGATGGCGTGCCGCGCACACCCTAGGCGTTCTGGACGAGCTGCTGGAGCACCCGCGATCACGCGTGACGATCCGCGAGGCCGATAACCACAAAGAGGTCATCGAGACCGGCGGTGTCCCCCACGACAAGGTCACCATCGAGGTGCTGTTCGACGATGCGTACCACGTTCGGCTGACCGACAGCGACGACGAGATCATCGACAGGACACTCGCGCTGCAGCCCTACACCCGAACGCTCCCCGTCCGGCTGCTGACCATGGACACGAGCATGGCCCTGCGCGCCCGGATGCTCGACGTACGAGTCCTCAAGCCAACCAAGGACATCGGCGACGAGCCGGCCAAGCCGGGGCCCAAGCCGACGGTCAAGACCAAAGCCGCGCCAGTCCGGTAGGCGTCGCACGGTGTGGCGATAATTCCCAGCCGGACCGCCCTGATGCGGGAGCGCGGCTGCCGATCCGGCCGGGGCGCTGCAGCACCAGCCGCACCGTTCCTTGGCGCATGACCACCATCAAGACGCTCCATGCGGCAACGCAGGAGAGTTCAGGTCCGGTGATCCTGGCTTGTTATCAGGTTGGGCCTCGTCCCGCTGCATGTGCAATGTCCGCTGGTCGACGAAGCAGGCTGGTTGGCCCGTTACTGACGCCTTGCTTCAGGGGTCGGTCGTAGGACCAGGATTTCGGGCACCTCGACCGCGTCGATGGTATGGCGCCGGAGTCGGTTGAGTAGGTCTTCATGCCATGGTTGGCCGGACGCGATCCGGTCCGTCTGGAGCCGGTCGAGTTTGCCTGGTCGCGGCTGAGTAGGTACGGCAGGACGTGTCCTTCGATCTTCGCCGGTCCTGGGGACACTCCGTACGGGGCGAAGTCGCCCAGCTCTCCGGAGGACCGCTCGTGCGGCGTCCTACAGGGCTTTCCACACATCGGGTTCGGGGAGCTTAGTGCGTCGGCGCGGTGTGCGGTGGCGATGTTGCGGCGACGTACGGCGTGTCCGCCGAAGCATGCCATGCCTGGTGAACCGGCCAGGCTGGGTTTGGGTACCGTTGCATAGATTTACGGTCGCCAATCAAACACATAGAACCCACGGCTGCCGCTGAGACAAAGCCCCGAACGGTCGGGAATCCACCGGCAGTTGGTCAGCGGCCCGTCTACCCGCATCGCCGCCAGTGGCTCGCCGATGCGGCTCCAGATCCGTACGGTGCCCATTCCGCCTGCGCCGTCGGCCACGGCGATCCAGTCGTTGCCGGGTGAGATAGCTATGGCCGTGACCGGAGCGGTGCCGCTGAACTTGCGCAGTAGGACGCCGGTGTCGGGGTCCCAGATCCGCACTGCTCCGGCCTCGTCGCCGGTGACGATCCAGGTGCCGTCATTGGCGATCGCGATGTCGGATACCGCGCCACGATGATTCGGAAGTATCAGGCGGAGTACACCGGTCCGCGCGTCCCAGACCCGTGCGGCACAGCTTTCGTGTTCGTTCATCAGCGCCTCGCCGGTCACCAGCCAGGCGCTGTCGGGGGCGATAGTGATCGCCTCGACCCCCTCGCGGTGTCCGGGAAGCACGTGCCGTACCACCCCGTCGCGCACATCCCAGAGGGTGACCGGAAACTCCTTGTCGCGCGAGCGGCCCGATCTCGTGACGGCGAGGAAAGTGCCGTCCGGAGCTACTGCGGTCGCCCCGGCACCGAAGGGGTAGTCGTCCAGTCGCAGCACTTGCCGCGCTACACCGGTCGCGGCGTCACGGATGAACGCCGCGTACAAATGGGGCAACGACGTGACATGGGCGGCCGACTCCCTGGTCAGGAGCCACGCGCCGTCCGGGCTGACGGCGGCCACCGATTCGAGGACGCCGTCGCACCTGCGCGTCGTCCAGCGGCGGTTCCCGTCCGGGAGAGTCACGGCCTCGATGCGCTGCCCGTCGGAGACGGCGAGCCAGCTTGGACCTGCGACCAGGGTCGTGGCCTTGGCCGGTCCGATGACCGGGCGTGACACGCCGGTATCGAGGCTGGCGAGCCGGGGCCCTTCGGCGGCGACGAAGGCCACCTCAGTGCCGTCGGGTAACAGGTCGAAGGCGGGGTACACCATCGCCGGCACGGTGTGGTCGCGCCATTCGGTGGCCCAGATCCGCACTGTCATGTCGCTGTCCTGGCGTACGTCGCTAGCGCGGTCTCCGGTCACGAGCCAGGTGCCGTCGGGTGCGACCGTCAGGGCTCCGACACTGCTGCTGTGCCCCTGGAGTTGGTCACGGAGCCGGCCGTCGCGTGTGTCATGGATGCGGACCATAGATCCGTCGGGTCCGTCGGCGGTGATCGCGAGCCAGGAACCGTTCGGGGCGACTGCCAGCTGGGCCAGATCGGCCTGACCTGCCAGCTGGAAGCGTTCCGTACCACTGACCACATCCCAAACGAGTACCGAGCCCGTGTAGTCGTGACAGGTGAGCCATGTCCCGTCGGCCGCGACCGTGATGGTCGGCCATATCATGGATGTCGGGAAGGTATGGCGGAGCGTGCCGTCCGTATTCCATAGCCAGACCGTGCGAGCGCGGTCGACAGCGCCGAACCAGCTCCCGTCCGGCGCGACCGTCACCTGGTCTACGCCGCCGATCGGACCAGCGACCCGCCGGATGCAGCGGCCGTCCGCCGTGTTCCAGATCTGGACTTCACAGGGCTCGTCATCCGCCGAGGCGTCGTCGCCGGCGACCAGCCAACCACCGTCCGGTGAGAACGCCACCGTCTGCGGCCAGGCGTCCGCGTCCGCCAAGGTCCGGAGTAGCTCGCCGGTGGCGAGGCACCAGATCCTGACCACGGTGCGTTCCTGGTCCGGGTCGTAGTCGACGAGGGCCAACCAGCGATCATCCAGGCTGACCGCCCCCTGCACCCTCTCGGAGTGGTACAGGACGAATGCCGTGTCGAAGGTGTACTGCAACGTGCCGGTGTGCGCCTCCCAGATTCGGACGCGGCCCCGGTCGGCTCCTGCGGTTTCCGTCGTGATGAGCCGGGCGCCGTCGTGACAGGGCAACACCTCGTCGATCATGCAAAAAGCCTCGTTGTGGAAGGTCGCGACCGTCGCAGTCGTGACGGCGTCCCGAACCGTCACCGTGTCGTAGCCCGCGAGCGAGGCGAACCACTTGCCGTCGGGCGAGATCGCGAGGCGGCGGATGCCGTCCACGTAGCCGCCGATCACCCGTCGCGCCGCAGGGTGCGGTGGGTCGGGTAAGGGCCAGCGGTTCGTCAGCTGCGGGCCCGTCAGGTGCGGCCGAAACTCATCAACTGTTTTGTCCAAACCGGGGGTGCCCGCCAGCCGGGTGACGAGCACGGCGCCGAGGGACGCAGCCGGTTCCACCCGCTCGAACAGGTGGGCGTGCTGCCGGATCGCGGCGGCCAGCCGGGCGGCGACTGGCGAATTGACCCGGGTCAGGTCGGCCTCGATGGCGGCGGTCCCACGGGTCGCGATCTGCGCCCGGGTCCACCGGAGGTCCTCGACAAGGCGGGCGGCGTCGTCGGCGGGCAGATGCTCGATCAGGTGCTCGGACAGGTAGCGGTGCTTTTCCGCCATCTCCCACCAGGGTCCGTCGCGGCCGACGCCGGCGAGGAAGTGCGCATTTGACGTGCGTATGCCTTCGGTGCCGACACGCTGTCGGAGGTAGGCGCGGAGCACATCGTGGAGCCGCAGGGTGCGCTGGTCAAAGCGAAGATCGGTCACCAATGACAGGTCGGCCATGGCGATGCATGCCTGTTCGACGGCCGCCCGGTCGAGGCCGCTGGTCTCTCGCCAGTAGTGCTCGAGTAGGTCCAACGGGATCTCGCTGTCTTCGGCAAATACGGCCAGCTCCAAATAGCGGGCGCGGGTGCCGGGCGGCACTTGATCGAGGCCGACCTCGACGGTTACGGCGACCGCCTCGGCCCGCGACCCGGAGCTGGCGATGTCGAGCGCGGCTGGTCCGTCTCGCCGCAACCGGTCGGTCAGCAGAGCGATGGCGGAGGCCGAGTTCATGCCGGAGCGGATCATCCGGCGCAGGATCCGGTTGGCGATGCTGAGCAGAACCGGCCAGTGGCCGGTCACCGTGCAGAGCGCGTCGACCGCGGCGGTGGGGGCGTCGGTAATCCCGTGGGTCAGCACGTCAGCGGCTTCGGCATCGCTCATCCGATCGACCAGAACAACCGATGACGCGTCGGCGAGCAGCGCGGCGTTACGGGTGGTGACGATCGTGGTGCAGTTCGCGGGGCCGGTTAGGAACGGTGCGAGCTGGGTGGACTGCCACACATCATCGACGACCAGCAGGATCTTGCCGGGGGAGTCCTCGATGGCTCGGCCGAGCAGGAAACCGGCCTGCTGGGGGTCGCTCAGGCCGGGTCGCGTACCGGTGAGCCGTTCGGTCAAGTCATTCAGCTGTGAAGCGAGCGCCGGACCGTGCACGTCCGCGCCCACCGTGGTCCAGAGGTGGCCGCCGTACCGCGCCCTGATCTCCGGCATCCGGCAGACCTGGGCGACCAGCGTGCTCTTGCCGAAACCACCTGCGCCGTGCACGCCGGTCACCATCGTGATGCCGAACGGCTCGGTAGATAGGAGCGCGTCTCTTAACTCCGCCGCCAGACCGTCGCGAGCCACCAGCGCGCCCAGATGAGGGGTGTCCCACGGCAGCGGCTGGCCCCGGGCTGAAGGCTTGATGACGGCCCGCCGCCGGATGGTTGCCCGGTCAATCGACAGGCGCTCCGTGGCCAATTCCAGCCCAAGCGCCACCAGTGTGCTCCAAGCATGACGCCCACCTGGCCCGAGCGCGGCGATCGCGGCAGCCTCCGAGACGCCACCGGCGGTCACGTCCAGCACCGTCACATCCATGAGTCGCCAGAACCGCACGCGTTCGTCGTTCGTCAGCGGGCGTCCGGTCTGCGCCTGGCAGTGACGGTTGAGGAGCATCTCGGTGGTCCGCTGGACCTCGGTCTCGACCTTGGTCAGTGGGTTGGCGGCATACCCGTCGGCGTTCGAGCGTGCCGCCTTGACGAGCTTGCGAAGCGTAGTGCGGATCTTGCTTGACGCATCGTGCGTGGTGGCAATGACGTATCGCTCCCCATCTGAGTTGGCGGAAGCGAGGAACTGGCCGACGAATTGCGCTAACACCGACGAGTAGTCCGATGCCGGGGCATCGGACAGGCTCAACGTTCGCTTCGCCTGAATGTAGGCTGTTGGCCCATCGGTGACGACGACCAAGTCGTCGATCAGGTCGCCGGTCTCGAACCGGAGCGACGTCACCGAACAGCCGTGCCACATCTCGCCGAGCATCGTGAGATCCGGCTGATCAGACACCATGAAGGCCATGATCGACGCAGCGACACGCTGTTGGAAATCGATGCCGGCGTTGGTCGCCGCTCCGCCACTGCCTCCCCGCCGCATCTGCTTAAGGTAGCGGCCAAGGCACCGCCTCCCTCACCTCGTCGGGGCGCCCCATAGATCGGCCAGTTCGAGGCCGCTGTCTACCGAGCCCCGGATCAACAGATCAGGTTGCGGGCACATTGGTGCTCAACGGGTGCTCGGGCGCCGTGGAAGGGTCCGTGGTCGGGTGGACTGACTGGGACGCTGACTCGACCGAATCGGGCCATGACCGCGAGCAGATGGATTCACGCGACCCGGTTGGACCGGTTGACTCGACCAAGGTCAAGCTCTTAATCCGCGGGTTCGGGGTTCGAGTCCCTGGCGGCGCACCAACAAACAAGGCCTGACCTGGTGGTTCACACCGAGTCGGGGCCTCGTTCGCGTACGGCAGCGGTGGACGGTCGCTCGGTGGGGGGTGCTCGGGAGCCGGTGGACCGGGGTGGCGTTGGTGGGACACGGCGCGGTGCTCCGGGACGCCGGTCGGTGGCTGACGGCGCGGGATGGTCGGGCGGCCGGGGGTTGCGGCTGTCGGTGGTTCCAACTGGACGCTGACGTACCTTTGCGATCGCGACCGCGATAGATGGCCAGTGATTCACTACCATCGGCGAGACGGAACAGCGCGAATCTGTTGCGCATAGGGGGAGCGGGACTACATATCTTCCGATAACGCCGGGATCAGTGCTTCGCGGCCGGCGTGCTCAGCTGGTCGGCGGGCGGCATCTGGGGGGTGGCCGCGGAACGGGTCATCCAGAGCAGGGCGGAGGCGGCCAAGCCACCGCCGAGCACGGTCAGTGCGCCGATGATCTGGCTGAACGAGAGCCCGGTCGCGAACGCGTCCCGGACCTGGTCCGCCGCCACGCCGGCCGCCCGGCCGATCGCCTCCGTGAACGAGGACTCGCCCTCGGCGCGTAGTGACCCGGGCAGGCGGGTGACGAAGAAGGCGGTGAGTACGGTGCCCAGGACGGCGACGCCGAGCCCGTTACCCAGCTCCTGGATAGTGCTGCTGACGCCGGAGCCAGCGCCCGCCTTCTCCAGGGGGATGGAGCTCATCAGGACCGTGCCCGCTACCGGACCGGCGGACCCCGTGCCCAGGCCCACCAGGATCAGCCCGGCGAGGCTGCTCAGATAGTTCTCCGCAGGCAGCAGGCCGATGAGCAGCAGGCCGATCGCGGCCACCGACATGCTGGACAGCAGCGCCAGCGGCGCGCCCAGGCGCTTCAGGACGATCACGCTGATCACGGTGCTGCCGATCAGTGTGCAGATCGCGAGCGGCAGCAGCCGGACGCTCGCCTCGATCGGTGTGTAACCGTTCAGCAGCTGGAAGTGCAGCGTGAGCAGGAACAGCGAACCAGCCATGCCGAAGCTGGCGAGTAGCCCGCCCAGCACCGCTGCGCTGAACCGCAGGTTGCGAAAGAGCCCGAGGTCGAGCATGGGCGAATCGATCCGCAGCTCGTACGCGATGAAGGCGGCGAGCGCGAGCACGCCGATCACGGCCGGCAGCTGCACGTCGGCCGAGCCCCAGCCCTGCTCCGGCACGGAGGTGATGGCCCAGACGAGGGAGACGGTGGCGATCACGGACAGCACCGCGCCGATCCAGTCGATGCGGTCTTTGCGGGTGGCGGGCGCGTCCGGCACGAGAATCACCAGCGCGACCAGGCAGAGAATGCTGATCGGGACGTTAATGAGGAAGACCGCGCCCCACCAGAAGTGCGAAATCAGGAAGCCGCCGAGGATTGGCCCGCCCGAGCTGCCGACCGCCGCGACCGCCATCCAGGCGCCGATCGCCTTCGGCCGCTCCGCGTCGGAGAATGTGTGCATCAGGATCGCGAGCGTGCCAGGCATGAGTAGCGCGGCACCGAAGCCCATGACCGCGCGGGCGGCGATGAGTTGCCACGGCTCCGCGGCGAACGCGGCGGCCAGCGAGGCGGTGCCGAACAGCGCGATGCCGACCAGGACGATCCGCCTTGGGCCGTAGCGGTCCGAGGCGACGCCGCCGACCAGCACGAAGCCCGAGAGCACCAGCAGGTATGAGGTGAAGGCCCACTGCGCCTCGGCGGCGGTGGTCGACAGCTCGGTCATGAGCGTCGGGATGGCGATGTTCAGGACCGTGTTGTCGATGACCACCATGACCAATGCGAAGCAGATCGCGGCCAGAATCGACCATCGTTTGCGGTCGATCGGCGCAGCAAGCTGGGGCACGGCGGGCTGGCTCACGATGCACTCCTCCAGATTGGCTGGTCCCGTTCCGGCGCCGATTCTCACACTGCTTGACAACGGCTGTCAAGGAGGGTTGGATGCTTGGTAGGCGATCGACGTCGTGCGGCTGTGAGCTGGGCATCCGCTCTTATTTCCGGTGCGTCGCGCCGAATCCGTCGAAGATCTCCATGGGGGTCACTGTCGTGCCGAGTCATTTCCTATTCATCAGCATTCCCGACCCCGGTCGCCTCTTTCCGCATCTCGCGGTCGGAAAAGAGCTGGTGCGGCGTGGGCATTGCTTGAAATTCGTGACCGTCGAACCGATGGCCGGACTCGTCGGGTCGTACGGTGCCGAGCCACTGGTCTACCGGTCGGCGTACGAGTCGATCCCCGTCCACGAGGAGAAGGAGATGAGCGCGGAGGCCGCGATGCTCGCGCTCAGCGTCGACGACTCCGCCGCCATGATCGACGCGGTGGAGGCGGCCTACGGCGACGAGCGGCCCGACCTGATCGCGTACGACGTGGCCAGCGGCACGGCCGGCCGGGTGCTGGCGCGCAAATGGGGATGCCCAGCCGCCCAGTTGTACGCGGACTTCGCGCAGAACCAGGAGTTCGCGTACACGCAGGCCTTCGACGACGACGGCGTCGCGCTCGGCAAGCCGCTTAGCCCGGCCGAGTGGGCAACCCGCCCGGAGCTGAAGCCCTGGGTGGACCGTACAGAGCGGCTGCTCACCGCGCACGGGCTGACGGATGTCACCTTCGTCGAACTGCTCGAGGTCGTGCAGGACTTCAACCTGGTGTACGTGCCGAAGGCGTTGCAGCCCGTGGCCGACAGTTTCGACGACCGCTTCCGGTTCGTGGGACCGTGCGTGGACGAGCAGGCAGCGCTAGACGATTGGCAGCCGCCCGCCGACGGCCTTCCGGTCGTGCTCCTATCGTCCGCGCCGCAGAGCGCCAACCTGGCACGGGCCTTCGCCGGAGCGCCGGTACACGTCCTCCTGACGGCGGCACCCGGCGCCGATCCTGCGTCCCTGAGCGAGCTGCCGCCAAATGTCGAGGTGCACGCGTCGCTCCCGCAGGGCGTGCTGCGGCACGCGGCCGTCGTGGTGAGCCAGGGTGACGTGGGCAACGTGACCAAGGCGCTCGCCGCGGGCCGCCCGGTGGTGGTCGTTCCGCCCGCTCCACCCGCACGGATCACCGGCTTCCAGCTGGCGAGGCTGGGGCTCGGGCGCCTGGCCGCGCCGGACGAGCTTCGCGACGCCGTGTTCGGTCTGATCGGCGACCCAACCCTCGCGGAGCGGCTGGCCTGGATGCGTGGCGAGATCGAGGCGGCCGGCGGCGTGGCGCGTGCTGCGGACGAGCTGGAGGCGCACACCGCGCGCTGACCGGGCGGACGGGACGTCGCGGGCGGCCGGTGGGCCGCCCGCGACGACGCGTATGGGCAGTGCCGTCAGGCGGCGGCCTGCCCGGTGCTGCCCGTCGGCGGTGCGGGGGTCTCCCTGGTAGCGAGCTCCGCCAGCCGGGATCGGACGGCGGTCGGGATGGCCGGTGCGAAGGCGGCCAGGTAGGACTCGAGGTGCCGCTGCGAGGTCTGCAGGAACGGCAGGTCGAACGCGACCATGTGCCGGATGGCCAGCAGCGGGACCGGCGAGCGGAGCGGGCGGAAGTCGCGGTTCCACAGGCCCGGCTCCGCACACTCTGGGTGGAACTGTCCGATCATCAGTCGGTTCTGCACGAAGTCGGTCTTCAGACGGGCCTGCAGCCGGTTGAGCGGCTCGGGGTCCGACCGGTCGACGCGCGGCAGGACGATCAGGATGGTGAGGAACTGCCGGTCCTCCTCCCGCAGCTCGGCGGCGAGCTCCCGGTGCAGGTCGCGGTAGCCGAGCAGCGTCTCGGGCACGCCCTCGTCGTCGAGGTCGCGGTCCAGGCAGGCCAGGTGGAACAGCCGTCGGTTGAGGGAGGGCCGCGTGTACGGGCAGACCGGCCCCTGCCGGCCCAGGTCCGCGTGTCCATACGTGAGGAACCGTTCCGCCCACGTGGCGGTCTCGCGCAGCGCGGGTAGCTGCTCCGGGCGGATAAGGTTTCCATCGGCGACCTCGGCCGGCGACCACAGCGCCAGGCCGCTGGGCCCTAGCAACATGTCTACTCCTCGTGCACCGATCGGGCGGCGACCGCCTCGATAGCGGCGGTGCGGCCCGCGAGGGGGGTCACGCGTCGGATCGTGAGGCCGGCGCGGGCGAACAAATCATCGAACTGTGCGATCGTGCGTTCCCGGCCGCCGACGACGGTCAGCATGTACAGGTCCATCAGGGCCGCCGACTCGTCCGGTACGGCGGATGGACCGGTGTCCAGCACGAGGTCGGACACGACGATTCGGGCGCCGGGCGGCATTGCCCTGCGGCAGCTGCGCAGCAGCGTCACGCATCGCGCGTCGTCCCAGTCGTGCAGGATCTGACGCAGCAGGTATAGGTCGCCGCCGGCCGGGACCGAGGCGAAAAAGTCACCGGTCACCACGGTGCACCGGCCGTCCAGGCCGGCCGCGCGCATCTGCTCCCGGGCCCGGCGGGCTGGCGCCGCCAGGTCGAGGAGCGTGCCGTGCAGGTGCGGATGGCCGGTCAGCAGCGCGGCAAGCAGCGCGCCGTCGCCGCCGCCGACGTCGACGATCCGCCGGACGCCGGTGAGGTTGACCGCGTCGGCGAGGCCGTCCAGCGCCAGGCCGTCCGCCTGCGAACGGTCGAAGATCTCCCGGAATGCTGGGTTCCGGTCGACGTAGCTGAAGAAGTCCGTGCCGTACAGGTCAGGGAAGGAAGGGGTGCCGGTGCGAACGGCGTTGCCGAGGTGCTGCCACGCCTCCCCGATCTGGCCGTGTGCCAGCAGCGCCGACGGCAGCGCGGACGCGGGAGCGTCCGTGCGTAGGCCGGCACCGAGCGGGGTCAGCCGGAACCCGTCGTCCCGCTCGTCGAGCACCTCGAACGTGACGAGGGCGCGCAGCAGCCGGATCAGCGCGTCCGGATCGGTCCCGGTGAGCCGGGCCAACTCGGGGCCGTCGCGCGCCCCCTCGCCGATCAGGTCCGGTACGCGCAGGTCAGCGAGGACGCAGACGGCCCGGGAGAGCAGGTGTCCCTGGATCATCCGGCGCAGTCGCTGACCGTGCGCGGTCGTCGTCTCCACCGTTCGTCAGGCCGCGTGGAGGGTGACGGGCAGCCGGGTGACGCCGAAGATGTCCGGCCGCTGGTGGAACTCGGGCGCACCGCACTCCAACGCGCGATAGCGGTCCAAGATCGCACCGAACACCACGGAGAACTCCAAGCGCGCCAGCGGTACGCCGAGGCAGTAGTGGATCCCGTGGGAGAACGTCAGATGCGGGTTCGGCGAGCGGCCCGGGTCGAACCGATCCGGTTCGACAAACTTCCGCGGATCGCGGTTGACCGAGTGGATCCAATTGACGATGATCTTGCCTGGCGGCACCGGTGTGCCGGCGATCACGGCCTCCTGCGTGGTGAAGCGGTAGAGGAAAGAGACCGGCGGACGGAAGCGCAGCACCTCCTCGAGCGCGCCGGGCACCAGCGACCGGTCCGCGCGCACCCGCTCCAGCGTGCCAGGGCTGTCATTGAAGGCGAGCACCGCGTTGGTGAGCGTCAGCGTGGTGGTGAGATGCCCGGCCAGCAGCAGGAAGACCGAGAAGTTGACCACCTGCTTGTCGGTGAGGCGCTCGCCGTCCGCGGTGGCCGCGACCAGCCGGGTGAACAGGTCGTCCTTTGGGCTCTTACGCCGGTCGTGCACGTGCGCCAACAGGTAGTCGGCCATCTCGTTCAGCTCGACCGCCCGTGTCTTGGCGTATCCACCCTCCTCGAACTGCCCGGCCGTGACGTCCGCGGCGTCCGGAAGCAGATACTCCGCCCAGCGACGGAACGTGGCCCAGTCGTCGCTGGGGATGCCGAGCATCTCCGCGATGACCACGACGGGCAGCGGCGCGGCTACGTCCTGGACCATCTCTATGGTGTCGCGGCCCTCGACCGCGTCGAGCAGGTCGGTTGCGAGCGCGGTGATCCGCGGCTCCAGCCCGGCGATCATGCGCGGCGTGAAAGCCTGACTGATGATCTTCCGGAGCTGGGTGTGCATAGGCGGATCGGTGACGCTGAGCGATGCCTCGGTGAAGTTCGGCATGCCCGGCTCCGGCGGCGGCGCGAGGGAGCTGAAGTCGGACGAGAACGTCAGGGGCTCGGAGAGCACGCCGACCACCTCGTCATGCCGCAGCACGTGGTACGCGTCGTTGGCGGTGTCGTGCCAGACCGGGCCGGCGTCACGCGCGCGGCGCAGCCAGTCATAGAGCGCGCGGCCGTCGCCGACCACGGGTGGCGGACCGGCCTGGAGTGCCTCGTCGTGCGATGTGGAAGTCATGTCGTCCTCAGGAGCGCTTGACGGTGACGGGAAGGGCCTTGACGCCGAATACGTCCGGGCTGCGGTCGTAGTAGCGGGGCTCGCCGATCTCGATCGACCGGTAGCGGTCGAACAGTTCGTTGAGGACGCTGCGCGCCTCCATCCGGCCCAGCGGCGCGCCGATGCAGAAGTGGATGCCGTGCCCGAACGTCAGGTGCGGGTTCGGGTTGCGCGTGATGTCGAACGCGGACGGCGACGTGTACTGCCGCTCGTCCCGGTTGCCGGACATCGGCCAGCCCATCACCGGCGTACGGGCGGGCAGTTCGACGCCGGCCAGCACGGTGTCCATGGTGGTGAGTCGCGCCTGCATCACCACCGGCGGCTTGAACCGCAGCACCTCCTCGATCGCGCCGGGGATCAGGGTGCGGTTCGCCCGGGCGGCCAACTCGGCCTCGGGCGCCTCGGCGAAGCACAGCAGCGAGTTGCCCATCAGCAGTGAGGTGGTCAAGTGGCCGGCCAGCAGCAGGAAGTTGAGGAAACTGACGATCTCCTGGTCGGTGAGCCGGTCGCCGTCCACCTCGGCGAAGGCCAGCCGGCTGGTGAGGTTGTCCCGCGGATTGCGGCGGTGCTGGTCGACGTGCCGGAGCAGGTAGTCCCGCATCTCGGTGAGCTGCGCGACCACGTCCGGTGGCAGCGCGGAGTTGTCCGGCACCTCCCCGGTCTCCAACTCGTAGTTGGTGGAGAGCAGCGCCTCGCCCCAGGCCCGGAACAGCTCCCGGTCCTCAGCCGGGATGCCCAGCATCTCCGCGATCACGATGACTGGCAGCGGGTGCGCCATGACCGCGACTAGGTCGAACTCGTCCAGGTCGGCCACCGTGTCCAGCAGCTCCTTGGTCAGCTGGATGATGCGCGGCTCCAGTGCGGTGATCACCCGTGGCGTGAACGCCTGCGACACCAGGCGCCGGAGCTTGCCGTGCCGCGGCGGGTCGATCATGGTCAGTACGCCCTCGGCGAAGTTGGGCGCGCTGGGGTCGGACGGCGGCATCACGCCGGTGAAGTCCGAGCCGTAGACCTCCGGGGCGGACAGCACGTGCAGCAGGTCGTGGTACCGGAACACGTGGGCGGAGCCGGTCAACGGATCACGCCACACCGGGTGGGAGGCGCGCATGATGTCGAGCCAGGCCCCCAACGCGCGGCCGTCGCCGACCCCGGTCGGGGGACGGGGTGGATCGTCGGAGTCGATGGGGAGGTCGGGTCCCGCATCAGGTCCCACGGATTGGGTCATCGCAGCGCAGCTCCTCACGGAAGAGGGACGGAGATGACCGGCGGTGCTCCCGGCCGGTGATCTCGAGGCTAGCGGCGCGAAGCGGCGCGACAGCGCGCTGAGCGACGGAGTGACCACAACCTGCCACGTCGACGTCCGTTAATTGCCAAACCGGGCAGGTGCGCTTCCGGCCTCCGTACGATCGGAACCGCTGCATCGGCAGTCGAGTTCTTACGGGGGACGCCACACGTGCACCGGACAATCGAAAGCGGGTCCCGTTTCCGTGCATTCGGGCCACGTCAACTGGACGAAATAGTGCGTCGCTATCCGATGGCGGCCGAGGTGCGCGACACCGTGCGAATATTCTCCCGGGTGCTGCCTTTCCGGATCAACGAGTACGTGCTCGATGAACTCATCGACTGGTCCCGGATCCCGGAGGATCCGATATTCCAGCTCGTCTTTCCGCAGCCAGGAATGCTGAGCGGCGAGCACGCCGCCGCGCTGCGCGCGCTGGACGGCCGCGCCGACGCGGACCCCGGCGTGGCGGCCGTGGTGCGCCGCATCCGTGCGGAGCTGAACCCGCACCCGGGCGGGCAGCTTGACCTGAACGTTCCCCGCCGCGACGGCGCCGCGATCCCCGGCCTCCAGCACAAGTACCGGGAGACCGTGCTCTACTTCCCCAGCCAGGGGCAGACGTGCCACGCGTACTGCACCTACTGCTTCCGGTGGGCGCAGTTCGTGGGCGACGCCGACCTGCGGTTCGCCGCGCCTGGCCCGGACGCTCTAGTGCGATATCTGCGGGAGCACCCCGAGGTCAACGACGTCCTGGTGACCGGCGGCGACCCAGCCGTGATGTCCGCGGACCGTCTGCGTGGTCACCTGCAGCCGCTGCTGGCGGTGCCAACGCTGCGGGTAATCAGAATCGGGACGAAGTCGCCGGCGTACTGGCCGCAGCGCTTCGTCACGGACCCGGACGCGGACGACCTGTTGCGGCTCTTCTCCGAGGTCGTGGGATCGGGCCGGACGTTGGCGGTCATGGCGCATTTCAGCCATGACCACGAACTCGCGTCACCGATGGCAAAAAAGGCGATCTCCCGCATTCGGTCGACCGGCGCCGTCATCTATTGCCAGGCGCCGTTGATCGCCCACGTTAATGACGATCCGGACGTGTGGTCGTCGTTGTGGCGGGCTGAGATAGCCGCGGGCTGCGTCCCCTATTACCTTTTCGTCGCGCGGGACACTGGTCCGCACGACTATTTCCGGGTGCCGCTGGAGCGGGCCTCCGCGATCTTCGCCGAAGCGTACCGCCGGCTGCCGGGCCTGGCCCGCACGGTCCGCGGTCCGGTGATGTCAGCCGAGGCGGGAAAGGTCGTGGTCGACAGCGCCAGCGGAGGGTCCTTTCATCTGAGGTTTCTGCAGGCGCGCGACCCGGACCTGGTTGGCCGCCCGTTCCGCGCCCACGGGTCGGCGGACGCGGCCTGGATCACGGAGCTGACCCCGCACCCGGACAACCCGGCGGACCTGAGGCGCGCGCTGGCGAACACGGAGGCGGAGGCGACCGCATGATCACGCAGGGCATATCGGCCAACCTCGCGCTCGACCAGGAGATCAACCGGCGACGTGCCCGTGGGGAGCGGCTATTGCACCTGGGCTTCGGCGAGACGCGGCTGCCCGTCCACTCCGGCCTGGTCGAAGCACTGCTGGCCGGCGCGCACCGGCGCGCCTACGGGCCGGTCGCCGGCGACGAGGCCGCGCGGGCCGCGGTCGCCGGCTACTTCGGACGGCGTCGGCTGCCCACCGAGGCCGACCAGGTCGTCCTCGCCCCGGGGAGCAAGCCGCTGCTGTTCGCGCTGATCGCTGCTGTCGACGGCGACGTGTTGTTGCCGCGGCCGTGCTGGCTGACGTACGCGCCGCAGGCCCGCCTGCTCGGCCGGCGGGTCTTCTGGGTCGACGTCCCCGCCGAGTGCGGCGGCGTCCCGGACCCGGACCTGCTGGCGAGCGCCGTGCACCGGGCGCGCGCCGAGGGCGGCCACCCGCGGCTGCTGATCATGGCGTTGCCGGACAACCCGACCGGGACCACCGCGCCGCCCGACGTGGTGCGACGGATCTGCGATGTAGCCGGCGCGTACGACCTGGTGATGGTGGCGGACGAGATCTACCGGGACCTGGCACACGACCCGGACCGCGACTACGTGAGTCCGGCTGAGGTGGCCGGTGACCGTACCGTGATCACGACCGGGCTGAGCAAGACGCACGCGCTCGGTGGCTGGCGGGCCGGCGCGGCCCGGTTCCCGGCCGGTGCGCGGGGAGAACTGTTGCGCTCGCGCGTGCTGGCGACCGCGAGCGAGGTGTGGTCGTCGCTGGCCGGGCCGGTGCAGTCGGTGGTCGAGTACGCGTTCGGCGAGCCGCCCGACCTGGCCGACTACGTCCGGGCCGGCGCGCGGATGCACGCGGCCGCCACCCGGGCCGTGCATCAGGTGCTGGTGGTTGCCGGTGCCAACTGCCGGGCGCCGTCCGGGGGCTTCTACCTCTACCCCGACTTCCGTCAGCTCGCCGGCGACCTAGCCCGGCAGGGCGTGCACGACTCCGCCTCGCTGGAGCGGGAGCTGCTGCACAGCTGCGGGATCGCAGTCCTCGGCGGTCACCATTTCGGCGACGACCCGGCCGCGCTGCGCTTCCGTGCGGCCACGAGCCTGCTCTTCGGCGACGAACCGGAGGCGTACCGGGAAGCGATGGAGGCGGACGACCCGATGGGCCTGCCCGCCGCCAAGGACGCCCTGCGACAGCTGGCCGACGGGCTGGCTCGGCTGACGGACTGACCCGAGCGAAGGTGAGATCGATGTTCGACACGGGGCAGCGGTGGCCGTTGACGGCCGCGCAGCTGGGTTCCTACTACGGCCATGAGCTCGATCCGACCGGCTGGGGGTACAACCAGGCCTCGTACCTGGAGATCGACGGGCCGATCCGGGTCACCGAGTTCATCGCGGCGGTGCGCACGGCGGTGCGCGAGACCGAGGCGCTGCACACCCGCTTCCGCGCCGACTCGGACGGGCCCGCGCAATACCTCACGGCGTCGGCCGAGCCACCGGTGCCGGTCGTCGACCTGCGGTCCGCGGCCACGCCGATCGCGGACGCGGAGGCGTGGATGCAGGCCGAGCTGTCCCGGCCGGTCGATCTCGCGACCGGGCCGACACACGCCCAGGCGCTGCTGCGGGTCGGCGACGAGCGGTACCTCTGGTACCAGCGCTACCACCACGTCGTCATGGACGGGTACGGCGTGTGGCTGCTGACCCGGCGCGTGGCGGAGGTCTACGATGCGCTACTGGCAGGCCGCGACGTCGGCGCGCCGCTCGGCTCGCTGCGTGACCTGCTGGCCGAGGACGCGTCCTACCTGAACTCTGCGGCGCCGCAGGACGATCGGGAGCACTGGACCGGGCTGCTCCGGCCGGCGCCCGCGCCGATCCTGCTCGGCGGCCAGTCCGCCCCGGCGCAGCCGGAGTTCGTGCTGCACCGGACGGATCTCGGTGTGCCGGTGCTGGACGGCCTCCGGGCGCGGGCCGACCGGCTGTCGATCCGCTGGTCACGGCTGGCCGTGGCCACGGTCGCCGGCTGGGTCGGGGCGCTGACTGGCCGGACCGACCTGGTGTTGACGCTGCCGGTGACCGGCCGGACCACGCCGGTGGCGCGCGCAGTGCCGGGCATGCTTGCGAACATGCAGCCGATGCGGCTGCGGATCGCGCCGGGGACCGGGTTGGACGAACTCGCCGGGCAGGTCGACCGGTGGATCCGCGGCGCGTCGGCCCATCAGCGCTACCCATACGAGCGGTTGAGCCGTGAGCTGCGCGGCGGTGCCGACCGGCCGAAGCTGTTCGGGCCGATCGTGAACGTTCTCTCCTTCGCAGACGAGCCGGCGTTCGGCGGCCGGGCCGCGGTCCGGCACTGGATCGCCATCGGCCCGGTCGACGACCTCGAGGTGATGCTGCAGGAGTCCGCGACCGGCGGGTTGCAGCTCAACCTGTGGGCGAACGGCGGCGTGTACGACGAGGCGAGCGTGGCCCGGTACGCGGCGGACGTCGCGGAACGGCTGGCCGGCGCGGCGGCGGGCGCGCGGCTGCCAGGCGGCCCGGGCCTGGAGCCGGCGGGCACGACGAGGACCACGTGGGCGCACTTCGTCGCGGCGGCGGACGCCCGGCCGGACGGGCCTGCGCTCGTCGACGACACCGCTGGCGGCGGCGTGGTCACCTACCGGGACCTGCGCGCGGACGCCGAGCGGCTGGGCGCGGTGCTCGCCCGCCGGGGTGCCGGCGCCGAGACGGTGATCGCGCTGATGCTGCCGCGCGGGCGGGCGTTGGTGACGGCGATGCTCGCGACGTGGCACGCGGGGGCGGCCTTCCTGCCGGTGGATCCGTCCTACCCGGCCGACCGGATCGAGTTTATGCTCGCCGATGCACAGCCGCTGCTGATGCTGACCGACCAGCCATACGAGCCGGCCGACCCGCCGGTCATCCGGCTCGACAAGCTGGACACCGGAGCCGAAGCCGTGACGGCGGCCAGGACCTGTGCGCCCGGCAACCCTGCCTACGTCATCTACACCTCCGGCTCGACCGGCCGGCCGAAGGGGGTGGTGGTCACGCACGCCGGCGTCGGCGACCTGGTCGCCACGCAGCGGGACCGGCTCGGCGCCGGCCCCGGCGCCCGGGTGCTGCAGTTCGCCTCGCCCAGCTTCGACGCCTCCTTCTGGGAGACCGCGATGGGGCTACTCTCCGGCGCGACCCTGGTGGTGGCCGCGCAGGACCGGCTGCGCCCCGGCGACGACCTGGCCGCCCTGGTTCGAGCGCACGGCGTGACGCACCTGACGGTGCCGCCCTCCGCGCTGTCCGCGATGGGCGAAGCCACGCTGCCGGGCGTCAGCACGCTCGTGGTCGCCGGCGAGGCGATCGGCGAGGCGATCGCCGGCCGGTGGGCGCCGGGACGCCGGATGGTGAACGCTTACGGCCCGACCGAGACCACGGTGTGCGCCACCATGAGCACGCCGCTGGCCGGCGACAGGCCGCCGCCGCTCGGCACCGCCGTGCGCGGCACGGCTGTGCACGTGCTCGACGACGCGCTACGGCCGGTCCGGCCCGGTGCCGTCGGCGAACTCTATGTCTCCGGCAACAGCCTCGCCCGCGGGTACGCCGGTCGGCCGGGCCTGACCGCATCGCGGTTCGTGGCGTGCCCGTTCGGCGCGCCGGGCGGGCGGATGTACCGCACGGGGGATCTGGTGCGGCTGCGGGCCGGCGGTGAGCTGGAGTTCGTCGGCCGGAACGACGACCAGGTCAAGATCCGCGGCCACCGGGTCGAGCCCGGCGAGGTGCAGGCCGTGCTCGGTCGCCATCCGGACGTGGCGCAGATCGTGGCCGTGGCCCGGGACGACGCGCTGGTCGCCTACGTGGTGCCGGCCTCGGCGGCGGGGCGGGACACCACCAGTCTCACCGCGTTCGCGGCGGCCCGGCTGCCCGGATACCTGGTACCGGACGCGTTCGTGGTGCTCGGCGAGCTACCGCTGCTGCCGAACGGCAAGGTCGACCGGGCCGCGCTGCCCGCCCCGGGAACGGACCGGGTAGAACGATCAGCACCGGAAGATCGGCACCAGACCGAGCTCGAGCGGAACCTCTGCCAGGTCTTCGCTGAGGTCTTGCGGGTCCCGCGGGTCGGGCCGGACGACAGCTTCTTCGACCTCGGCGGCCACTCGCTGCTCGCCACCCGCCTGATCATCCGCCTGCGCGCGGAACTCGGCGTCGAGGTGTCCATCCAGGATCTCTTCGACCTGCAGACGCCGGCTGGGCTGGCCGAGCGGCTGGACACCGCGGACCGGGGCGGCCTGCGGCGGCGCGACCGGAACGGCGCCGTGCCGCTCTCCTTCGCGCAGCGGCGGCTGTGGTTCGTCGACCGGCTGGCCGGGGCGGGGGCCACCTACAACGTCCCATTGGCGCTGCGTTTCTCCGGTGACGTCGACGCCGGGGCGCTGAGCCTGGCGGTCAACGACGTGGTGTGCCGGCACGAGCCGCTGCGCTCGACCGTGGCGGAGCGGGACGGCGAGCCGTACCTGGTGGTGACCCCGCCCCGGCCGGGCCTGGTCGAGATCGTCGCCGGCGAGGGCGCGCCGGAGGACGCGGTCGGGTACGCCTTCGACCTGGCCTCGGAGCTGCCGATCCGGGCGCTGCTCTTCGACGGGCGCTTGCTTCTGCTGTTGATGCATCACATCGCGACGGACGGCTGGTCGGTGGGGCCGCTGATGCGCGACCTGGCGATCGCCTATGAGGCGCGCCGGGCGGGCCGGGCCCCGGTGTGGCAGCCGCTGCCGGTCGAGTACGGAGACTACGCGCTCTGGCAACGGGACCTGGCCGGCGAGAGGGACGGTTCGTGGGCTGCGGACCTGGACTACTGGCGTGCCGCGCTGGACGCTCTGCCGCCCGCGATCGCGCTGCCGGCCGACCGGTCGCGCCCGGCCGTGCGCGACCAGGCCGGCGGCAACCACGGGTTCGTCATCGGAGCTGACCTGCACGCGCGGCTGGTGGAGCTGGCGCGGGAGACCAGGTCGACGCCGTTCATGGTGGTGCAGGCGGCGCTGGCGGTGCTGCTCTGGCGGTCGGGCGCGGGCACGGACGTGCCGATCGGCACCGCGGTGGCAGGCCGGACCGACGGCAAGCTGGACGACCTGGTCGGATTCTTCGTCAACACCGTGGTGCTGCGGACAGACCTGAGCGGCGACCCGACGTTCCGGGAGCTGATCGGCCGGGTGCGCGCGGCGGACCTGGAGGCGTTCGCGCACCAGGACCTGCCGTTCGAGCGCCTGGTGGAGGGCCTCAACCCGGAGCGGTCGCTGTCCCACCAGCCGCTGTTCCAGGTGATGCTGGTGCTGAACAACACGCCCGCCCCGACCGCGCCGGCCGGCCTCGGCGCGCACGCCCAGGTGATCCGCACCGGTACCTCCCGCTTCGACCTCACGGTGAGCCTCGACGAGGAGCGGGACGCTGGGCTCTGCGGCGTCATCGAGTACGCCGCCGACCTGTTCGACCCGGCCTCGGTGGCGCTGCTCGGCGAGCGGCTAGTGCGCGTGCTGGACACGGCCGTGCGCGACCCCGAGGTCCGGGTCGGCGACATCGCGCTGCTCTCCCCGGCGGAACGGGCCCGGATTCTCCACGAGTGGAACGGCGGCCCGCTCAACGCGGCACCCGGCACCACCGTGCAGGAACGGTTCGCGGAGACGGCCGCGCGGACGCCGGACGCGATCGCGATCCGGGCCGCGGACGCCGACACCTGGACGTACCGACGGCTGGACGAGGCCGCGGCCGTGCTCGCTGTGCGACTGCGCGGCGCCGGGGTCGGTCACGGCGACCGGGTCGCGGTGCTGGTCGAGCGCTCGCCGGAGCTGATCGCGGCCACCCTCGCGGTGCTGCGGCTAGGCGCCGCCTACGTGCCGTTAAACCCGGGCGACCCGCCGCGGCGCCGCGAGTTCGTCCTCGACAGGGCCGGCGTGACCGCGCTTCTGGTGGACACCGCGCACCAGGAGGTGGGCGGCATACCCGTGGTCAGGATCGGCGACCCGGCGGCGTCGTCGATACCGCGGCCGGCCGGGCCGCACACCGGCCACCCGGACGATCTGGCGTACGTGATGTTCACGTCCGGCAGCACCGGCGAGCCGAAGGGCATCGGGGTCACCCACGCGAACGTGCTGAGCCTGGCCGGTGACCGGCACTGGGACGACGGCCACGAGCGGGTCCTGGTCCACTCGCCGTACGCGTTCGACGCCTCGACCTACGAGATGTGGGTGCCACTGCTGCGCGGCGGGCAGTGCGTGCTCGCACCGTCCGGCACGGCCGATTCGTCCCGCCTCGCCGACCTGCTCGAGTCTCGGGCGGTGACGGCGGTCTTCCTCACCACCGCGCTCTTCAACCACCTGATCGAGGAGCGGCCCGGCGCGCTGGCCGGCGTGCGCCAGATCTGGTTCGGCGGAGAGCTGGTGTCGCCGAGCGCGGTCCGGCGTGCGGTGCGGAGCTGCCCGCAGACGCGGGTCGTGCACGTCTACGGCCCGACCGAGACGACCACCTTCGCGTACGCCGGTGCCGTGACCGACGTCGCGGACGACGCCGAGACCGTGCCGATCGGGCGGACCCTCGACGGCGACCGCGGCTACGTACTGGACGCACGGCTGCGTCCGGTGCCGCCGAACGTGGCCGGCGAGCTGTACCTCGCGGGTCACGGCGTGGCGCGCGGATACATCGGACGGCCCGGACTGACCGCGTCACGGTTCGTGGCGTGCCCGTTCGGTGCGCCGGGCGGGCGGATGTACCGCACGGGGGATCTCGTGCGGTTGCGGGCGGACGGTGAGCTGGAGTTCGTCGGCCGGGACGACGACCAGGTCAAGATCCGTGGCCATCGGATCGAGCTCGGCGAGATCCAGTCGGTGCTCAGCGAGGACCCCGCGGTCGCGGAGGCGTTCGTGACCGTGGTGCGGGACCCGGCCGTCGGCCGCCGGCTCGTGGCCTATCTCGTGCCCGCGGCCGGCACGCCGATCGACACCGAGCGGGTACGGGCAGGGGCGCGCGCCCGGCTGCCGGAGTTCATGGTCCCTGGGCTGTGGGCGGTGCTGCCCGAGCTGCCGCTGTCGGTGAACGGGAAGGTGGACCGTTCCCGGCTACCCGAGGTGACGGGCGAGGCATCGGTGGGAGGCCGCGGCCCGCGGTCGGTGCGCGAGGAGCTGATCTGCGGCGTCTTCGCGGACGTGCTGGGCGTGCCGCGCGTCGGCATGGACGACGACTTCTTCGAGCTGGGCGGTCACTCGCTGCTGGCGACTCAGGTGGTCAGCCGGATCCGAAGCCTGCTCGGGCTGGAGTTGCGGATCCAGGACCTGTTCGCGGTACGGACGCCCGCCGGCCTGGTGGGCCGGCTGAACACCGCGGATCGTCCGGTGCTTGGACAGCATGCCCGGGAGGGGTCGGTGCCGTTGTCCTTCGCGCAGCGCCGGCTCTGGTTCGTGCACCGGCTGGAGGGCGAGGGCGCGACCTACAACGTGCCACTGGCGCTGCGCCTGTCGGGTGCGGTCGACGTGCCGGCGCTGAGCGCGGCCGTCAACGACCTGGTGTGCCGGCACGAGCCGCTGCGGTCCACCGTGGAAGGTGATGATGCCGGGCCGGTCATGGTGGTGTCCCCGCCCGCCGCCGGCCTGGTGCGCCTGGACGTCCGCCCGGTCGGCGAGGACAACCTGCCCGGCGTGCTGCACGAGGCGGTGCGCTACCCGTTCGACCTGAGCGCGACGTTCCCGGTCCGGGCGTCGCTGTTCTCTGTCTCGGCGACCGAGCACGTGTTCCTGCTGCTGGTGCACCACATCGCGGCGGACGGCTGGTCATTGCGCCCGCTGCTGACCGACCTGGCGACGGCCTACGAGGCTCGCCGCGCGGGCCGGGCACCGGCGTGGGCGCCGCTGCCAGTGGAGTACGCCGACTACACGTCCTGGCAGCGGGACCTGCTCGGCGACCCGGACGACCCGGCGAGCGTGGCCGGTGCGCAGCTGGCCTACTGGCGGGACACGCTGGCCGGCATGCCCGAACAGCTCACGCTGCCCGCCGACCGGCCGCGCCCGGCGATCAACACATTCGTCGGCGACGTGCTCCCCGTGCACCTCGATGCCGGGCTGCACGCGCAGCTACTGGACCTGGCCCGGCGTACGCACACCACGCTGTTCATGGTCGTGCAGGCGGCGTTCGCGGTGCTGCTCACCCACTCAGGCGCGGGCACCGACCTGCCGATAGGGGCGCCGATCGCCGGTCGTACCGACGAGAAGCTGGAGGACCTAGTCGGGTTCTTCGTCAACACGCTGGTGCTACGCACGGACACGAGCGGCGACCCGACCTTCCGCGAGCTGCTGCACCGGGTCCGGGCTACCGCACTCGACGCGTACGCGCACCAGGATCTGCCCTTCGACCTCCTGGTCGAGCACCTCAACCCGGAGCGGTCGCTGTCCCACCAGGCGCTCTTCCAGGTGCTGGTGGTGCTGCAGAACGCTCCGGCCGCGAACTACACGCTGCCCGGCCTGCGGGTCGAGCCGGTCGACACCACGCCCGGCGTCGCCAAGTTCGACCTGTCGCTTAGCCTGAACGAGGCGTACGCCCCGGACGGTCGGCCGCGCGGTCTCGACGGATACCTGGAGTACTCGACCGCGATGTTCGACGCGGACACGGTCGACCGCCTCGCCACCCGGCTCGACCGGCTGCTCCGCGGGTTCGCCGCCGACCCCGACCAACGCATCGACGCGCTCGTCCTGATCGACGGCGCCGAACGCCAGCTTATGCTGGAGACCTGGAACGTCACCGGACGCGCGGTGCCCGAGGCGGCGTCCGTGCCGGAGCTCTTCACCCGGCAGGCCCGGCTCCGGCCGGATGCGCTGGCGATCCTGTCCCATGCCGGCCGGCTCACCTATCGCGAGTTGGACGAGCGATCCGACCGCCTGGCGTACCTGCTGCGTGGCCGGGGCGCCGGGCCGGGGCGAATCGTCGCGCTCGCGCTGCACCGTGGGCCGGAACTGGTGACCGCGATGCTGGCAGCGGGTAAGACCGGCGCCGCGTACCTGCCGGTCGACCCGGCGTACCCGGAGGCCCGGATCGCTTACCTGCTGGACGACGCCCGGCCCGCGCTGCTGGTGACCACCCGCGCCTCGGACCTCGGGCGTCCGGCCGACCTGTTCCTGGACGATCCGGAGACCGTGGCGGACCTGGCCGCCGCGCCCGCCGGGCCGGTCGGCGTCGCGGTTCCCCCGGACGCGCCCGCCTACGTGCTCTACACCTCGGGCTCCACCGGACGGCCGAAGGGCGTGGTGGTCAGCCACCGTGGGGCGGCTCCGCTCGCCGAGGCACAGCGCGCGTGGTTCGGCGCCGGACCGGGCAGCCGTGTCCTGCAGTTCGCGTCGCCGAGCTTCGACGCGGCGTTCTGGGAGCTGGTGATGGCGCTGCTGACGGGCGCGACGCTGGTCACCGCGCCGGCCACCCGGCTGCTGCCCGGCGACCCGCTGTCCGCGACGGCCGCCGAATTCGGCGTCACTCATCTGACGCTGCCGCCATCCGCGCTGGTCGCGCTCGGCGACCGCGACCTGCCCTCGGTGACCACGCTGGTGGTGGCCGGGGAGGCCTGCCCGCCGGACCTGGTACGCCGCTGGTCCCTGGGCCGGACGATGTTCAACGCGTACGGCCCGACGGAGACCACGGTGTGTGCCACGATCAGCTCGCCGCTGACCGGGGACGGCGTGCCGCCGATCGGCCGGCCGGTGCACGGCATGCGGGTGTATGTGCTGGACGCGCGGCTGCGGCCGGTGCCGCCCGGCGTCACCGGGGAGCTGTACGTCGCCGGTCCCGGCCTCGCCGACGCGTACCTGCACCGTCCCGGCCTCACCGCCGAGCGCTTCGTCGCCTGCCCCTTCGGCGCGCCCGGCGACCGGATGTACCGCACCGGCGACCTGGCCCGCTGGTCGGCGGACGGCACGCTGGGCTTCGCCGGGCGGGCGGACGACCAGGTCAAGGTGCGCGGCTACCGGATCGAGCCCGGCGAGGTGGAGGCGATACTGTCCGCGCACCCGCGGGTGCGGGCCGCAGCCGTCACCGTGCGCGATCAGGGCTTGATCGGTTACCTGGTGCCCGCCCCGGACACGCCGTCCGGCGGTGAGGCGGCCCAGGTCGACGCGTGGCGGGACGTGTTCCGCAGCCAGTATGAGGAGGCCGGTGCCGACGCCGGCTTCGGCGAGGACTTCTCCGGCTGGCAGAGCGCGCTGGACGGCGCGCCGATCCCGCTTCCCGACATGGAGGAGTGGCGCGCCGAGACGGTGGCCGCGATCCGGCTGCTGCGCCCGCGGCGTGTGCTGGAGATCGGCGTCGGCAGCGGCCTGCTGCTCGCACCGCTCGCGCCGGACTGCGAGACGTACTGGGGAACGGACCTCTCCTGCGAGGCGATCGAGGGACTGCGCAGGCACGTGGTGGCGCGGCCCGGCCTCCGAGACCGGGTGCGGCTGCACGCGGTCTCGGCGGACGCGATCGACACGCTGCCCGGCGACGGCTTCGACACGATCATCCTGAACTCGGTGGTGCAGTACTTCCCGAGCGCCGAGTACCTCACCGACGTGCTGGAAAAGGCGATCCGACTGCTCGCCCCGGGCGGCGCGATCTACCTGGGCGACCTCCGGGACCCGCGCGCGGCCCGTGCGCTCTACGCGGAGGTCGCGGCCGTCCGGCTCGGCCCGGACGCGGGTCCCGGGGAGGCTGCGGTGCTGGCCGAACGGCTCGCCGCGGAGGAGCGGGAGCTGCTGGTGGCGCCGGAGTTCCTGATCGGGCTCACCGGGACGTCCGGCGTGGACATTCGCATCAAGCGGGCACGGCGGGACAACGAGCTGACCCGCTACCGGTACGAGGCGGTGCTGTACACCGCGCCGACCGTGCCGATCGACCTCGGGGACGTACCGGCGCTGGCCTGGAACCGTGACATGGTGTTCGACGGCCTGGCCGACGCGCCGGACCGCCTCAGAATCACCGGGCTGCCAGGCGACCGGCGCGAGGACGTGGTCGCGGCCGGCCGCCGGCACGGGTACCTGACCGTCGTCACCTGGGCGGAGGACCGGGACGCCTGCGAGGCGGTCCTGGTCGCCGGCGCCGCGGACGGCACGCCGGTGACCGGCGCCTACCGGCCGGGCGACGGCGACGGGCCGTGGACCAACGTGCCGGCGCGCGCGTCCCGGCACGCCACACTTCAGGCGGAGGTACGGGAGTACCTGCGCGCCCGGCTGCCGGAGTTCATGGTGCCGGGCCTGCTCATGGTGCTCGACGAGCTGCCGCTGTCCGTGAATGGGAAGGTGGACCGGTCCCGGCTGCCGGCCGTGCGCGGCGCGGTGCCGGCCGGGAACCGCGGTCCGCGGTCGGTGCGCGAGGAACTGGTCTGCGGCGTCTTCGCGGACGTGCTGGGCGTGCCGCGGGTCGGCATCGACGACGACTTCTTCGAGCTGGGCGGCCACTCGCTGCTGGCGACCCAGGTGGTCAGCCGGATCCGGGGGCTGCTGGGCCTGGAGGTGTCCCTTCAGGACCTGTTCGATGCGCGGACGCCCGCGGGACTGACGGGCCGGCTGGGCACGGCCGACCGGGTGGCGCTGGGACGGCGTACCCGCGACGGGGTGGTGCCGTTGTCCTTCGCGCAGCGGCGGCTGTGGTTCGTGCATCGGCTGGAGGGCGCGAGCGCGACCTACAACGTGCCGCTGGCGCTGCGCTTGTCGGGCGAGGTCAACGCGGAGGCACTGAGCTTGGCGGTCAACGACGTGGTGTGCCGGCACGAGCCGCTGCGATCCACGGTGGTCGAACGGGACGGCGAGCCGTTTATGGTGGTGACGCCGCCGGGTCTCGGCCTGGTTGGGCTGGCCGTCGGCGAGGGGGATCCCGGTCACGCGTTCGACCTGGCCGCGGAGTTCCCGATCCGGGCCTGGCTGTCGCGGCGGTCGGCGACCGAGCACGTGCTCCTACTGCTGATCCACCACATCGCGGCGGACGGCTGGTCGTTGCGCCCGCTGCTGGCCGACCTGGCGCTGGCCTATGAGGCGCGTCGGGCCGGCCGGGCGCCGGCGCAGGAGCCGCTACCGGTCGAGTACACGGACTACGCGGCGTGGCAGCGGGACCTACTCGGCGACGCGGGAGATCCGGACAGTACGGCCGGCGCGCAGCTGTCGTACTGGCGGAAGGCGCTGGCCGGCATGCCGGAGCGGCTCACGCTGCCCACCGACTACCCACGGCCGCTGGAACTCGGCTACGCGGGCGGCACCCACCGGTTCGTCATCGGCCCCGACCTGCACGCGCGCCTGGTGGAGCTGGCCCGGGAGACCCGGTCGACGTTGTTCATGGTGGTGCAGACCGCGTTCGCGGTGCTGCTCTCGCGGCTCGGCGCGGGCACGGACATCCCGATCGGCACGGCGGTCGCGGGGCGGTCCGACGAAAAGCTGGACGATCTGGTCGGTTTCTTCGTGAACACGCTGGTGCTGCGGACGGACGTGAGTGGCGATCCGAGCTTCCGGGAGCTGATCGGCCGGGTGCGCGCGACGGACCTGGCGGCGTTCGCACACCAGGACCTGCCGTTCGAGCGCTTGGTCGACGCGGTCTCCGCCGACCGGGCCGCCGGGAACAATCCGCTGTTCAACGTGATGCTCGCGCTGGACAACAACGCGGGCCTCGACCTGCGACTGCCCGGTCTACAGACCAGTCCGGAGCCGCTGCCGAGCGGCATCGCCCGCTTCGACCTCACGCTCGGCCTGAGCGAGCGGGTGCTCGGCGACTTCGGCACGGACGGCGTCGAGTGCAGCCTCGAGTACCGCACCGAGCTGTTCCGTCCGGCGACCGTGGACGCGCTGGCGGTCCGGCTCCTGATGATTCTGCGCCAGGTCGTCGTGAAGCCCGACCTTGCCGTGAGCGCGCTGGAGATCCTCACGCCGACCGAGCAGGTCTGGACGGCCACCGGCGGGGGTGCCGCGCCGGATCCGGGCTCGTCGCACACGGTCGCGTCGCTGTTCGAGGCGCGGGTGGCGGCCGATCCGGACGCGATCGTGGCCGTGGCCGGGCCGGTCACCCGCACCGCCGCCGAGCTGAACGCGGCCGCGAACCGGCTCGCGCGGCTGCTGGTGGCGCGCGGTGCCGGACCGGAGACCGTGGTGGCCGTGCGGCTGCCGCGCGGGATCGCGCTGGTCGAGGCGCTGCTCGCGATCGCGAAGGCGGGCGCCGCGTATCTGCCGATCGACCCCGGCTACCCGGCCGCGCGGATCGCCTACATGCTCGACGACGCCGCGCCGGTGCTGGTGCTGACGCGCGCGGAGGCGGAGACGCATCCGGTGCTGGACCTGGACGACCCCGGGGTACGCGCCGAACTGCTGACCGCAGACGACACTAACCCGCGCGTCCCCTCGCATCCGGACCACCCCGCCTACGTCATTTACACCTCCGGCTCGACCGGTCGGCCGAAGGGCGTGGAGGTGCCGCACCGAGGCGTCGTAAACCTGGTAGCCGGCTCCCGGGAACGGCTCGGCCGGCTGGGCGAGGACACCCGCATGCTGCAGTCGGCCTCGCCCAGCTTCGACACCGCGTACTGGGAGATGTGCGTGACGCTGCTGGCGGGCGGCCAGGTCGTGCTGCCCCGAACTGACGCCTGGAACGTCGCGGAGGACCTCGCGCCGCTGGTCGCCGCGCACGCGGTCACCCACCTGGCGGTGCCGCCGTCGGTGCTGGCCGCTTTCCCCGACGACGCGCTGCCGGAGGGCACCACGATCGTCATCGGCGGCGAGCCGTGCCCGCCGTACCTGCTGCACCGGTGGGCGGGGCGGTGCCGGGTGCTGAACGCGTACGGGCCGACCGAGGCCACGATCGCGGCCACCGTCGGTGGTCCGCTAACCCCCGACGGTGGCGCACCGATCGGCACGCCGCTGCGCGGGGTCCGGCTGCGGCTGCTCGACGAGCGGCTGTGTCCGGTGCCGGTCGGCGTGACGGCCGAGCTGTACCTGGCCGGGCCCGGCGTGGCGCGCGGGTACCGCCACCAGCCGCGCGCCACCGCGGAGCGCTTCGTCGCCGACCCGTCCGGCCCACCCGGCTCCCGGATGTACCGGACCGGGGACCTGGTCCGGCTGCGGGCCGACGGGCAGCTCGAGTTCGTCGGACGGGCCGACGAGCAGGTCAAGGTGCGCGGTTACCGCATCGAGCCGGCTGAGATCGAGGGCGTACTGCAGGAGCATCCCGGGGTCGGACAGGCCGCCGTGACTGTCCACCGCGGCACCGCCCAGCACATCGTGGGGTACGTCGTGCCCGTGGACGGCCGTCCGGACCCGGCGGAGCTGCGCGCGTTCGCCGCGCGGTCGCTGCCCGGCCACATGGTCCCGGACCTGATCATGTTCCTCGACGAGTTGCCCTCATCTCCGAACGGCAAGCTCGACCGGTCCGCGCTGCCGTCGCCGGAGTTCGCTCCGGCCGGTCCCGGGCGGGCGCCGCGCACGCCCGCCGAGACCGCGCTGCACGAGGCGTTCGCCGAGCTGCTCGGCGTGCCGAGGCTCGGCATCGACGACGACTTCTTCGCGCTCGGCGGCGACAGCGTCGGCGCGATCCGGCTCAGCGGCCGTGCCCGCCGGGCCGGGCTCGTGCTCGCGCCCGGCGACGTGTTCCGGCACCGCACCGTGGCTGGGCTCGCGGCCGTCGCCGCGCCCGCGCCCGCACTCGCGTCCGTGGCCCCGGACGACGGCACTGGGCCGATGCCGCTCACCCCGGTCATGCACTGGCTGCGCGAGCTGGGCGGCCCGACTACGCGCTTCCACCAGTCCGCGCTGATCAGGGTGCCGGCCGGCACCGGGCAGGAACGTCTCGACCGGATGCTGCGCGCTCTCACCGACCGGCACGACGTGCTGCGTCTCCGCCGCCAGGACTGGACGCTGGAGGCACGGCCGGTCGGCGCGGCGCCGATCGCGGTGGAGCGGGTCGACGTGCACGGGCTGCCGGACGCGCGGCGGGCCGAGGTGATCGCCGAGGAGACCGACCGTGTCGTCAGCGGGATGGATCCGGACGAGGGCCGGACCACGGTTGCGGTCTGGTTCGACGCGGGCCCGGACGAGCCCGGCCGGCTCTTCCTGGCCGTCCACCACCTCGCGATTGACGGCGTCTCCTGGCGGATCCTCCTGGAGGATCTCGCCGGTTCCGCGGACGCTGTGCCTCCGGTGGCCACGTCGTTCCGCCGGTGGGCTCACGTGCTGTCCGAGGAGGCACAGCGCCCGGAGCGGGTGGCCGAGCTGCCGTACTGGGCAGGCGTGCTCGGCGGGGCGGCGCTGCCACCGGAGTTGACGCCGGTGCCGGACCGGGACACGACCGGCACGCTGCGGCACCTTACCGTCGAGCTGGGCCCGGACGTCGCAGAACCGCTGCTCGGCGCGGTTCCCGACGCCTTCCGCTGCGGTACGGAGGACCTGGTGCTGACCGCGCTGGCGCTGGCCGTCCGGAGCCGCGGGACGTTCGGCGCCGCGGCGGACGCGGGCCTGGTCGTGGAGCTGGAGAACCACGGGCGCGGCACGATCGCTGGCACCGACGTCAGCCGGACCGTGGGCTGGTTCACCATCACGTACCCGGTGCGGCTGGACGCCGGGGCCGGGCGGGACCCCGCCGACGCTGTCAAGCGGATCAAGGAGCAGGTGCGGGCCACGCCCGGCGATGGTCTCGGCTTCGGGCTGCTCCGCTACCTCAACGCCGGCACGTCCGCCCGGCTCGCCGCGCTGCCCGCACCCCTGATCGCGGTCAACTACCTGGGGGTCTTCCGGATCGGTGAGCCCGTGGACTGGGCGCTCGACGCGCTCGGCGGCGCGGCCGACCCGGAGTTGCCGGTCGTGCACACGCTCGCGCTGAACGTGGTGGCCGAGGACCGGCCGGGCGGCCGAGTCCTGCGGGCGACCTGGACGTGGCCGGCCGCGCTGCTGACCGAGGACGCGGTCCGGTCGTTGGCCGGCGCGTGGCAGGACCGGGTCCGGAGCCTGGCGGAGCTGGGCGCGGACGACGGCGGGTTCACGCCGTCCGATCTGCACCTCGCCGGGCTCGACCAGGCGCAGATCGATCACCTTGAGTCGATATGGAGGTCGCCGCGGTGAGCACGTCCGGGATAATCGACGTCCTTCCGCTCTCTCCGTTGCAGGAGGGACTCTTCTTCCACCACCTCCATCACCGGGACGGCCCGGACGTCTACGTCACGCAGCTCGTCCTCGACCTATCCGGCGACCTGGACCGCGCGGTGCTGCGCCGCGCCTGGGACGCGGTGCTGACCCGGCACCCGCATCTCGGCGCGGCGTTCGTCCACGAGGGACTCGACCGTCCGGTGCAGATCCTTTCGCGCGGCGTGGTCACGCCGTGGCGGGAGACGGACCTGACCGGCACCAGCGAGGACCCGGACGCGGCCATGACACGGGAGCTGGACGCGGACCGGACCCGGCGGTTCGCCCCGGCGGAGCCGCCGCTGATCCGCCTGCTGCTGGCCCGCACCGGCCCTGCCCGGCACCGGTTGGCGATCACCAGTCACCACATCCTGATGGACGGCTGGTCGGTGCCGATTCTGGTACGCGAGTTGCTGACGCTCTACGCCGCGGGCGGTGACCCGGCGGGGCTCCCGCCGCCGGTGCCGTACCGGGCCTACCTCGCCTGGCTCGCCGGCCGGGACACCGAGGCCGCGGCTAAGGCCTGGCGCGCGGCGCTTTCCGGCGTCGACGAGCCGACGCTGGTGGCCCCCGGGGGCACGCCACCGGCGACTCCCCGGCAGACCGGCACGCTGCTCGGCGCGGAACACACGGACGCGCTGGTACGGCTGGCTCGATTGCTCGGCGTAACGCTCAGCGACGTGGTGCAGAGCGCCTGGGCGGTCGTACTCGGCGCGCTCACCGGCCGGGACGACGTGGTCTTCGGCGTGGTCACCGCGGGACGCCCGGCCGAGATCGCCGGCATCGACGAGCTGCCAGGGCTGCTCATCAACACGGTGCCGGTCCGGGTTCGCCTGTCTCCGCGGACCGCGCTGAACGAGGTGCCGGCGCGGCTGCGCGGCCAGCGCCTCGACCTGGAGCCGCACGAGTTCCTGTCGCTGGCCGAGATCCAGGCCGCGGCCAGCGTCGGCGAGCTTTTCGACACGGTCGTCGTCTTCGAGAACTACCCGTCCGGCGACCTCGGCGCCGAGGCGGGCGGCCTGCGGCTGACCGGCGTGCACGGCACGGACGCGACGCACTATCCGCTGATGCTCGCGGTCGTGCCCGGCGACCGGCTGCGGCTGCGGCTCGACCACGCGCCGGGACAGCCCGTCGGGGACGTGCTCGCCGCGGTGGTCTCCGTGCTCACCACGATGACAGTGGAGCCGGACCGGCGCCTGGGCAACGTCGACCCGTTCGGCGGGCAGGGCCGCCGGCTGCTGGAGGAGCGCAACGACACCGCGCACCCGGTGCCGCAGACCAGTCTGGCCGGCTATCTGGAGCAGGCCCTCCGCCGCTTCGGCACGGACGTGGCCGTGATCGACGGCGACCAGCGGCTCACCTACGACGAGCTGGACCGGCGGTCGGCGGCGCTGGCGGCCGAGCTGGCGCGGCGCGGTGCCGGACCGGAGCGTGCGGTCGGCCTGCACGTGTCGCGGTCGGCGGCCCTGGTGGTGGCGCTGCTCGCGATCGTCCGGTCCGGTGCGGCGTACCTGCCGCTGGACCCGCAGTATCCGGCCGAACGGCTCCGCTACATGATCGACGAGGCCCGTCCGGCCCTGGTGCTGACCGACGGCGAGCCGCCCGATGGCACGCCGGCACTGCACCTCGCGGACGTTCCGGTCGCCGGCCGGGCACCCGCGCCCGCCGACAATCCGGCCTCCATCGCGTCGATCATCTTCACCTCCGGGTCGACCGGCGCGCCGAAGGGCGTGGGCGGCACGCGGGCCGGGCTGCTCAACCGGCTCGCCTGGTTCGCCGAGCTGCAGCCGTTCACCGGCAACGAGGCGCTCCTCGCCAAGAGCTCGATCAGCTTCATCGACGGTACGGTCGAAATCCTTCAGACCCTGGTGCACGGCGGCCGGGTGGTGATGGCCGACGCCGCCACCGCCGTCGACATGACCGCGCTGGCCGATCTCGTCGCCCGGCACGAGGTCCGGGTACTCACCGCCGTACCCAGCCTGCTGCTGGCCCTGCTCGACGAAGCATCCGCCGGCCCGCCCGGCCGGCTGTCGTCGCTGCGCCTGGTGCTCAGCAGCGGCGAGCCGATGCCGGCCGAGCTGCCCGCCCGGCTGGCGGTGGAGAGCCCGGACGCCCGCCTGGTCAACTTCTGCGGGTGCACGGAGGTGAGCAGCGAGAGCCTGTTCGCATTCTGCGACGCGCACGACCGATCCATCGGTACGCCGCTGTGGAACAACCGCGCGTACGTGCTGGATGGCGCGCTGCGCCCGGTCCGCGCCGGGGTGACCGGGGACCTCTACTACGGCGGTGCGGGGGTCGGGCGCGGCTACGTGCGGCGGCCGGGCGCGACCGCGGAACGGTTCGTCGCGGACCCGTTCGGCCCGCCGGGAGCCCGGATGTTCAGGACCGGCGACCGGGTCGCCTATCAGCACGACGGGAAGCTCGTCCACCTCGGACGGTCGGACGGCCAGCTCAAAGTACGGGGCGTGCGCATCGAACCGTCCGAGGTCGAGGCCGCGCTGACCCGCCATCCGGCGGTCGCGGCCGCCGCCGTCGCGGTCCGGCGGCCGCCCGGCGGTGATCCGTTGCTGGTCGGCTACGTGACGCCGGCCACCGGCGCGGTGCCGGACCCGACCGATCTTCGCCGGTACGTCGCCACGCTGTTGCCGCCCGCGCTGGTGCCGAGCGTGCTGGCCGTGCTCGACCGGCTGCCCCGCATGCCGAACGGCAAGGTCGACCGTCGCGGGCTGCCGGACCCGGGCCCGGGGACGACCGCGGTGTCCGCGCCGGCCGGACCGCGCGAGCAGGTCCTCTGCGAGCTGTTCGCGGAGGTGCTGGGCCTGCCGGCGGTGGGACCGGCCGACGACTTCTTCGGCCTGGGCGGCCACTCGCTCCTGGCCACCAGACTAATCGCGCGGATCCGGTCTGCGCTGGGCACCGAGCTGACGCTGCGCAGCCTGTTCGAGGCGCCGACCCCGGCCGGGCTCGCCGCCCGCCTGGGCGACGCCGGCCGCGACCCGCTCGACGTGCTCCTGCCGCTGCGGGACGTTTCCGGCCGTCCGCCGTTGTTCTGCTTCCACCCGGCCGGCGGGTTCAGCTGGTGCTACACCGGCCTGCTGCGACAGCTGCCAGCGGACCAGCCGGTCTTCGGGCTGCAGGCGCGCGGGCTGACCGATCCGGCGCGGGTCGCGGACAGCGCCGACGAAATGGTCGCCGAGTACGCCCGCCGAATCCGGGCAATGGGCACGCCGGGACCGTACTCGCTACTCGGATGGTCGCTCGGCGGCCAGCTGGCACACGCGGCCGCGGCCCGCCTCCAGGCCGAGGGCGAGAAACCCGGCCTGCTCGTCATGCTCGACTCCTACCCACCGGAGACGCTGCCGGAAACCCCGCCGCTGGACCGGCCCGAGATCCTGCGCCTGGTGCTACGCGAGTACTTCGGCGTAGAACCGCCGGCGGGCGCACCGCTCGACACTGCGGCAGCCACGGCGCTGCTGCGTGCCGCCGGCGTCGCGGACCTCAGCGAGGCGCACGTCGAAGCGGTCGCCCGCATCCTGCCGGCCGCGTCGGCGGCGGCCCGCGCGTACTGTCCGCCGGTCTTCGACGGGGATCTGCTGTTCTTCCGCGCGACTCAGGGGTGGTCCGGTCCGCCGCCGGATCCGCGCGTCTGGCAGCCGTACGTGAGCGGTGGGATCGAGATCCACGAGGTGGACACGACACACGGGCGGATGACCCGCCCGGCCGAGCTGGCGCGGATCAGCGCCGTGCTGCGGCCCCGCCTACCCGGGACCGCGTGACCGTTATGAGAGGGGCACCGATGACCAATCCATTCGAGGACCCGGACGGCGAGTACCTCGTGCTGGTCAACGAGGAGAACCAGCACTCCCTGTGGCCGTCGTTCGCGGCAGTGCCCGCGGGCTGGACGGTGGCCAGGGCGGTCGGAACCCGCCAGGAGTGCCTGGACTTCGTCGAGGAGTCCTGGACCGACATGCGGCCCCGGAGCCTGGCCGAGTCCATGCAGAGCCCGGAGCTGCGGTGACGTACGGGCCGCGGGACCTGGCCGATCCGAGGCTCTACCGCGACGGCGAGCCCGAGCGCCTCTGGGCCAGGATGCGGGCAGCCGGGCCGGTGCAGTGGATCGACCGGCGGGACCGGGAGCCGTTCTGGGCGGTCCTCGGCCATGCCGCCGCCGTGGCCGTGCTCCGCGATCCCGCCCGGTTCTCCTCCGCCGGTGGCATGCGGCTGGACGACAACCCGGCCGCGGTCCGGTCCTCGGCGAACCGCATGCTGATCGTCACGGACCCGCCGCGGCACGCCCAACTGCGGCGCGTGATGAACGCCGCGTTCACGCCCCGCATGGTCGCCCGGCTGCGCGACACGATGCGCGCGACCGTGCGATTCGTGCTCGACGAGGCGCTGGAGCGGGAGACCTGCGACCTCGTCCGGGTGGCGGCCCGGCTCCCGGTGTCGGTGATCTGCGACCTGCTGGGCGTGCCGCCGAAGGACTGGGACTTCATGCTGGACCGCACCATGACCGCGTTCGGACATGGCAACCGGGGCGCGGACCCGGCTGCGATGGCACAGGCCCACACGGACATCCTGTTCTACTACGCCGAGCTGGTCGAGCGGCGGCGCCGGGAACCGGGCGAGGACGTGGTCACCGCGCTGGTCAACGGCCGCGTCGACGGCGAGCCGCTCACCGACGAGGAGATTTACCTCAACTGCGACGGCCTTGTATCCGGCGGCAACGAGACCAGCCGGCACGCGACGGTCGGCGGCGTCCGGGCACTAATGGCCCACCCGGACGAGTGGGCCCGGATGGCTGGCGGGGCAGTGCCGATGGACACGGCGGTGCCGGAGATCCTGCGCTTCACCAGCCCGGCCATGCACGTCGCCCGGGTCGCCACCACAGACCTGGAGATCGAGGGGATACGGATCCGGGCCGGCCAACGCGTCGCGGTGTGGCTGGCCGCGGCGAACCGGGACCCGCGGACCTTCGACCGGCCGGACGTGCTCGACGCCGGCCGGTCACCGAACCGGCACCTGGCGCTGGCACCCGGCGAGCACTATTGCCTCGGCGCCGCGCTGGCCGAGATGGAGCTGACCGTGATGTTCGAGGAGCTCTGCGACCGAGTGCGCCTGCCGGAGCCGGCCGGCCCGGCCGTGCGGCTGCACTCGAACCTGATCTGGGGCTACGAGTCGATGCCGGTGCGGCTGCGGGCACGCCGTGCCCGGGTGGCCGCACCGGCACCGCTCAGTGGCCCCGCGCGGGCCGGGGAGCCGGGATGAGGTTGAGCGTCGCGGCACGAACGCCTGCCTGGAAGCGGGACGAAACGTCGAGCTGGGCCATGGTCTCCGCGACGTACCGCCGGTAGGTGCGGACGGAGACGCCGAGCTTGCGGGCGGCGGTCTCGTCCGTGTATCCGGCGTCGAGCATGGTCAGCACGCGGACGAACCGATTTTCGGTGTCGCTCGCTTCACCGGACTGGCCGGCGAAGCGAGCGGCGACGGACAGGTCGACCGCGCGCTCGAACATCGCGTCGAAGAGCGTCGCCATGGAGCGCACCACGTGCGACTCGCGGACGATCAGGAAACGAGGCACGCTGGCGTGGTCGGTGCGGAGGAGCAGCATCGCGCCGTCCAGCACCGCGAATCGGGGCAGTCGCCGATCCACTGTGCGGGCCCGCACGTGCTGTCCCAGCATCTGCTCGAGATACTCGTCCGCGCCGGACAGCCGGGCGGTCATGTCGGCGTCGATCAGCGCGTGGATGGACGCGGACTCCTGCAGCAGCGACTGCTCCAGCGGGCCGGCCGACACCTCGTGCCCGGCAGCCGCGAACCCGGCGATGTAGTGGATGTGGGGCGACCGGCCGGCCTGCCGCGCCAGGTAGTGGTGCATGATTGCCGTGGTTTCGGACTCGGAATACAGCGCATCTGCTGTCGATGAGTAAGGCCGGCGTGTTTCTTCGTGAACGGTAAGCGCTTTTTGGATGAGAAGCGTCGCATCGACGAGCATTGTTTCAACGCTGCTTGAGCTGTACGGATTGGCCGCCAAATCTTGGCGAACGCCAACGCCAACACCCATTGCGCTACCCCCGTAGCAAATCGAGACCAATGGATATGGTTGCGTGCTTAACGACGTCTGTCAAGCCCTTGGCGGGACGGGGGCAAAGTAATTCAGTTTTTGACAATCAGCGGCTGAGACTCCCTAACGACTTTACCGCTGGTGTCAAGTGCCTGCTAGACTGGGGCGCGAGGGCGGAGGTGCACTGATGAACGGCGAACCGGCAGGGAACAACGGTCTCGTGGACGGCAGGCCCACGTGGGGCGAGGTGTCGACCGCAGTTCACGTGGCCATCGTCCGGCAGCTCGTGTGCGACGTCGGGGCGCGCCTGCTCGATCCGCTGGACCGGCTGCTGGGGACGGACGGTGACGACCCGCCCGTGTCCGAGGTGCTCCGCAGCCATCTGGAGATCGCCGCCGAGGTGTGGGCGGCGCAGGTGCTCAGCCCGGACGAACGGCTCGCCGCCGAGACCGCCCGGCGCCTGGTCGCCGAGATCTATCAGTCCGGCGACGTCTTCGCGCCGCCGTTCGAGTGGTGGCGCACGCCGTTCGGGGCGCTCGTGGCGCGCCGGTTCGGCCATCCGGCCGCCGAGGCGGTCTCGCTGGCGGTGGCGAGCGCGATGCTCGGCATCACCCGGCAGGGCGTCCATGATCTTGTCAAGCGCGGCAAGCTGCGGCGGGACGAGGCGGGCGGCGGCGTATTGGTGAGTTCGGTCCGGGATCGCCTCACGCAATTGTCGGAAGTCGTATCCTGCGAGCGCTGATGGGATTCGGATGGCATTGACGGGACTTCGTCCGGAGTTCTCGGAAGACGATTGGGGCCGCCAAGCTACGGCTGTTCTTGAAGCCGACCGGATCGCCGAGAAGGCGACGCCCCTGATTCGATTCTCCTTTCCCGGTGAATCGTCTGCGGCGATGTTCGTGAAAGACGAGTCGGTGCGCCCCACGGGCAGTGTCAAATACCGCTTCGCGCGCAGCCTCTTCCTGCACGCCCTCTCCCGCGGCGTCATCCGGCGGGGGACGCGGCTGGTGGAGGCGACCAGCGGGAACATGGCGGTCGCGGAGGCGCACTTCGCCCGGGTGTTGGGGCTGCCGTTCACCGCGGTCGTGCCCGGCAAGTCGTCGCCAGACCGCATCGCCCGGATCGTCGCGCAGGGCGGGGCCGCCTACCGGGTCGATCCGCCGCTGGCCGTGTACGAGAACGCCGAGCGGCTAGCCGGCCAGTCGAACGGGTACTACCTGGACTGCCTGTCCACGCTCGGGCCGGCCATCGACGCGGACCTCGACGATGGCGTGCCCGGCCTGCCCGACGAGATCCTGCGTGACTTCGCGGCCCAGGGCCGGCGGGAGCCCGCGTGGATCGTGACCGGCGCCGGCACCGGGGCCACCTCCCGGGCGGTCGGCCGCCACCTGCGGCGGCACGGGTACGCCACCCGGCTGGCGGTCGTCGACTCAGAGAATTCGGCGTATTTCCCCGGCTGGGCCACCGAGTGCCGGGACTACGCGACCGGAATGCCGTCGCGTATCGAGGGCATCGGGCGTCCGCGGATGGAGCCGGCCTTCGATCCCGACGTCGTCGACCTGGTCATCCCGGTGCCGGACGTGTCGAGCGTGGCCGCCATGCGATTTCTCGCCACGGCAAGCGGCGTGGCGGCCGGACCGTCCACCGGCGCCTGTCTGTGGGGCGCATGTCACCTGGCGAACCGTATGAGTCAGGCGGGCGAGTCTGGTGCGGTGGTCATCGTGGCGGCCGATGGTGCCGAGCCGTACCGTCGCTCCTACTACGACGACGAGTGGGTCGCCGGAAAGCGCTGGGACCTCACCGAGCCCACGCTGCGCTTGGAGCGTTTCATGCGGACCGGCGACTGGGACGATTCCCGATGAGACCGGCGCCCGCGCCAGTCCGCTGAACGTTCGCTGGAAGAGGCTTCCGCACGGGAACCCCTGCGAAGGAGACCTGGCGAGGCGTTGAGGGGGACGGGACGAGCACGCCGACGCCAAGATGATCCGTCTTCCCGGGAGTCGACGAGCGCCGCGGGCGGGGAGCCCACCTCGGTCCTACCCGCCCGCGGCACGGCCGCCGGTCCAGTGGCCTCGCCAGCAGACGCGGGAGATCGCCGAACTCATGCAGCGGCCAGACGACCGCGGTAGGTTCCCCGCGAGCGCGGGGAACCTACCGCGGTCGCGCGGGACGTCAGGCGATGAAGCCCTCTTGCTTCAACCAGTCCGCGGCGACCTGCGCCACCGGCTCGCCCTTGACATCGACGCGCTCGTTGAGCTTGCGGATGGTCTCGTCGTCGAGCTTGGCGGTGATCGGGTCGAGGATGCTGGTCAGGCTCGGGTACTTGGCGGCGGTCGCGCCGTTGACCGTCAGCGCCGGGTTGTAGATGGGGAAGAACTTCTTGTCGTCCTCCAGCACCACCAGGTCGAGGTTGCTGATCCGGCCGTCGGTGGTGAACACCTCACCGAAGTTGCACGACTCGCCCTTCTTCGTCTCGGTGTAGACGACTCCCGTGTCGACGGTCCTGATGTTGGACTTCGGCACGTCCATGGCGTACGTCTTGGTCATGCCGGGCCACCCGTCGTTCCGCCCGGCGAACTCGCTCTCCAGGCAGAAAGTCGCGTCGGCCGGCTTGCTCTTGGCGAACGCCGCGAGGTCGGAGAGCGTACGAAGGTTCCACTCTTTGGCCTTCTCCGCACGCACCGCCATCGCGTAGGTGTTGTTGGCCGGGGCGATGGCACCCCAGACGACCTGGTTCTTCTCCTTGTCCTCCTTGACCACCGCGTCGTACTGCTGCCGCGAGTCGGGGACCGGGTCGGTGTGGTTCAGGTAGGTGATCCAGGCGGTTCCGGTGTACTCCCAGTACACGTCGACCTCTCCGGCGAGCAGACCCTTGCGGACGTTGACCGATCCCTTGATGTTGGTCTTGTCGGTCACGTTCGCGCCGGCCGCCTTCAGCGCCAGCATGGTGATGTGGCCGAAGACGATGTTCTCGGTGAAGTCCTTGGAGCCGACAACGACCGTCTGGCCGACGAGGGCGTCGTCCTTCTTGATCGACCCCGCTCCGACCTCCACCTCGGCACCCGAGTCCTCGGTGGTGACCGAGCAGCCGGTCAGTGCCAGGGCGAGGAGCGCGGTACCGGCGGCCAGCCGGGAAAGGGGTGTGCGAGTACGCATTGATGACCTCCACGACGCACGGGCGTCGGTCGGGGACGGGGACGAGGGATGTAAATGATCTGTGGATCAGTCGAGACCGGGCGGCCGGAGCAGGTCGGCGATCACACCGCCGAGCCAGTCCAGCGTCAGGGCGAGGGCGGCGGTGAGCACCGCACCGGTGACCAGGACGGAATCACGTTGAAGCTTGATCCCGGTCACGATCAGACCGCCGAGACCGCCCGCGTCGATGAAGGTGGCGAGCGTGGCGACACCGACCGCGAGCACCAGCGCGGTGCGCACGCCGGCGAGAATCACCGGTACCGCGAGCGGCAGCTCGACGCGGAGCAGGACCGCGAACGGAGACATCCCGATGCCCCGACCCGCCTCGATCAGATGCCGGTCGACCTGGTTGATCCCGGCGATCGTGTTGCGCAGCACGGGCAACACCGCATAGGCCACCAGCCCGATGAGGGCGGTGCCGGCGCCGATGCCCAACCAGATGCTGAGCAGCACCAGCACCCCGATGGCCGGCATCGCCTGACCGACGTTGGCCAGCGCCGTGACGAGCGGCGCCAGCCAGCGCAGCGCCGGGCGGGTGAGCAGGACGCCGGCGCTGACCGCGATCGTCACCACCAGCAGCGTGGTCATCGCGGAGATCGCGATGTGCTGGCTGGTCACCTGGAACAGGTACCCGGCGTTGAGCGAGCGCCGCTCGATGTCGTCCAGGGCGAGCGAGCGCACCCAGAGGTACGTGGCGAGCAGCGCCGCCGCGAGCACCAGCGGCATGGTCGCGTGCCGGCGCAGCAGGCCCCGCCACCGCGAGGGAGGGGCGTCCGCGACCTGACCGGAGGCGACGGTGCCGACGCTCATGACGTCTCCCGATCCGCCGCCGACCGCGCGCCACGGCGCTGCGCGGGCATCGCGTCGGCTCTCGGCCCGTCCGCCTGCTCCGGCGCCTCCGCCACCGGCCGGTCGCGCAGCCGCTCGCTCTCGCGCATCTCACCGATCGCCCGCATGAGCCGGTCGATGGACAGGGTGCCGCGGTACCGGCCCGCGTCGTCGACCACCACCGCGGCGCCACTGCTGCTGCTCAGCATCGCGTCGAGCGCGTCGTGCAGCGTGGCACGCGGCTCCACCACGGTCGCGCGTCCGCCGACCCCGTGCAGGTTGTCCTGATGGGCATCGAGGTCCCGCGCGGTGATCCAGCGCAGCGGACGCCGCTCGCCGTCGACGCTCAGTACGGCCCACTCGCCGGTCTCGTCCAACCGGCGCAGCGCCGACGTCGGCGAGTCGTCCAACTGGACCAGCTCGGCGTCGTCCCATTCGACCGCGTCGACCCGGCGCAGGTTGAGCTGTTTGAGTGAGGCGCCGGCACCGATGAACTGGGCCACCGACTTGTCCGCGGGACTGCTCAGCAGTCGCTCCGGGGTGTCGAACTGCCGGATGCGCGATCGATCCCCGAGCACCGCGATGCGGCTGCCCATCTTGATCGCCTCGTCGAAGTCGTGAGTGACGAAGACGATGGTCTTCTGCAGCTTCTCCTGCAGCCGGAGGAACTCGTTCTGCAGCCGGTCCCGGGTCAACGGGTCCGTGGCGCCGAACGGCTCGTCCATCAGCATCACCGGCGGATCGGCGGCGAGCGCGCGGGCGACCCCGACGCGCTGTTGCTGGCCGCCGGAGAGCTGCCGCGGCAGGCGGTGCCGGTACTGGCCGGGCTCCAACCCGACCAGGTGCAGCAGTTCGTCGACGCGGGCGTCGATCCGCTTGCGGTCCCAGCCGAGCATCTTCGGCACCAACCCGACGTTGGTCGCCACGCTCATGTGCGGGAAGAGTCCCACCTGCTGGATGACATAGCCGATGCGCCGGCGCAGCTCGGTCGGGTTGAGCGAGGTGACGTCCGACCCGTCCACCATGATCCGCCCCGAGCTGGGCTCGATCAACCGATTGATCATTTTCATGGTGGTGGTCTTGCCGCAGCCGGACGGGCCGACCAGCACGACGATCTCGCCCCGCCGGATGGTCATCGACACGTCCTCGACCGCCGGGGTCTTCTGCCCCCGATAGAGCTTGCTGACCTGTTGCAGGTCGATCATCACGTCAGCGGTCATCGTTGACCTCCCTGGATGGTGGACGGAGCCGCGAGGGGCGGTGCGCCGGCCAGCGCCGCACCGGAGTCCGGCTGCTCGGCGGGGGACGGCGCGGTTGACCGGGAGAAGGCGGACCGGCGGCTCCGGCCGCCCCGGGTCAGCACACCGAGCAGGCCCAGACAGAGGTCCACCACGAGAGCGAGGACGACCACTCCGAGGGTGCCGACCAGGGCCTGGTTCAGCGAGTTGACGCCGCCGAGGTTGGCCAGGCCAGAGAAGATCTGGTTACCCAGGCCCGGCCCGCCGACGTACGCGGCGATCGCCGCGATGCCCATCGTCATCTGGGTGGAGACGCGGATACCCGCCAGGATGACCGGCCAGGCCAGCGGTATCTCGACCGTGCACAGCATCCGCACCCAGTTCATCCCGATGCCGCGAGCCGCCTCGGTGAGCGCCGGGTCGATTTCGGTCAGTCCCACCACCGTGTTACGGATGATCGGTAACAGGGCATACAGGGTCAGGGCGACCAGCGCGGGGAGGTACCCCAGGCCCAGCGGAGTGATCAACAGGCCGAGCAGCGCGAACGACGGAATGGTCAGCACGGCCGCGGCGACCGCGACGGCGATTCCCCGGGCGCGACGGTGGCGGTAGGTGAGAACGGCGACGGACATTCCGATGAGCGTTGCCAGCGCCACCGCCATCAGCACGATCGTCGCGTGCTCGAGGGTCTGGGCGACCAGCAGGTCGCGGCGGCTCTCCAGATATTCGAAGAAGGTCATCTGACACGTCCTCTCGGCGGCTGGCAGGCCGCGGGCCAGCGGTGGCCGCGGCGGTGCGGAACCTGCCATGGCCGGTTGGCCATCACATTTCGGGCGTTGGCATTCGGCAATGGCCCTCCGTGTGCGACGTGGAGTGGTGGGAGAAAGAGGTAGAAGTTCAGACGGGAGCGCCGAGCGACACGGGGTCGGGGCCCACCGCTTCGTCCATCTCCTCCTTCCGGACAGAAACGTCTGCCCAGGTGATCATTGTGGGGTGCCACAGTACGTCATGTGGGCCTCGGCGGTTCGGCCGGCCCAGGACCCGAGCCCGAAATGTCCTCCGCTGCGCCGCGCGGAACCGCCGGTCAGCGTTGCCCGCCGCGCTCTGTAGCGCGGCCCGGGCCGGCCCGGGCCGCTGGCGTCAAACAGGGCCAGCGCGACGCCGGAGGAGCGCTCGGCGACGTACGAGACGAGGGCCGGGTCGTCGGGATGTGGCATCGGACGACGCTGTCACGGGAAGCTCGGCAGCGATGACCGCATTGACCGCCGGTGTCACCGTTCCTGAGCCATCGGCTCGACGTGGAACCCGCCTCTGCCGTCGAACCGGACTTCGTACAGTCGGTCGAAGCCATCGGCCTGCCGGGGGCGTCGCAGCCGCCTGAGCGTGTCGTACAGCCCGACGTCCGGCACCCGATCTCCATCTTCACGCGCGGCGTTGCGGGCGAGCGCCGCGGGCAGATCCGGCGGGAACCAGTACCCGACCGCCGACGCGCCGTGAGCGCGGGCGGCCCCGATCAGCGGTTGCCACTCCTGCGGGGAGGGATTGGTGTTGTCCACCACGACGCACCGCCCCGCCGCCAACGCCTCGGTGACGAGACGCATCTGACGGCGCTGACGGTTACGCGCGTTGCGGAACGCGTCCTTGCTGACCACCACGTGAGTCTCGGCCAACACCCGGCGGCGGAACCTCGTCTTGCCCGACGCCTGCAGACCGATCAGGATCGCCACTTCCAACCCGTCACCCACAGACCGCCTCCCCGCTGCGACGACGTACCCGTCAGACCCGATCGGCGACCATCACCCGGCTGTGGCCGAGCGACCTGGGGTGGCGCATCGGTGTGGCCAGAGCCCGCGCCGTGTCGAACAGGTTCTCGTCCCTGGTGACGGCGTAGCCGTGCTGGTGGAGCAGGGCGGCCATGGCGGTGGGCGTCCAGGTCGAGCGCCACGGCTCCTTCGCCCAGACGCTCGACCGGCCGGTGGAGGCCATCAGCAGCCGGGCCAGAACGCGGCCCAGCGTCGTGGACGTTCCGGGCGCCTGGAAGTTGACGATGAGCCGGCTGTCGGGCGCCGAGCAGGCGGCGAGCGCGGTGGCCGTGGCGGCCACCTCCGCCGTGGTCAGGTACGGCACGACGCCTTCCCAGACCCAGGTCGTGGCACGGTCGGCGCGGTGCCCGGAGGCCGCCAACGCCTCGGCCAGGCGGTCGCGGCCGAAGTCCACCGGCACGAACGTCGGCGGGGTGCCGGGCAGGCCTTCGGCGCGGTCGCGCTTGTCCTGCTGGGTGGCCGGCTGGTCGACCTCGAAGACCGTTACACCGGCGAGTTCCGGCATCCGCCAGGCGCGGCCGTCCAGCCCGGCACCGAGAATCACCAGCTGAGGGCTGGGGTGAGCGCGTATCGCGTCGTCGATGGCGACGGTACGGGGCACGATCAGCTCGGCGTTGGCCCGCACCGTCTCGTAGTCGACCCTCTGCTGCCACTGCCGGGGCACGGCACCGTCGCGGACCCACTGGACGGCCGCACGCTCGGTGGGACGCAGCAGGGGCATGGCTGTCGGATCCGCGAAGCGGCCGGGAGCGATCAGCCCGTCGGCGGCCGCGCGCCCCTGGCAGACCAGTACGGCCGTGCGGCTCGCCCGCAGAGTGTGCGACATCGCGTTCTGCCCTCCGCTGAGACGTCGGCTCTGCGGTTGACGTTAGCGGCGGGCGCGGCTGGGCACGCTGACATTTGTCATGGCTGAGCGGCGCCTGCCGACGTGCCAGATGGATCGCACACTCGCGGGACACCGGGCAGCGCCGCGGGCGGGGAGGCCGCTTCGGTCCTTCCCGCCCGCGGCACGTCCGGTCAGATGCCGCAGTTGGGGGCGGACCAGGTCTGCGAGGACTTGTGGGCGACGTGGGTGTGGTCGTTGTGGCCGGGGTAGCCGGGGCCGAGGATCTCGCGCCAGCCGTGGTAGCGGGCGCGCTGGGCGAGGGTGCACAGTGAGTGGGGCCCGGCGGCGAGGTCGACCGCGTCGCCGTAGAGGTGCCGGCTCGTCGATGAGCCGCCGACCGCGTTGTTGCACGCGTGGCTGCGGAAGGCGCTGGTGACGATGACCTGCCGGTCACCGAGGGCGTGTCGCATGGCCTGCAGCTTCCACATGTTCACCAGCGCGTTGAACTTGGCGGTCGAGGCCGAGACCGCGCCGCCGGACCAGTCGGAGTTGCAGTCGTTCAGTTCGGCGTAGCTGAAGTTGACCGGGGTGCAGTCGTTGTCCTGCAACTGGTAGATCTTGTTGAACACGGCCGGGCCGGCGGTGCCGTTGTTGTCGAGGCCGTAGGCGTTTTTGAACCGGTTGACGGCGGCCTTCGTCGCCGGACCGAAGATCCCGTCGATGCCGAGGACCGCGCCGTAGCCGGGGTAGCCGGCGACGCGGATCTGTAGCTGGCGGACATCCTCACCGGACATCCCTTCGGTCAGTGTCCGTCCCCACGTGTAGCAGCCGTCGGCCTGGGCGGGTGCGGCGGTGGTTACCACGCCGAGGAGACTCGCCATGGCGGCGAGGCTCAGCGCGGCGACAAGGCTGGCGGTACGTCTGAACATCCTGGCCTCCAAGCCAAAGAGCCACATATTGACGGATGTGACTGAGTATCGCCTCGCCGTCAATATCTGTCCATGGCCTGGCCCAACGCGGCAGATTCTTTCGCCGCGAGATCACCCCCACGCCGGGTTGCGGTAGGTCATCGTTCGGGTTCCGTTCTTCCGTCGAGGCGCGAGCAGGGTGCTCACCTCGGTGTACAGGCGGCGCCGCACCGCGGCCGTCGCATCTCGGCCCGGCTCATCACCCCCCCGAGCACGGTGCCGTTGTCGGCGCCGCTAACGGTCGCCGGAATGGAAACCCACCGCTGGCGTCAGGTCGATCAGCCGCGATTGGGGTGAGGCCCGGACTTCACCAGAGGGCGCTGTCGAGGATGCGCCGGGGCAGGTTCAGCCACCATGACGCCGCAGCGCGGGGTTCTGCGGGAACGGTGGCGTCGCCCCGGACGAGCTGGAGCATCCGTTCGTTGCGGGCGATGCCAAGCGCGTAGACCAGTCCGACCAAGGCAGTTGCGTGCGTGGTGGTTCGGCTCTGCCGCCATCGGCGAGCGTGGTGCGCTATCGCCTGTCTCCAGTAGTGGTCGCTGCTGCGGCCGCCGATGTGTCCGATCGCCTGAGTGGCGGCCAGGGCGATGGTCGAGGGTAGCCCGGTTGCCGTGGTCAGCCGCTCGATCATGGGGCGCTGCTCCGACGTGCCGATGATCCGGAGCGCCTCAATGATGGTCAGCGCCTCCTCGACGGGACCGCTGGCGGCGCTGACGGCCAGTTCGGAGGCGAGCGTCGTGGCGAGAGGTTGACGGTAGGGCGTGCCGGAGAGCAGCATCGCGGCGTATAGCCGGACGTCGAAGACCGGGCTGAACAGCATCTCCTCCAGCAATGCCGGGAGCAGTTGGTCGTGGAAGTGGGGCGCCTCGACCGATGTCTGGGCCAACGCGGCGCCGGTGATGCGCGCGACCCGCACCGCCGCTGCCTCTTCTCGCACTGGATGCCTGGCGTCCAGCGCCTGTTGCATGGCCGGATCGGACGTTATCGCCCGGCTGAGCTGCGCCTTGGCGCTCGCGGAGACGTCTGCCGGAAGCCGTCGTAGCAGTTCGGCGGCGAGCGGCTGTGCCCGGGCGTACGTGGCAGGGTCGAGAACCATGTCGTGGACGATCGGTAAGAGCCGCTGCAGCTGCCCTCTGGTGAAGTGTCCGTACCGTAGCTTGCGGATGCAGCCGAGCAGGGCTCCGTACTGAGCCCGGTCGTTCGTGGGGCTGATGAGCTGTGCGAGTAGGTGTCGGCTTGCGTCCGGGTGGGGACTGCCGTCGAGGATGCTGACGGTCTCGACGAAGACCTGACCGGTCCGGTCGGCGGCGAGATCGGCGCAGGTGGCGATGGCGGCCTGTTGGCCGACGGGGTGGGCGAGGAGTCGGTTGAAGGCTTCGTGACGCTGCATCCACGCCACACCGTCGGCGATGATCATTTCTGAGAGCAGTCGCTGGGCCATCTTGTCCCACGCGGAGCGCGGTGTGATGATCTGGCGCGGGGTGGCGGCGAGATGAGCGGTCAGCTCATCCCATTCCGATCCGGTCACGATGCCGTCGGAGAGTACGAGTTCCAGTAGTTGGTCAATTTGTGCGGGCTTTTCGGTACTTCGCGCATCTGCGCCTCTGGCTAGCAGGGGAGAAGCGCTGACATCCGGTGCGAAGTATCGGTAAATGGTGTCAAGAAGCGCAACGAGACTGCCGCCGGGAAGGTCGAGCAACTGCTCGTAGCGTCGCACGGCCAGGTACGGCACTCGGACCGCCGCCGTTTCCCAGCGGGAGATGCGGTAGACACTGGTGCGTTCCCGCCAGCAGCCGCCCTGGAACGCGTCTGCGAACGCGGTCGCTGCCGTCCACTCGCCCTGCTGTCCGTGCAGCCGGTTAACGCGGAGCAACCAGGCGGCCCTGTCCTGATGCGGTGGCCAGCCCGGTCGAGCGGCTGTCTGGCGTGGCGAGCGAGGCGGCCGGCCCCGACGCCCCGTAAGTCCACTCCCGCTCCCCACAGCGCATTTATTGCACGCCGATAAGCGGAGTGCAACAGTGCGGCTACGACCTGACACTGAACGTACCTTTGACTGACCGCCCAACCAGTACGGCCAATATCCGAGTCGCCACTCGAAGATCGAATCGCAGTTTTCGGGGCGGATTCGGTGTGGGTTGGCAAGCGGTGGCCCGGACGTCAGCAGGGAGGACGGATGGACATCATTCGCACCAAGAGGGCAGCCGAAACGATCGCACCGGCTGGGTCGCTCTCTCGTATCCCGCAGCCGCGTGGCGTCGTCACCGGGGCGGCGAGTCCGCAGCCGGTGCAGTCGCCGCGGATGCCGTCGCTGGAGCGGGCGATCCGAACGGTGCCGGTGCCGGGGGCGCCGCCCCCGTTGTCCCGCGAGGGGGCCGCGGTTGGTCTGGCCTTCCTCGACATGGCGTTGCGGCAGAACCACATTCGCCGGCTCACCGAACGGCTGTCCTTCGTCGAGCACGGCGTCGCGAGCCGAACGACCGAAGTCGACGTCCGGTTGAGCCTGCTGGACCCGAGCCAGCGCGAGGCCAGTCACCTGTTCCAGCGCCTCAGCAGCCGCAGCGCCCGGGACCCGGAACAGGAGCAGCCCTCCACACCCACCATCTGGGTGCCGGTGACCCGCATCTCGAGACTGAGTGTCTCGCCAATCGATGTCGTGGACGCCGCCGGGAACAAGCTTCCACGGCTGACCCAGTACGAGACGTCCCGGCTTCTCGCCTCGGGTCTGTACCGCCTGTTGAAGGGCATCCTGTCCAGCCGGCCGGAGTCGCGACAATCGTCCAACGTGAGTCGGCTGCTGCGTGAGGAGCAGGCCCGATGGCTCATCCAGGCTGCTCTGCTCGCGCTCCTGACCGAACGCACCAGACCGTTGGGTGACGTCGAGCAACACGAGTACGGAAACCTGCAGACTTCGGCAGTCGGTGCCCCAGGAGCCGATGACTGCCGGGATCTCGTTCTGTCCGTGCTGCGCCAGTACGCGCCGCAGCTGGATTCCTACGCAAACCTGCTCGACGTGGCACTCAACGACTACCTCCTGGTCACCGCCCTCGACCTGACCAAGGACGACCACCTGCTGAGCTACGACGCGCCGGTGCATCTGCGCGAGCAGGGCCGGGCGGCCGGCCCCGCCCGAGTCTGGTCCCGCTCGACCTCGGCCCGTTACCGCATCCAGTACCTGGCGCGGATACCCGCGAGCCTGCGTTCCTACCACGTGGTCGCCGAGACCGAACCGGGCGTCCACATCGAGGCGATGTCCCTGGTGACCGACGTGGACGAAGCGACGGCGAAGGAGCTGGCCACGGATCTGCGAGCTCTCGCCGACCGGCTACGCAGGCACAAGTCCGCGCGGCAGACCGAGACGCGCCTGCTGGAACTCGAACTGCAGTCAGCGCTCGGTCGCCTCTCCGAACTTCTCCGATCCCGGCAGTGGGACGCCAGCCAGGCCGGGCTGGAGATGTCCGACGACGCCCTTCAGCACAGCAGGTGGCTGGCGAACCTGTATTTGTCCGCTGAGCCGCTGGTCAACGAACCGGACAGGATGGAGGCGCCCCTACTGACGAACCTGACCGCCGACCGTCTCGAACACGCCGCCGACGAGGTCGATAGGCAGCAGCTCGGCTCCGACTTCTCCGTGGAGAACGACCCGGCGAGCAGTCGAGCACACGCCTACTGGAGGCGCACCTCACCCCGATCGTCCGACGGCGAACACACCTCCGTGACATGCACACTGACCCTGCGCGATGCGACCGGGGTGCGCCCGGGCAGCGTCATCGCCTTCGCGGTCGCCGTGGCCACCACGATCTACCTGGTCGGCGCTCTGCTCGCGGGAAGTCCGTGGCCTTACGGTCGTTCCGCGAACGGGTCGTCGAACGCGGACGCCGTGGTCGCGGTGCTGCTGCTGGTGCCCGGATTCCTCTACACGAGGCTCGACCTGCCGATGCGACACACGATCCTCGGGCACCTCCGACGACAGTCCAGGCACCTGGCCCACTTGTCCATCGCGTCAGCCGTGGGCGCCTCCGCCGTCATCGCCACCGACGTCCACGGCCCCGCCCTCGGCGGGATGCTCGGCCTGACGACGGCACTTCCGCTGCTCGCGGCGGCACTGGTACACCGGCGCCTCGCCAAGCACCGCGACCTCGCACCCGCCCGACTGTCCGCTCCGAGATGGCTTCTCCCGCCAGCGGCCACGCCGGTACCGACGGACGCCGTCTTCCAATCGACTGGATGGCATCATGAGTGACGACGAAGAGAACTCCCCTGCCGCGCTAGCCGACCTCGCCCGAGCCGGATTTCTGATGGCGAGGCAGTCTCTGATGCAGGTGAACTTCGAGGTACACCACGTCCTGGACCGCGGCGGCTACCTTCGTGACCTGTTCGGCGACCGGGCCTATGCCGGACGGTTTGCGCCGCCGCAGCCTGACCATCGCGGCGCGAACGGCAGCCATGAAGCACGGCCGGCGCGCCAGACCCCGCGCGAGACCCTTTCCTCCGCCGCGCACGGGGTCGGGCTGGTCATCGGGACATACGTCGGCGCGCTCCCGCAAGGCATGCAGCGCCGGCGTCGGGGCAGTGACCTTCCAGTGGCACTCAGAGTCGATGATCGATCCCCCGACGAGTGGGTCTTCCAGGGCACGGCGTGGCCCAACCCGACCTTCATCTACGAGTCGGGGCAGAGGTTCGAGGGCCTGATCCTGATACAGGAGAACACCACCCGGTGGTCGAGCTTCCACAGCCGAGCGATCGCCGAGTTGATTGCGGAGATTGCGAGAGTCGCCGCTGAGCACAAGGCACCGTTGCTGTCCGTGCAAGGCCCGGTTCAGCTGCCCGCCCGGCCCGACGACGGGCAGTGGCCCGTGCCGTCCGCCGTCGCGGTGCGATTCGCTATGGCGCTGCGACGCGCCGGCGCTGAACGGCGCCTCAAGCTCTCCGAGGCGTTCGCGCACTTCGCCGGCAAACGCGGCTACGGGTTCTGGCGGGCCGACATCCGGCCGGGCCACCGGCAAGGCAACTGGTATCTGGTCCGCCCGTACGACCAGTCGAAAGCCGAGCAGGGCGCGGCCCGGACGCGGTGGGACGGCGCGGAGGCGCGGTGCTGCCTGCCCCTCACCTTCGTCGGCCCCGCCCGCGTCGGATCGACCAGTGCGATCATGTCCTACCTTCGGGAGTTCCCCGAACTGGGCGTGCTGGCCTGCTCGATCATTTCGCTGGACGATCTTGCCTTCATCCACCTGCAACTCGCCGTCAACCGGCTCCCACCCGGAGGAACCGACGAGTTCGAGAAGGACCTGCGCGGGCGCATCCGATCGGCACGCGGGGACGACAGGGAGGGTCGGACGAGTGCTCCGCAGGAGCTGCTCCCCGAGATCCTGCCGCTGGTGACAGGGAACGACAACGGCAAGCCCGACCGAGACAAGCTCACCGGCCTGACCGACCGCGCGGGTGACTACCAAGTCCTCACCGGGCCGACCATGCTCGTTCGACCCGGCGAGGGCAGTGACCGCATCCCGCTCTGGTTCTCCTGGCGGGCGGCCGGCACGGACGACGGTCTCGCCGCACCCCTGATCGCCTTCATGGACGCACTCAAGGTGACGGGTCTCACTCCCGCCGTCGGCGAGATGGAGGAGGTCGGAGCCCTGCCGAATCTCGACTACCTGGTCTGTCGGGATGTCGGCGAGTCGACGCTGCGGGGGAGAGGGAAGATCACGCTCTCCCGCCGCATGCTTCGTCAGTTCGCGGACACCAGACCCGACGTCATCGGCCCCCGGATATCCACCAACCTGGAGGACGCCTGGCGGGTCGAATTGGCTCGACACGCGCTACCCGGCGGCGTGGAAGTCTCGGTGGCGTGGATGGAGTACCGCCTCAACAACTCGACGACCTTGATGTGATTTCAGCCGTTGCGTGGCCGCTGCCGGCTGGCCTCGACGGCGGTGGCGGCCTTCTCGCCGCCGAACAGCGCCTGGACCGCCGCCAGAACCTCCTGCGAATCGTTGGCCATGGCCCTATGCGCCTGGGCGAGTAGCGTGTCCTTGTCGGCCTGCCGCTGCCGGTCGAGGTCGGCCAGCAACTGGTCGAACTGCGGCACCGACGGCTCGCCCATGAGTGCGCGGGCCGGCGGCTGGAGGCTCATGAGGTGGCAGAGCAGCCGCAACGGCCGGTGACCGTACACCCGGGTCCCGCCGGGCAGGGTGGGCAGGCCGTAGGTGCGCAGCGTCGTCACGGCGCCGTCGAGCAGCGGCGTGGCCCAGTGGGCATTGTCGAACAGTCCGGTCGAGGACGCCTCCGGCAGGCCGAGCCCGGCGACGAGCTTCTCGACCTCCTTCTGCGCATCTGCCGCGACGACGAACACCTGTGGCGAGATGCGGCTCCGGTGGAAGACCTCCGACCAGGCGCGGCGGTGCTTCGACGATGTCCCCCGGGCAGTATCCGCACCGGGAGACACGGCGTTCCCGCGCGGTGCCCATCGCGGGCGTGCCGCTGGCCGGCCACGTCCAGCAGGTGCTCGAGGGCCTCCCGCGACCGGCCGGTGGCCGTGGCGAGCGCCCCGAGCGGATCGTTGTGCCCGCGACCGGTCAGGTCCTCGAAGAGGGCGAGCAAAGCCGAGTCGAAGCCGTCGTCGGCCGCACCCCGAGCGCGGGCCAGGTCGGCGAGGCGGCGTTCGATGTACCGCCGCCCCATCACCTGGTAGGCGCCGACACTCGGCAGCTCGTGGTACTCGGCCACCATGTCGTCGACCTGCCGTCCGAGCCGGTGCAGGGTCGCCGAGGTGAGGCCGTGTTCCCGGACGTTGGGCGGAGCGTCGTCGGCGATGCGGACGACGACCTCGTCGGGTCCAGGGGTGCCAGTCGGTGCCGCGTCGGCGCGCCAGCGCACCGCGATGACGCAGCCCGCGTCCGTGCGGGACAGCTCACTGGACGGGCCGGATGCTGCGGGATCGTGATTCGTTCGGGACATGACACCTGTCTCTCCGGCGCCTCGTGAGCATCTCGTTGTCCGGCCCACGCTTCTGGCAGTCAGGGCGTGGGCGTCGAAGTCGGGGTGGCTGCGCCGATCACGCCGCCGAAGAACACCATGATCGTGAAGGCGATCATCGGTCCGACGAAGACGTAGCCGAGGACCAGTCCGGCGACCGCCATGCCGCGGCCGGACTTCGTGCCGTGGCGCGTTTCGTGCAGGCCGACGTGGCCGAGAATGACGGCGAGGATGCAGGGCAGCCCGAACAGGCACCACCCGCCGAGCACGCCGAGGATGCCGAGCACCATCGACGCGGTGGCGGTGCCGGAGGCGGGCGGGGCCTGCACCACCACCTGCGGCACGGGCGGGTGATAGCCGTACGGCGGGTAGGGGCTGGCAGGGACGGCCGAGATCGGCGGCTGCGGACGGGTCGGGTCGTATCCGGGCTGGTAGGACAAGGTGGCATCCCTCAGGTCGATGGTGTCGGGTCAGTTCGGGTGGGGGCGGTCCTGACCGCCCGGCTGAAGCCGAGTGAGCAGGGCGCTCACCTCCGCGTGCAGGCGACGCAGCTCCGCCGCCGTGGGCGCCAGCTCGTAGCAGTGGTGATGGGCGGCGGCGGACAGCGTCGTCCAGGCGAACGCCACCCGGCGGGCGGTCTCCGCGCCCGGGCCGAGCCGGCCGCGCAGCATCAGCTGCTTCGCGCGGCCCTGCCGGCAGCCCGCCACCGTCGGCTTCACCCGCCGCCAGTAGGCGTCGATCCCGCCTTCGAGGGCGAGCCGGATCAGGCAGGCACAGGCCCGCGGCCACCACCCGGCGGTCACCGCCGCGGCGCCGAGGACACCGGACCCCCGCAGCAGCTGGTCGGCCGCCGCCAGGCAACGCTCGGGCGTCGGCGCGGTCACGACAGCGCCGCCGTGAGGAGGCGCGCGTCCGCGACCAGCCCGGGCAGGTCCGCCAGGTACGCGCCGTGCACGCCTTCCCGGCACGCCTGGTACGCGTTGACGGCCCGCGGTCCGTGCCGGCGGCCGAGCCAGCCGAGCACGTCGCCACCCCGGTCGGCGTCATCGAACGCCGCGAGGGCGACGGTAGTGGTCAGCCGGCGGGACGCATCCTCGATCGCCTTCTCGGTGTCCGCGTGCGGCACACCTCGCCCCACCCGGGTCCGCCAGATCACCCGATGGCAGGCCGCTTCGATCGCCGATCGGCACAACTCCGCGACCACCGGCCCGCGTGCCTCGGCGGCGATCTCGTCGTTGCGCGCCAGCGCGTACGCGTCGTCCAGGTGCCGGGACACCGGGTCGGATCCGGCCCGCAGCGTCACCACGGACCGCTCCGCCCGGGTCACCTCGATGATCCGGGCCTTGCCCAGGTCGAGCCGCCGGACCGCGTCCGGCAGCCGGGTGTCATGAGTGAACACCACCACCTGCCGCTGCTCGGCCAGCTCCGCGAGCATCCGGGCCAGTCCGTCCACCTTGGCCGGGTCCATGCTTTGCACCGGGTCGTTAACGACGATGAACCGGAACGGGCTCTCCGTCGCGCAGCCGCGCGGCAGGAACGTGGCCAGACCGAGGGCGTGCATCTCACCCTGGCTCATCACCCCGAGCGCGGTGCCGTTGTCGGCGCCGTCCACGCTGACCGGGAAGGCCACCCGGCGGCGCGTGTTGCTGCCCTTCAGGGTCATCGCGCCGCCCTGGCGATGCGGCGCCTTCTCCTTGCCCTGGTCATGCAGTGATGCCGACAGCGGGAGACAGTGCGGTCGCCGACGTGGGCTGGCTCCTGTCGTCTCAGGGACAGAACACTCTCCCGGTCTGCCTCGGCCGGCAGCATGAGCATCGGAAGTGGGCGGACGTGTCCCGCGTCTGTCCATCCGAGGGGGGAGATTTCATGATTCGATCAAGACAGGCCCGGTCGACGTTGGTAGGCCTGGCGGCGGGAGCGGTGGTCGTCGGTCTGCTGCCGGCGGCACCTGCGCTGGCACATTCCGACGCTCCGACAGTGCGGGTGATCGCGGACGGTCTGCTCAACCCGCGCGGCGTGACGATCGGTCGCGACGGCGCCGTTTACGTCGCCGAGGCCGGCGCCGGTGGACCCATGGCGGCGGAGGTGCCGGGCGGCGGGGGGCCGAGCGGCTCAACTCTGTGCTTCGGCGAGACCGGCGGGGTGACCAAGGTCCAGCACGGAAGCCAGCGTCGCATCGTCAATGGCCTTCCGTCCTACAGCGGCGCGGGCGAGAACGGCACCTGCGACCCCGCGGCGATCGGCTTCGCCGCCACCGGCCCGCATGACGTCGTGGCTGATCATCCGAACACGATGCTCATCGCCATGGGGCTGGGCGCGCCGCCGGAAGTCCGTGACACGATCGCGCAGGACATCTCGTTCGCCAGGGAGTTCGGCACGGTCAAGCGGGTCCGTGGGTACGGGGGCGAGCGGACGATCGCCGACCTTGCGGCGTACGAGGGCGCGAACGACCCGGACGGGGGCGGGCCGGACGCCAACCCGTACTCGGTTGCGGCGCTGCGCGGGGGTGCCACCCTGGCCGTCGACGCCGGAGCCAACGCCCTGCTCAGGGTCGGCGCCAATGGCCGAATCAGCACCGTGGCGACGTTCCCTGCCGCGGTGCGGCCGGTGCCCGCGCTGACCTGCCCGGCGCCGCCGGACTTCCCGCCGGCCGGCACCCCGATACCGTCTCAGGCCGTCCCGACGTCGGTGGTGGTGGGCCCGGACGGCGCCTACTACGTCGGTCAGCTCACCGGCTTCCCGTTCGCCCCGGGAGAGGCGCGCGTGTTCCGGGTGGACCCGCGCACCGGCCACGTCTCGACGTACGCCCGCGGGTTCAGCGCGATCGTGGACATCGCATTCGGGCCGGACCGTTCCCTGTATGTCCTCGAGATCGCGCGCGCCGGTCTGCTGGACGCCGAGGTCTGTGGCAACCTTCCCGGCCGGCTGGTGAAGGTCAGCCACGGGAAGAAGTCCGAGGTGCGGGTGCCGGGTCTCGAGGTCCCCGGCGGTCTGGCCGTGGCGAAGGACGGCACGATCTACGTCAGCAACCGCAGCATCCTCCCGGGCGGGGCGGGTCAGCTTCTCAAGGTCACACCCCGACGCGGTCACTGAGCGACGACGGCCGGCGGGGTCAACGAGGATCTCGCCGGCCGCCTCCGCCTGGCCAGTGCGGTGTCAGCATGCGGGCGATGCCCGGTCGGTCAGGCCGACCAGAGCACCGGGTTGAGGGGGCCGTCGGCGACGCTGCCGACCGGACGGCCACCGAGGAAGGCGGCGAGGTCCGCCTCCTGGTAGCGGTTGGTCGGCCGGGTCACTTCGATGGCGGCGTCCATGTAGATGACGGTCATCACCCGCCGGGGCGTGGCGCTCGTGTTCGGGGGCGCCCGGTGGATGGTCCAGCCGGAGTGGAAGCTGACGTCGCCGATCGCGTACGGCGAGTCGTCAACGCGGTAGCCGGACTCGGTCACAAACGCGTCGAGGCGCGCCTGCGACTCGTCGCCGATCGCGAGTTCGCGACCGTACTCGGAGCGGTGGCTGCCGGCCGCCAAGGTCAGCGGGCCGAGTTCTTGCGGGGTGTCCTGTAACGGGACCCAGACCGTGACGGTGCGGTCGCTTGACAGCGGCCAGTAGTGCTGGTCGACGTGCCACGGCGTGATGCCACCGCCGGCCTCCTTGTAGAGCGCCTGGTCGTGGTAGAGCCGCACCGCCGGCACCCCGAGCAGCTGGGCGGCGATCCCCGCCAACCGGCGGGAGAAGGCAAACTCGCGAACCCTGTCGCTGTGTCGCCACAGGTTGATGACCTGGAGGAACGCCCGGCTGTAGGTGTCCCGCTCGGACAGCGGCAGGTGCTGGGTGTTGAGCCGGATGACCTGCTCGGTGATCTCCGGCTCGTAGCGAGCGACGACGTCGGGGCTGAGCACGCCGCGCAGCTTCACGAAGCCGTCTTCGGCGTACCGCGCGACGTCCTGCGCGCTGACTGCATAGTGCTGGTCGAGTTCGGTGGCGGTGGTTGTCATCGAGCCTCCCTTGGGTCGCCACCTGAGTGTGTGGGGGAGCAGGGCTGGACCACCACGCCGTCGGCGGCCGAAACCGATACTCTGCCGACCGATTCGTCGCGGCCACCGTCCTTGTGCGGCCGGCAGGGTACCGTTCGGGCATGCGTCCGTCGTTGGAGCGCGTGCCGTCCTCGCCCTACCTCTCGTGGCACCACGGGGTGCGCGCCGAACCGCGGTTCGCGTTCGACTGGCACTACCACCCCGAATACGAGCTGACGCTCATCGTCGCCGGCTCGGGCCGGCGTTACGTGGGCGACCGGGTCGACGACTACGAACCCGGCGACCTCGTCCTGGTGGGCGCGCTGACGCCGCACACCTGGGAGTCGGGCCCGGCCGGCTGGCACGAGGCCGTCACGTTGCAGTTCCAGCACGACGCGTTCGGCACCGGTTTCTTCGCCCGGCCCGAGTTCCAGGGCGTCGAACGGCTGCTCGAACGCTCCGCGCACGGGCTGCGCTTCACCGGCGGGGGCGCCGAGGAGGCAGCGGCCGGGATCCTCGGGATCGGCGGCCTCGACCCCGCCCGGCGGTCGATCCGGCTGCTCGACATCCTGGTGTCGCTCGCCGAGCTTCCCACCGAGACGCTCGCCACGCGCTCGCTGGTGACCGACGTCGACGCCTCCTCCCGGCGCCGGGTCGACCTCGTGATCGGGCTGGTCCGCCGCGACTACGCCGAGGAGATAACGGTGGCGCGGGCGGCCGCGCTGGTGGCCATGACCCCTGACGCGTTCGGCCGCTTTTTCCGGCGCCACACCGGGCGCACCTTCACCGACTACGTCAACGACGTGCGGCTGGCCGAGGCGTGCCGGCGGATTGTCGAGGCCGACGCGGCGATCAGCGAGATCGCAGCAGCATGCGGCTATCAGAACCTGTCGCACTTCAACCGCCGGTTCCGGGCGCAGACGGGGATGAGTCCGCGCGAGTTCCGCCGCCACTTCCGGGCGGTGGGCCGGGCGGCGCGTTGACCGCTCCATCCTCGGGTGACATTCGTGCACCGACCACGGTGACGCCCGCAGCGAGTACGTCAGCGTCCGTCGGGATACCGGCCGCTGCCCGACCAGACGGTGGATTGTTCCGGCCGAGGGCAGATTTCCGCCGCACCTGCCCCGATGACCTGCTGCCCGGGCGGCCTTCAGGCGTCGTGGGCGAACAGGGCCAGGCGTACTCGGTTGGGGCTGCCGGTCTTGGTCATCAGGCTGGTGATATGGGTCTTGACCGTGGTGACGCCGATGTGAAGTCGCTCGGCGATCTCCGTGTTGGACAGACCCTCGGCGACCAGGTTCAGCACATCCTGCTCGCGGGCGGTCAGTCCCTCGACCGGCCGGGGTGTCTCGGTGCGGGCGTGCACCGCGCGCTGGACCAGGCGCCGTAGCACCTCCTGGCTGAACGGGCTGTCGCCGGCGGCGGCCCGGCGGACGCCGTCCACCAGGTCGCCGGGGGGTGCGTCCTTGAGCAGGAATCCGCAGGCGCCGGCGGTCAGGGCCGGATACAGATGGTCGTCATCGCCGAACGTGGTCAGCACCAGGACGCGGACGACTGGTCGGTCGGCGAGGATGCGACTGGTCGCGGTGATCCCGTCGACGCCCGGCATGCGTAGGTCCATCACGACGACGTCGGGATGGAGCCGCGCGGCGAGGGATACGGCATCGCGGCCGTTGTCGGCCTCGCCGACGACTTCGATGTCGGGCTGGGCGTCGCACAGCATGCGCAGGCCTGCGCGGATGAGGTGCTGGTCGTCGACCAGCAGGACGCGGATCATGCCGGCTCCGCCGTGCGCGGCCCCACCGGGGTCTCGCGCTCCTGCCGCACGGATGGGGCCGGTGTGACGGCGGGGGAGGGGGGAGACGGCGCCGGCGCGGTGGCCGTGGCGGGAAGAACGGTCCGCACCCGCCAACCGGTGCCTGTCGGACCGGCCTCCAGCTCGCCGCCGAGGACCTCGACGCGCTCGCGCATACCGGTGATGCCGTGGCCGCCGCCGGGCGGCATCGCCGCCGACACCCACCCGCGCCCGTTGTCCGACACCGTCCAATGGACAGCCCCGTCGACCATTGTGACCGACAAGCGGGCCAGCGCGGACGTGCCGGCGTGCTTGGCCACGTTGGTCAATGCCTCCTGGGTGAGACGCAATACCGCCATTCCTCGTACCGCGTCGAGCGAGCCGATCGCCGAGTCGATGTCGGCCTCCACCGTGACACCGGCCTGGCGGGCCCGGTCGATCGCCGCGCCGAGGGCCGCCGGAAGCGCCGACGGCTCGATCGCGGTCAGCGCGGCGTCGCCGCGCACACCGTCGGGGTCGCGCAGGACCGCGACCAGCCGGCGCAGGTCGGCTAGTGCTGCGGTGCCCGTGGTGTGCACGTCGTCGAACACCTCACCCACTCGTGGGTCCAGATCTGTCAGTACGTGCCGGGCCACGCCGACCCGCAGCACCATCGAGGCCACGTGGTGCGCGACCACGTCGTGCAGCTCCCGTGCGATGGCGCTGCGTTCGTCGGCGCGCGCGGCGCGGTTCTCCGACTCGCGCCGGCGCTGCTCCTCCGCTGCCCGATCCTGCGCCTGTCGGGCCAGCTCCCGGGTGGTCCGGAGAACCAGGCCGAGGAGCAGCGGGATGCCGACCTCTACCAGCAGCCCGAAGACGCCGGAGAGGAGCCGTCGGAACGGGTCGCCGATCGAATCGGTCAGTTCGACCATGGTCAGCAGCCCGGCGGCCAGCCAGATCGTCCGCGGTCGCCGCGCCCGCATGGTCAGCTCGAGCAACGCCCAGCTGGCGCCCACCTGGTTGATCGTGATGTCGTCGATCAGCCAGATCGCGATCGCCAGTAGTGCGGCCTGCGCCAGCAGGTTGACCAGTGGCCGAGCGTGGAACAGCAGCGCGAGGCCGAACGCGATCACCGCGAGGATCCACTGTGCGGCGGTGGGCCCGCCGCCCATCGGGGCGCCGAGGACCAGATAGCAGATGCCGCTGAGGTCTAGCAGGATCATCCGTACGAGGGTGTCGCGCACGTCGAACAGTCGTCCCAACCAGCCCACGGGGTCAGCCTAGGTGCTGCGGTTCGGCGCTACGAGCGTCCGCCGGCCGCGCCCACCTGGTCCTGACGGCGAGGTAGGCGGCCAGGCCGAGCGGCCCGAGCAGGATCGTCAGCACCAGCACCGCAGCCATGACCAGCGCCGGCACGCCCCGTTCTCGGCTGTCGAGCCACGCCCACCGGCCGACGAACAGGTCGAACGCGATCATGTGCGCCCAGGCCGCTGCCGCACCGTCGTCGGTGCCCAGCAGGTTGCGTACGCCGTCCAAGGTCGGGGACGTCACGGCCGGCAGCACCTCCCCGATCGCCGGGAGCACCAGGATCGCGTAGATCACCAGGACCGGTGCCACGATCAGCGGCGACCTGATGATCCGGGCGGTCAGGGACCAGTGCGGCAGCAGGATCATCAGCGCCCAGAAGGGCGCGGCCACCGCGAACGTCAGCGTGAACAGAGTCGCGGTCATGCGGCCAGTGCCATCTTCAGGCGGCGCCGACGGGCCACGACCGCGCCGGCGGCGGCTGCGGTCGAGACCACCAGGGCCGTCACGGCGGCCAGGGTGAGCGCGTCCGGTCGCAGCAGCGGCTGCCCCCGCAGAGCCTGCCAGGTGAGCAGCATTGTGAGAGCACCGTATGCGCCGCCCGCCACGATCACCAGTCGCGCCTGAGTACGCTCGTCCAGTCGCCTCCCGAGGAACTGGCCCAGCAGGATCGCCAGGATCGGCAGCGCCTGCAACGCGTGCATCCCCACGAAGTGGCCGATCCGCAGATCTCCGCCGGTGGTGCTCCACCCGACCAGCGGCAGTCCAGGTCCGCCGTCGGCTACGCCAACGCTGTGCGCCCCGGAGATCCCCTCGATGCCCGGCTCCTGGCTGGGCAGCACCATCGGTATCGCCACCAACATGCCGAGCAACGTCAGGCCGAGCCCCAGCCCGACCGCGTACTTGGCGACCCGGTCCGCGAGCGGCTGACGCAGCACCACGATCCCGATGACGAGGTGCGCGGCGAACAGCACCATGATCGCTGCACCCATCAGCTCGAACAGGGCGGCGTTCAGCGAGGTGGTCCCGTTGAAGTGGCTGGTCGTGCCGCGCAGCACCTGCCCGACGATCACCGCCATCTCCACCACCCCCATCGCGACGATGACGGTGCCCGCCCACTCCGCGATCCGGCTTCGTCTCGGCAACAGGGAGAGCATCCAGGCCAGGGTGGTGCCGTACAACACGAACGACACGGAGAACTTGAACGGCTTGAGCCAGATCGGCACGCCGGTGAGAACGCGCGAGTCGGCGATGATGCCGACCGCGGAGACGAGGGCGAGCACCGCCATCGCCGAGACGAAGAGCATCAGTGGGCGGTGCCAGTGTGCTACCCGGTGCATCGTGGTTGTCATACCTGCAGATGCTGCTTCGCCGGCCTTCGGACTTCGCCCGACCTGAGGCCCCGGTTGCGGCCGGCGGTCGGAGTTCATGTCTCCTCCCTTGGGAGGAGACGGGGGCCTGAGCCCCAGTCCGTGCCGTGCCCGTCCTTCGACGTCGGGATCGTCCGACCACTACATGAGGTTTGCTGACGACGGTGCAGCCGCTGACGTGGCCTGCCCACGGTCGCGCCGGCAGGTTCGTGTCGGCGCGACCTGCATTCGGGCGGGTGACCACGGCTTGGGTGACGTGCCCACCCCGCGTGCCGGCCGAACCCGACCAGGGCGGCTTGAAGAACCGGCCGCGTCCACCGTTGCGGGGCCCCACGTGCCGCGGCGGTGGCTGGGTACCTGGACCAGCCCGAGGCCGCCGCGGTACGACCCGTCAGGCGGGTAGTTCGATCAGAGCCAGGTTGCGGTCCACCGCCGTCCACGCCTTCCGGGCTCCCGGGACCGGCTCGATTCGAGGAACGGTGTACCAGTTGGTGCCGATGCCGGTGTGCAGCGGCACCGCCGACTCCAGCCCGGGGCCCAGCTCGTAGATGTTGTCGCCGAAGTTCGCCCCGGCGTAGACGTGGCCGCGGTGGGCGACAACCTCCCCGTAGCCGCTGAGCTTGCCGGACCGCAGGACCGTGCGGGTGGTGAGGTCGTACGCGAGCCATGTGCCGCTCGCCCGCTTGTACAGCGCGTAGAGCACCCCGTTGAGCACCTCGACGTGCTGCATGCTGGGCTGGTTCGGCAGCGGTGCGAACCGGTCGATCACCTCGCGCCGGTTGATGTCGAACACCGCCACCTGGGAGGTGGGCTCGGTGGGCGGGATGCCGTTGCCGCCCCAGGTGTCCCCGGCGATGTAGGCCAGATCCCCGTCCAGCGCGATGGCGTTCAGCGCCTGGTTCGGCAGGATGTCGAGGCGTACCTCCATGGTCCCGGTCGCCGGGTCCAGGAGTGTGAGGGCGCCCTGCAGGCTGCCGTACCGCGGGGCCGACGCGATCAGGACAAGGCCAGACGGCTTGTGGTGCACCACGTCCCAGGGCCGCTGCTGGTTGTTGCCGATCCTGCCGAAGCTGCGCACCCGACCAGTCCGCGGGTCCAGGTCGACGACCTCGCCGCTCGGGTACAGGGCACTGATCATCCGGTTGCGCCACGCGACGATGTCCTTCGCCTCGCCGGCGACGGGGTAGCGGCGGCGGATGCCGCAGGCGGGTTCGTGCACGGTGATCGCGAAGTGCCCGCCGACGTAGACCGAGCCGTTCGGCGCGGCGCACATCGACTGGAGGAGTTCGGGTCCGGCGGCCCGGGCGTCGTCGGTCAGGTCGTCCTGCTCCACCGTGTCCTGGCCGGGCGCGAGGATGGACACCCGGCCGCTGCCGTTGGCGGCGAAGACGGTGCCGTCGGGCAGCAGCGCCACGCCGCGTCCCTCGTCGCCCTCGGGGCCCTGGGCGATCTTGACCAACCGGTCGCCCTCGCGGCGGAGGATCGATCCGGTCAGTCGGCCCAGGGCGAGCAGACCGCCGTCGCCGGTGACGGTCAGCGAGTCGACCAGGTACTCCTCGTCGGCGGGCACCTCGACGTGGCCGGAGCCGTCGCGGGCGATGTCGTGGACCCCGAAGGCGGACGCGGCGTAGACCCGGCCGCCGCCCGTGGCCAGTGCGCCGAGACCCGCGTCGAGTGGGGTGCCGGCGGGCATGATGTCGACCTTCTCCCCGGTGCTGCGGTCGATCCGGACGATGTGGGAGGGGATCGTGCCCGCGTACACGTAGCTCTCGTCCGCGGCGAGCAGCCGGGCGTACTGGGATCCGGGGAAGGCGCGCCCGAGGTTGGTCAGCGCCCCGGTCGCCGGTTGCAGGGACCAGACCTCGCCGCGGGGGTAGGTGCCGAAGTAGACGACACCGTCGGGTGCGGTGGTGGCGGCGAAGACGATCGTGCCGGACGGGCCGATGGTGCCGAGCCGCCGGGCGGTCCGGGGCGCCGGGTCGTACTCGACAATGTCTCCGAACGAGTATGTGCCGATGTAGACCTTGCCGCCGGAGACGGTGCAGGCCCACGCGCCGTCGCCCCGCTCCAGCGACACCACGTCGGTCACGGTGCGGGAGACGATGTCGTAGGTGACGACCTTCGGCGGTGTCTGCCCCCGGGGGACGAAGTACCCGGTGGTGCCGTCCACGGCCATGCCGACGATGGCCGCGCTCAGCGACGCCGGGCCGAACTGCCCCGGCTCGCGCGGGCTGTCGGCCGCGGCGGGCAGTTCGCCGAGTACGTTGCCGCCCAGCGTCGACAGCGCCGCGAGTTGGATCACGTTACGTCGGTTGAGACGCGTCATGGGCATGCTCCTCTTCCTTGAGGGACGTGTCGAAGCGGTCAGCGGCCGGCGATCGCGATGCGGACCAGGTTTCGGTCCTTGAGGCCGAATAGCGCGCGCCGCGACGGGTCCAGGGCGAGCTTGGGTTCGCCGCCGAACCACTGGCCGGCCAGCCCGTCGACGATGGTGCTGACCGCGAACGTCACCAGATCGACCTTGTAGACCGCGTTGCCGTCGGTGGTGTACGCGAGCCTGCGCACGATGTGCAGGTCCGAACCCCGCGCGCCGACCTTCGTGGTCCGGGTGACCTGGCGCCGGAGCAGGTCGTACTCGAAGAGCACCCCGCCGTCGGTGATGCCATAGACGGCGAGAGCGGTGTGCGCGAGGCCCGGGATGACCTTCGCCCCGGGCACCGGTTCCACCTGCCAACGCAACCGGCGGGTGCGCAGGTCGAAGGCGGCGAGCCGGGCGGTGGCGGTGACCGGCGGCAGACCGAGGCCTTCCTGGATGTTCGTGCCGAGGTAGGCGACGCCGGCGCGGCAGGTCACGGCGTAGAGGCTCTGCCGCTCGACGACGGGCCGGTAGGTGTCGAACCGCCCGGAATGCGGCGCGTAGAGAGCCAGCGTCCCGTTGAGGTGACCCGGCTCCGGCTGCGTGGTCATGGCGATCAGCCCGGTGGCGTCGTCGTACGCCAGGTCGCGGGGGCGGTCCTGCTGGTTGCCGGTCCTGGCCAGCAGGGTGGCCTCGGGTTCGCCGGCGCGGTGGCGGTAGAGCAGGGCCTGGGTGTAGACGCCGAGGTACGTGGCGTCGCGGACCGTCAGCGCCGTCTTCGGCTCGCCGGGTATGCCCAGGCGGCTCCGTGTGCCGGTGGTGAGGTCGTGGATGTCCGCGCCGCCCTTGCCGCCGACGTAGACGCGCCTCCCGTCGCTGTGCACTGACATCGGCTCCTCGGGCGCGGCTCGAAAGCCGCGCTGCACGAGGTTGACGTAGCGCAGCGAACGGTCGGCGGGGTCGAAGACGAAGATCGCGCCGTCCTGCACGCCGTAGACGAGGCCGTCGCGGACGAGGAGCCGGTGGGTGGCCGCCTCGGGCTGGGCCACGCCCAGGGTCTCGACGGCTCCGCCGTCGATCGCGCAGCGGTAGAGCGTGCCCGACGGCCGTCCGGCGAAGTAGACGTAGCCGTCGTGGATGAGCACCGAGGTGACGTACTTCTCGCCCGTGGCCAGCACCCGGTAGTCAGCCGGGTCAGCCTTGTTCAGCACGAGCACCTCGCCGTTGGAGGAGATGCCGCCGGCCAGGTGGGTGTCGGACAGCGTCATGCTTGCCACGAAGTCCCGGCCCGCGAGCTCGGCGGGGAGGATGTCGCGCTTGGCGCCGGTCGCCCGGTCGATCGCGATGAGGTGGGCGTGCGCGCCGATGCCGGCGTAGATGGTGGTCTCGTCCGCGGCGATGCTGCGCACGTACGCCTCACCCTCGACGGTCACGCCCAGGTCGCGGCTTTCTCCCGTCGCCGGGTCGTACTCGACGACCCGACCTGGCTCGGAGATCGCGAGGTAGACCTTGCCGTCCGGCGAGGAGGCGAGGTTCCAGATGAAGTGGTACGGGTAGGCGCCCACCCGGTCGAGCGCACCCGTGACGGTGTCGAGCCGGTAGAGGTCGGAGCGGCTGTGGGTGCCGATGTAGACGTCGGTGCCCACACGGCACATCGCCCACACGCCGATGCCGGAGGGGACGTCGGTGTGGGAGGTGACGGCGTCGGCGGCGAGGTCGTACCCGCCCACGAGGTTGGGGGAGAGCCCGCGGGTGCCGGCGTAGAGCACCGAGCCGACGAACTCCCCGTTGCCCAGCGGCGTGGTGACGCTGGCCGGGCCGAGATCGGTGAGGGTGCCCTCGGGTTCGGCCGCGGCATCGGCGCGTGCGGGGGACGAGGGGAGGAGCGCTGCTCCGCCGGTGAGCGCGGCGGCCTGCAGAAGGGAACGACGGGCGACCATGGGCACCGCCTTTCGGCCGGGACCGGAATTGCGCAGAGTCTAGTACGGCAGTCAGCCGTCAGGACATGGCCGAAGGGGAATTTGTTGATGAGTTCGAGGCGGATCCTGACGCGACTGCAGCTGTGAGTGGGTGACGCGGGGCGTTGACGTCGATGGAGAGGCGAGCCTAGGGTCATTGCGGCCCTGCCCGATATGTTCGCGAAGGGTCACACCGGCAACAGCTCACCGACGCCCCGGAGGGGATCGTCCCCCGGGCCTCATCCAGATTCCGGTACTGACCGTCACGGCTCGGCCGCCGGCTCCCCGGCGGTCGCTGGAAGAGAAGCAGGCGCCCCATGACGAACCGCCGCACGTTGCTCCGTTCCGCCGTCGCCCTCACCGCCGCGCCGGCCCTGCCCCTCACCTGGACCGCGAACCCCGCGGCGGCAGACGTCGCCACCGCCGACTCCGCAGCAGGACGCGATCGTGGCGGCGGCCGCACACTCCGGCATCGGCCGGTAGCCGGCGGCCCCGCTCCTCCACGTGACGGGGGAGGAGCGGGGCCGGCCCGGCCCGGGCTCAGCCCACCGCGGCAGGCGTGGTGAGGACGACGGGAGCGCCGCCCGCGAGCCGGCTGCGCTCCGCCGCGAACGCCATCCGGTGACTGTCCAGGGACTCCCGCAGTCCCGACCGCACCGCGGACCGGTCACCGGTCGCCACCGCGTCGACGAAGGCCGCCATCAACCGCATGTCCCCACCGCCGCGGCCGGTGCCGGCGTCCGCCCCGCCGCCCCGCGTGTCCGTGGTGACGGTGGCGCCGGTGACGAAGTCGGTGACGGCGACCTGCTCGCCATCGCCCTCCAGGTAGCCGTGCGTGCCCATGATGCGGGTGCGCCGGTGGCCGCCGGGGGTGAAGGCGCTCATGGTCAGGGTGGCGGTCGCCCCGCCCGCGAAGGAGATGGTCGCGCTCTGGTGGTCGGCGACGTCGTTGCCGCCGGTGAAGACACACCGCCCGTACGGGCCGTCGCGCAGCGCCTCGGTCACCCCGGCAGGGGTCAGGTCACGGGTCACCACCGACAGGGGCCACACCCGACGGCCGGGGTCGGCGAGGCAGCCGCGGTAGAAGCGGGCGGCCGAGTACGGGCAGCGCGACTCGACGGGGCAGTCGAGGCAGCGCTCAGCGGCGCCCGCCGGCCGGTTGCCGGGGTGGAAGTGGTGCAGTCCGCCGACGCTTCTAACCCGCACCGGGGCGTCGTCCACGATGTAGCGAAGCCAGTCGAGATCGTGGCAGCACTTGGCGAGCAGGCTGCTGGACGAGGTGTCGGCGCGGCGCCAGTTGCCGCGCACGTAGGAGTGGGCGAAGTGCCACCAGCCGACCGGCTCCAGATGTTCCACGCCGACGACGCGGCCCAGTGCGCCCGCCTCGACGTACCGCTTCACCGTCTCCGTGTAGCGGGTGCAGCGCAGCACGTGGCAGACGGCGAGCAGCACGCCCGCGCGTTCCGTCGCCGCGGTGACCGCCTCGCACTCGGCCTCGGTCGGCGCGATGGGCTTCTCCAGCAGGACGTGGTAGCCGAGTGCGGCGAAGCGCGCGGCCGGTTCGGCGTGCTCGCGATCGGGGGTGGCCAGCACGACCGCGTCGGCCAGCTTGGGCCGGGCGGCCAGGGCCTGCCACGAGTCGAACCGGGCGGACGGCGGCACCCGGTGTGCGTCGGCGAGCGCGGTGCGGTGCGCGTCCCGGGGTTCCCCGACGGCGACGACCCGCGCCTTGTCGGGGGATCTCAGCGGGTAGCCGGCGTAGGTGGTGCCGCGGTCGCCCGCGCCGACGATGGCCACGGAGACAGTCATCGGGTTCCTCCGCTATTACGGGACTGGATCGATCTGGCGCGATGCTCGTACGAACAGTAACGGTGTGACCTCGATACTCTTCGGCTCTAGTATCGGCCCGGACCGTAAGTTAATGTACGGCGAACCTGACTCCCCCGGAAGGATGCGAGATGCGTGTTCGCAAGAGGCTGTCGGCCGTCGCGGTGGCGCTCGTCGCCGCACTCGCGGCCGCGGGTTGTGGCGGTTCCGGCTCCGGTGGCTCCGGCAAGACCACCGTGACGATGTGGATATATCCGGTGATCGTCGACGAGGCGAAGCACCGCGCGCACTGGGACGAGACCGTCAAGGCGTTCCAGTCCGCCAACCCGAACATCGAGGTCAAGACCGAGATTTTCCCCTGGGCCAACCGGGACCAGGCGCTGGCGACCGCCATCGCCGGCAACAAGGGGCCCGACGTCGTCTACCTGATCCCCGACCAGCTGCCCAAGTACGCCCGCAACATCGAGCCGGTCGACAAGTACCTCGACGACGCGGCGAAGAGCGACTACCACGAGAACGTGACGAAGTCGGTGAGCATCGACGGCAAGATGATGGGCGCGCCGATCCTCACCAGCGCCGCCACCCCGATCTGCAACAAGAAGGTCTTCGCCGCCGTCGGCGAGACGACCTACCCCACCAACTGGAACGACCTGCTCACCCTGGCCCCGAAGTTCAAGGCCAAGGGCTACGACATCGCCGCGTACCCCGGTGACTCCAAGCAAACCCTGAACCAGACCTTCTACCCGCTGCTGTGGTCGGCCGGCGGCGACGTGTTCAGCCCCGACGGCAAGTCGGTCGCCTTCAACAGCGACGCCGGCAAGAAGGCGCTGACCTTCGTGAAGCAGCTCGTCGACGGCGGCTACGTCGACAAGAGCCTCATCACCAACGTCCCGTCGATCGAGCAGACCCGCATCGGCCAGAACAAGGTCGGCTGCGTCTGGCACGTGCCGGTCGCGGAGGTCGAGAAGCTGTGGGGCAAGGAGAACATCCAGGCCGTCCCGCACTTCAGCGATGTCAAGCAGATCGGCTACGGCACAGTCGGCTCGCTGTCGATGCTGAAGGGCGCCAAGGACAAGGAGGCGGCCGGCAAGTGGATCGCCTTCGCGACCAACGCCGATAACTCCAAGAAGTACGACACGTCCTCCAACTTCTTCTCCCCGCGGAAATCCACCGGCACCCTCTACGCCGGTGACCCGGTCCTCAGCGCGCAGGAGCAGCAGGTGGCCACCAGCACCGTCGGCCCGCTGCACGAGAAGGCCCGGGACGTGCAGGGCGTGCTCTTCCCGGAGATCCAGGCCGCGCTGCTCGGAAAGAAGTCGGTGGAGCAGGCGCTCGACGACGCGGCGAAGGCCGCCGCTCCGCTGCTCGGCTGATCCTGGCGCGGCTCGCGGTGGGCGTACCCTGCCCACCGCGAGCCGCCGAGAAAGGTTGTCCGATGGTTGCACTACCGGGAAGCCAGCTCCGGCGGCCACGCCGGCCGGCGGGCGAGGTCCGGCGTCCACGCCGGCCGTCCGCCCGCGAGGCCGGCACGGCCCTGCTGTTCGTCCTGCCGTTCCTGCTGCTCTTCGCCATCTTCCGGTTCGGGCCGGCGATCGCCGGGGTGATCCTCGGATTCACCGACTACACCATCGGCGGTGACACCAGCTGGACCGGCCTGGAGAACTTCCGCCGGCTCGTCGACGACCCGACCTTCTGGTCGGCGCTGCGCGTGACGGTCATCTTCACCGCGCTGTCCGTACCCCTGTCGATGCTGGCCTCCCTCGGCATGGCGCTGCTGACCCGCCGCGCCTTCCGCGGCGCGAAGCTCTTCCGGTCCGTCTTCTTCCTGCCCGTGGTGACCAGCCTGGTCCTCGCCGGGGTGGTTTTCACCTGGGTCTTCGCCGACGGCGGGCCGTGGTCGCGGGCGATGGGGGCGCTGGGACTGCCGGCCGGTTCCTGGCTCGCCGACAGCGCGCTGGTGGTACCGGCCCTGGTCCTGGTGTCGGTCTGGTCCCGCTTCGGCTACGGCATGCTCATCCTGCTCGCCCGGCTGCAGGACATCCCCGCGGAACTCGAGGAGGCGGCCCTGACCGACGGCGCCTCGGCCTGGCAGCGCTTCCGGTACGTCACGCTGCCACAGCTGCGGCCCGCGCTGTTCTTCGTCGCCATCATCGAGACCACCGTGTCGTTCCAGGTCTTCGACATGATCTACGTGATGACCGGTGGCGGCCCGGTACGCGCCAGCTACAGCCTCGTCTACCTGCTCTACGACCAGGGGTTCAAGTACTTCGACCTGGGCTACGCCAGCGCGGTCGGGGTCGCCCTGTTCGTGATGACGATCGTCGTGGCGCTGATCCAGCGGCTGACCCTGGGGAGGGAGAAATGACCGACACCGTCGCGCCCCCGGCCACCACCGCGCCGGCCACCGAAACGCCCCGACGCGACCGGCGCCCCTACCGCGCCGGCCGGGCCGGCCGGGGCTGGGTGATCGGGCGCACCGCGCTGCTGCTGGCCGGTGCCCTGCTCACCCTCTTCCCCTTCTACGCGATGGTCGTGCTATCGCTCAAGCCGACCGGCCCGGTCACCTTCCCGGACAGCCTGCTGCCCTGGCCGTTCTCCACCGAGGCGTACGACCAGGTGATCGGCGCCAAGAGCGTGCTGCGCTGGATGGTGAACACGCTCGTCTACTCGGTGGTATCGGTCGTCGGCGTACTGCTGTTCGCGTCGATGGCCGGCTACGCCTTCGCCAAGAAGCGGTTCCCCGGCAAGGAGACGATGTTCTGGTCGTTCCTGGCGATGCTGATGGTGCCCTACCACGTCACGATGATCCCGACGTTCATCATCATCTCCGAGCTCAACGGCGTGGACACCTACTGGGGCATGATCGTGCCGACCCTGGCCAACGCCCAGGCGGTCTTCCTCATGCGACAGTTCATCGCCTCGCTGCCCGACTCGCTGTTCGAGGCCGCCCGCCTGGACGGCTGCTCCGAGTGGCGGGTCTACGTGAAGATCGTGCTGCCGCTGATCAAACCGATCCTGGCCACACTGGGCGTCTTCGTCTTCCTCTGGCACTGGAACGACTTCCTGTGGCCGCTCATCGTCGGACAGAGCCTCGACATGCGGACCCTCACCACCGGCATCGCCTCGCTGCAACAGGAGAACGTGCCGTTGAACATGCTGCTCGCCGGGTCGGTGGTGGCGTTCGTGCCCATCTTCATGGCCTACCTCATCGGGCAGCGCTACTTCCAGGAGGGCGTCTCCAGCACGGGCATCAAGGGATGAGCGTCATCGCGGTGGCTGCCACGCCGCACGTCCGCGAGCTGTTCCTCGATTCCGACGCCTGGGCCGAGCTGCGGCGCCTCGGCGAGGTGCGGCTGCCCGCCGACGGCGCCGACGTGGGCGACGGGGCCGTGCTCGCGCGACTGCTCGCCGACGCCGACATCGTCGTCACCGGCTGGGGCACCGCACCGCTGACCACCACGGTGCTCGCCGCCGCGCCCCGGCTGCGGCTGCTCGCGCACACCGGGGCCAGCGTGAAACCGTTCGTCACCCCGCAGAGCTTTGCCCGCGGGGTACGCGTCACCCAGGCCGGGGACGCGATGGCGTACGCGGTGGGGGAGCAGGCGCTCGCGCAGACCCTCGCGCTGTTGCACCGGCTGCACCGGTTCGACCATGCGCTACGCACCGGGGCCGACTGGGCGAGCGCGAAGGACGCCCCGCCCCGCCGGGAACTGCGCGGGGCGACGGTCGGGGTGGTGGGCGCGTCCCGGACCGGCCGGGCGTACGTCGGCCTGGTGCGGGCGCTCGGGGCGCGGGTGCTCGTGGCCGACCCCTACCTGTCCGACGCGGAGGCCGTGACACTCGGCGTCGAGCGGGTCGGCCTCGACGAGCTGCTCGCCCGCAGCCCGGTGGTCTCCCTGCACGCTCCGGTGCTACCGGAGACCGTCGGGATGATCGGGGCACGCGAACTCGCCCTGCTGCCGGACGGCGCGCTGCTGGTCAACACCGCCCGCTCGGCGTTGGTGGACGAGGCTGCGCTGCTGGCCGCGCTGCGCACCGGCCGGATCGACGCCGCGCTGGACGTCTTCGACGCCGAGCCGCTGCCGCGCGACCACCCGCTCCGCCGGCTGCCGAACGTGCTGCTGACGCCGCACGAGGCGGCCGGGACGGTGGAGTCGCGTCGGCGGGCCGGCGCGATCGTGGTGGCCGAGATCGACCGGTTCCTACGCGGGCGACCGCTGGCTCACGAGGTGCGGCCGGAGCAGCTCGACCGGACGGGCTGACGTGGGCTGACCTGCGCTGGCGCGGCCGGAGCCCGGAGAAGTAGCCTCTGCGCTCATGCGCATCGCTCTGGCCGGACTCGCCACCAGTCACCCCTACACCGATGCCCGCGCCCTGCGCGACCACGCGGAGCTGGTGGTGTGGGAGCCCGATCCGCAGCGGCTGGCACGGTTTCGGGCCGAGCAGCCGGACGTCGCCGTGTCGCCGGACCTGGCCGCGTTGCTGGCGACCCGCCCGGACGGCGTGGTCCTCACCGTCCCCACCCCGGACGTGCCGGACGCGCTGGCCCAGGTGCTGGCCAGTGAACTGCCCTGTTTCGTGAACAAGCCGGCTGCGGCGACCCTCGGGCAGCTCGACAGGTTGGAACGCGTCGTGCAGCGGGCGCCGGAGCTGGTGCTCACCTCCTCGGTGCTGCGCTTCGCGCCGGACTTCGTGGCGTTCGACGTGCCGCGCGAGGAGGTGCTGTCGGTCCGGGTCACCGTGCGGCACGACGTCGGCCTCTGGGCCACCGGCTACAACCCGTGGCAGGACGACCCGGCGGTCGGCGGCGGCACGCTGGTGATGATGGGGCTGCACGGCGTGGAGCTGCTGGTTGCGCTGCTCGGCCCGGCGGTGCGGTTGGTCGGGGCCGCCGGCACCGTGCGCCGCCACCGGGGACTGCGCTCCGAGGACACCGGGCTGCTGGCGCTGCAGTGGGACGACGGGGTGCCCGGCGCGGTCGAGGTCCTCGGGGTCAGCCAGGGCGAGGCGTACGAAGTGACCGTCCACACCGGCGGCGGAGAGCAGCGGGTGATGCTGCGCGGCGGCGCCGACCAACTCGGCTACCGGGCCACTATCGACGCGTTCCTGGGCATGGTCCGGGGCGGGCCGAGCCCGGTGCCGTGGGCGCAGACCCGGGCCGTGCTCGGCCTTCTCGCCGCGGCGCGCGCCGCCGCCTGAGCCACTGCCGCCTGCCCGCCCCGGGCTGAACAGCGCAGCCGGCTGCCCGCCCGACCTGAACCGCGCGGCCGGCCGCTTTTCCCGGCCTGACCGGCGAACCGGACGGGCGGTCCGCCGTGCCCGTCGGGCCGCGCCGGCCGACCCACCGCACCGACACCTTCGACACCTTGACGCTCCCGTGGACGGAAGTTACGGTCATGACCGTTACTTCGGAAGGGGTGTGGTGGCATGCGGACGGTGGCGGACCTGGAGGAGCGGCTCTCCCGCCCGCGGGACGTCTTGGTGGACGACCTGCGCAAGCTCGACGGCGACATCCTGATCCTCGGCGCGGGCGGCAAGCTGGGACCCAGCCTGGTCCGGCTGGCGCTGCGCGGGGTCGCGGCGGCCGGCACCAGCGCCCGGGTCGTCGCCGTGTCGCGCTTCTCCGAGGCCGGGCTCGCCGACGCGCTGCGCGACGAGGGCGCCGAGGTGATCGAGGCGGACGTCGCCGACGACGCCGCGCTGGCCGCGCTGCCCGACGCGGCGAACGTCATCTTCCTGGTCGGCGCCAAGTTCGGCACCTCCGGTCGCGAGCACGCCACCTGGGCCACCAACGCCTACCTGCCGGGCCGGGCCGCGCAGCGCTTCGCCGGGTCCCGCCTGGTGGCGCTGAGCACCGGCAACGTCTACCCGCTCGTGCCGGTGACCGCCGGCGGCTGCGTCGAGCAGACCCCGGTCCAGCCGGTCGGCGAGTACGCGATGTCCTGCCTGGGCCGCGAACGCATCCTCACCCACTTCGCGCTGCGCGACGACACCCCGCTGGCCCTGATCCGGCTCAACTACGCCGTCGAGATGCGCTACGGCGTGCTCGTGGACATCGCCCGCGCGGTGCACGCCGGCCAGGCGGTGGACCTCGCCATGGGGCACGCCAACGTCGTCTGGCAGGGCTATGCCAACGAGGTCATCCTGCGCGCCCTGCACCACACCGCCACCCCGCCGTTCGTGTTGAACCTGACCGGGCCGGAGCTGATGTCGGTGCGCCAGGTCGCCGGCGCAGTCGCCGCGCGGCTGGGCCGCGAGCCGATCCTCACCGGCACTGAGGCGCCGACCGCGCTGCTGTCCAACGCCCAGCTCTGCCACCGCCTGTTCGGCTACCCCGACGTGTCGGTCGCCGAGCTGATCGAGCTGACGGCGGACTGGGTCGCCGACGGCCAGCCCCTGCTCGACAAGCCGACCGGCTTCCAGCGCCGCGACGGCAAGTTCTAGGAGAGAGCGTGTTGACCGCATCGAGCACCCGACAGGCCGCGGCCCTGACCCGGTTCCGGCGCGGGTGCGTCATCCCCGCCCACCCGCTCGCCCTGGACGCCGACCGCAGGCTCGACGAGCGTCGGCAGCGGGCGTTGACCCGCTACTACCTTGCCTCGGGCGCGGGCGGTATCGCCGTCGGCGTGCACACCACCCAGTTCGCCATCCACGACCCGAAGGTGGGCCTGCTCGCCCCGGTGCTGGAACTGGCCGCCGAGACCGCGGCCGGCTCGGACGCGATCCTGGTCGCCGGCGCCTGCGGAGACACCGCGCAGGCGGTCGCCGAGGCGGAAATCGCGGCCTCGCTCGGCTACCACATGGTGCTGCTGTCGCCGTACGGGCCGCTGGATGAGGACGCGCTCGTCGAGCGGGCCCGGGCGGTCGGGGAGGTGCTGCCGGTGATCGGTTTCTACCTGCAGCCGGCCGTCGGCGGCCGGGACCTGTCGCGGCACTTCTGGACCCGGCTGGCCGCCGTCGAAACGGTGGTCGGGATCAAGGTGGCGCCGTTCGACCGCTACCGCACGCTCGACGTGCTGCACGGCGTCTGCGCGGCCGGTCGCAACGGCGACCTCGCCCTCTACACCGGCAACGACGACCACATCCTGGCCGACCTGGTGGCGCCGCACCGGGTCATCCACGACGGGCGGGCGGTGGAAGTCGAGTTCGTCGGCGGTCTGCTCGGCCAGTGGGCGGTCTGGGCGGGCACCGCGGTGACGCTGCTCGGCGAGGCCCGCCGGGCCCGGGCCGGTGACGACGCCGCGTTGCGCCGGCTGCTCACCCTGGACGGCCACCTGACAGACGCCAACGCGGCCATCTTCGACGCCGCCAACGGCTACCACGGCTGCATCCCCGGTATCCACGAGGTGCTGCGCCGGCAGGGCCTGCTGGCCGGCCGGTGGTGCCTGGACCCGGACGAGGAACTCTCGCCGGGGCAGCTGGCTGAACTCGACCGGGTGCACCGGGCCTACCCGCACCTGCGCGACGACGACTTCGTCGCCGAGCACCTGGACGAGTGGCTGGCGTGACCCGGCCCCGCCGCTGCTGCTGACACCGGTCCGGTTCGCGTCCTCCCGGCGCGGACCGGACCGGCGTCAGAGAGTCAGACGGTAGAGGGTCAGGGGGCGGCCGCTGGTGCCGGAGGCGAGGTTGCCGGTCCGTTCGGCCAGACCGGCCAGTTCCAGGCGGTGCAGCAGGCGCCGGGCGGTGCGTTGCTGCACCCGGAGCTGGTCGGCCACCTCCCGGGTGGTCAACGGCTCGTCCCCGACCGCCGTGCGCACCTCCCGCAGCCGCAGCAGAGTGGGCACCGACAGGCCGACCCGCTGGGCGATGACCGCCAGATTCACCTCCGACGGCACCAGGGCCGGCGTGGTCGACTCGAGCACGATGTCGGTCTCGCCGCGCAGCGACAGCACCGCCGTGGTCGGGCCGACCCGGCGCGCCCGGCTCAGCGCGCGGCGGGCCAGGTTCTCCGCCTCCGCGGCGCTGCGTCCCAGTCCGAAGCCGATCTGCACGGTCTCGTGCCGGTCGGCGAGGCGACGCAGCATCGGCAGCGCGGTGAACCCGCCGGTCGCGTCGTGCAGCGGGCCGCGGGTGGTGACGATCAGGTACGTGTGCGGGGCGAACCGCGCGAGCGTCCCACCGAGCCCGGCCACCTCCTTGAGCAGCCCCTCGTCACCGTCGGAGAGGTTGGCCAGCCCGAGCGCGATCTGGGCGTCCTCCTGCGCCTGGCTGCCGACCTGGAGCAGGAGCTGGCGCAGCGCGGTACGCACCGAGTGGTTCGACGGGGCGAGGCGCAGCGCCGGCATCTCGTGGCGCAGCACCTCGAACACCGAGCTGATGCAGGTGACCGCGACGTCCGCGCCGGCCTTGCGCTGCCGGCGGTGGAACGCGATCACGTCCTCGGAGCTGAGGCCGCTGCGGTACGGCAGCGAGCGGACCCGGTCCACCGGCAGGCCGGCCTCGCCGAAGGTGGTGGCGACGTCGGCGCCCGTGACGGTGTCGATCGACATCCGGGTGACGTCGTGCCCGGCGCGCAGCAGCCGAACGGCGGCCTGGAGCAGGGTCGCCCCGGTGTAGTCGACGAAGACCGCCGGCCGGTTGAGGGAGTTGGCCTCCCGGGCGAGGGTGTAGGGCACCACGCCGGTGAACAGCCATGCGTCCACCTGCCCGGCGTGCGCCTCCACGATCGCCGGAGCCTGCGACTCGTGGTCGTAGTGCAGCCGACGAGCGGTGACACCGGGCTGCTCCTCACAGGTCGCGGCCACGTCGTCGACGAGGTCGTGCGGACCGACGACCCCGATCTCGATGGTCACCGCTGCCTCCTGTCGGGGGTTGCATTGATCGCAGCACAAGATTACGGTCAGGCCCGGTATTACTGTAGCCCGGGAGGGTACGTGTCCTCGTTTCCCAGCATGGCCGACGCCAGCGGCCGGACGATCGGCGCGGAGGAGCTGGCCGCGGTCAGCCGGGTGCTCCAGTCGGGCATGCTCAGCTCGGTCTGGGGCACGGAGGTCCGCGCCCTGGAACGCGAGATGGCCGACCGCCATGGAGTGTCGCACGCGGTGGCCGCCAGTTCGGGAACGGCGGCCCTGCACCTGGCCGTCGCCGCCGTCGCACCGGATCCGGGCGACGAGATCATCACCTCTCCGATCAGCGACTTCGGCACCGTCGCGCCCATTCTCGCGCAGAACGCGGTACCGGTGTTCGCCGACGTCGATCCGTACACCGGCAACCTGGATCCGGCGGCGGTCGCCGCCGCGATCGGTCCGCGCACCCGCGCGATCCTCGCGGTGCACCTGTTCGGCGCCGCTGCCGACCTGCGCGCGGTCGCCGACGCCGCCGGCGTGCCGCTGATCGAGGACTGCGCCCAGGCCTGGCTCACCCGCTACCCCGATGGCACCCTCGCCGGCACGGCCGGTGCGATCGGTTGCTTCAGCCTCCAGCAGTGGAAGCACATCACCTGCGGCGACGGCGGCCTGGCCGTCACCGACGACGCGGTGCTGGCCCGCCGGATGCGACTCTTCGCCGACAAGGGCTGGCCGCGCGACGAGGCCCGCCGGCACGTCGGCCTCGGCCTGAACTACCGGATGACCGAACTGGCCGGCGCCGTCGCCCGGGCCCAGCTGGCGAAGCTGCCCGGGGTGCTCGCCGACCGGCGGCGCACCGCCCGGCGCCTGGTCGACGCGCTGGCCGACCTGCCCGGCGTGCACCTGCCAGCGGACGTGGACGCGCACGCCTGGTGGCTGTTCCCGATCGTGCTGGACCCGCCATTGACCAACCACGAGGTGGCCGGGAAGCTCCACGCCGCCGGCATACCCGCCCGCGCCGGCTACCTGGAACAGCCGCTGCACTACGCCCCGGCGCTGACCGAGGCCCCTGTCTACGGCGCTTCCCGCTTCCCGCTCACCGTGCCACCGGCGGACCGGCTGCCGGCCTACGGACCCGGGGCATTCCCGGTCGCCGAGCGGATGATCGAGCGGACGCTGCTGGTGGTCGACTGGAACGAGCGGTACACCGACGCGCACGTCGACGAAATCGCCCAGGCCGTCCGCGCCGCGGTGACCTCATGATCGCGCCGATCGCCGCCGCACTGCGCGACCGGCTGCGCTGGCGGCTGATCGCCGCCACCGCCACCCCGGTGGACGCGACCGGCGCCGCCGACCCCGACGTACTCGACCGCTATCTGCGAGGGCTGGTCACCGACGGTGCGGACGCCCTGGCGGTGCTCGCGCACACCGGGCGCGGCCCGTACCACGACGAGCCCACCCGCGACCTGGTCATCGGCCGCGCCGTCGACACCGGGGCGCCGGTGATCGTCGGCGTCGGCGGCCGGCCGGGGGAACGGACCGACGAGGTGGCCGCGCAGGCGGTCCGGGCGGCAACCCTCGGCGCGGCCGGCCTGCTGGTCTTCCCGGTGGACGACGACCCGGTCGCCCACCACGACGCGCTCTGGCACGCCGCCGGCCTGCCGATGTTCGCCTTCGACCTCTACCTGCGACCGTACGCCGAGCCCACGCTGGCCGAGTTGCTGCGGCACCCCGGCATCGCCGGGGTGAAGGTGGCCCGGCTGCACGACGCCCTCGCCTGCCAGACGGCCCTGGCCGCCGCGCACCACGCCGACCGGCTGGCGGTCACCGGCGAGGACCGGATGTTCGGACCGTCGCTGATGTGGGGCGCCGAGGCGGCCCTCGTCGGACTGGCCGCCGCCGCGGTCCCGGTCACCGCCCGGGTGCTGCGGGCCTACGCCGACAAGCGCTACGACGAGTTCCTCACCGCCTCCGCCGACCTCGACCGGCTGGCCCAGGTCACCTTCACCGAACCGATGGAAGGGTACGTGCAGCGCATGCTCTGGATCGCCGCCGAGGAAGCGCGGATCCCGGCGAGCCACGCGGACGACCCGCACGCACCGCCGCTGCCCGACGGCGACCGGGACCGGGTGCTGCGGGTGGCGGGCCGCGGGTGAACGACAACCCGTTCGTGGCCGGCGACCTGCCGCCGGTCACCCTCGACATCGACGTGCTCGTCGGCCGGTACGCCGACCGGCCCGGGCCCACCGGCGAGCCGGCGGCGGTCGCCGAGAGGCTGGCCGCCAACGGCGTCGAGCGGGCAGCCGTGGCGAGCCTGCGCGCCGCCCTGTTCGACGTGCGCAGCGGCAACGACGAGGTGGCCGCCCTCGCCGGCCCCGGCGTGCTGCCGGTCGGCGGGCTGGACCTGCGCGACCCGCTCGGCGCCGAGCGGGAGGTCGTCCGGCTCGCCGAGCACGGCTTCCGGGCCGTGCGGCTGTTCCCCGACGAGCAGCGCGTCGAGGCGGACTTCCCGTCCGTACGGCACGTCGCCCGCCGGGCCGCCGAGGCCGGCCTGGTCGTCCTCACCGGCGGGGACGTCCGCCGGTTCTGGCGGCCGCTGCGCGGCGCGACCGTGGTCTTCCTCGACACGCACTTCTATCACCTGGGCGACTTCGTGGTGGTGGCCCGCGACGAGCCGGGCTTCCACACCTCCACCCGGCTGCTCAACTCCCCGGACGCGCTGGAGACCGTCGCCGCGCACGTCGGCGTCGAGCGCCTGCTCTACGGCTCCCGTACCCCGTACTACGAGCCCGTCGTGCCGCGGCTGCGGCTGGCCCGGGCCGGGATCAGCCCGTCCGCGGTCGCGGCGGTGACGGGTGGGAACGCCCGCCGGATCCTGGGACTGGCCCGATGATCATCGACGTCCACGCCCACTGGGGACCGTGGTTCTTCAGCATGGAGGTCGGCGCGGTCGCGACCAACCTCGCGGTGATGGACCGCTACGGCATCGACCTGGCCGTGGTCTCCGCCACCGAAGCGGTGATCTACGACGTCGCCGGCGGCAACCGGGCGATGGCCCGGGTGCTGGAGAGCAGCGACCGGCTGCTCGGCTACCTGACGATCAACCCGCGCCGGCTGGACGACGCCGAACGGGACCTGCGCGACCTGCTGCCCACCGGCCGGTTCGTCGGCGTGAAGATCCACACCGACTACACCGGGTCGCCGGCGAACTCCGTGCAGACCCGGGCGGCCCTGGAACTGGCCGCGGCGCACGACCTGCCCGCCCTCGTGCACACCTGGGACGCGACGCCGCTCGACCTGGCCCAGGCGGTCGCGGACATCCCCGGAGTGCGCGCCATCGCCGGGCACATGGGCGCGAATGGCTGGCGGCACGCCATCGAGGCGGCCAACGGGGTGGACCGGCTCTGGCTGGAGCCGTGCTTCTCGCACACGGAGGCGGGTCGCTTCGCCGCGGTGGCGGCGGCGGTGAACCCGCGCCGGTTGCTCTTCGGCACCGACGCCACCCTGATCGACCCGGCCGCCGCATACGGGGCGGTGCTCGCCGCCGATCTGTCGCCCGAGCTGGCCGAGCGGGTCGCCTGGCGCAACGCCGCCGAACTGTTCCGGCTTGATCTGTCCTTCGACACGGTCTGACGAGCCGGCGGTTGAGGCGGCGGACCGCCGTCCGGCAGCGCCCGCGAGGCGTTGCCGGACGGCCCCGCAACGCCTCGCGGCCGCCGGGGAATCACGGCAGCGGTTGGGGCGGGCGTGGGCCCACGTACCGCGAGTCCGGCCGGATGATCTTCGAGTCCTCGGCCTGTTCCAGCACGTTCGCGCACCATCCGATGACCCGGCTGGTGGCGAAGGTCGGCGTGAACATCTCCCGGGGCAGCCCGCACAGGTGCATGACGACGCCCGCGTAGTACTCCACGTTGGTGTGCAGCTCCCGGCCGGGCTTCAACTCCGCCAGCAACGACAGGACCCGCTCCTCGACGGCCACGGCGAGGTCCACGAGCTGCCCGCCGAGGGATTGGGCGATCCCCTTGAGCATGCGTGAGCGCGGGTCTTCCGTCCGGTAGATCGGGTGCCCGAACCCCATGATCCGCTCCCCGTTCAGGATGCGCGAACGCAACCACGAGTCGGCCCGCTCGATGGAGCCGATGGCGTCGAGGGTGTCGAGGGCCCGGCTGGGAGCTCCGCCGTGCAGGGGGCCGGACAGCGCGCCGAGGGCGCCGCCGACGCAGGCGTGGATGTCGGCGCCGGTGGAGGCGATGACACGGGCCGTGAATGTCGACGCATTGAAACCGTGATCAACGGTCGCGATCAGGTAGCGCTCGACCGCCCGGGCGTGATGCTCGGACGGCACCTCACCGCTGATCATGTACAGGTAGTTCGCCGCGTGGGACAGGTCGTCGCGCGGCGCGATCGGCTCCAACCCTGCCCGCAGGCGGTACAACGCGGCCAGCAGGCTGGGCGTGAGCGCGCAGAGCGACATGGCCTGCGCCCGCCGCTCGGCCGGCGACGTGTCGTACAGCGGGCGGGCGCCGGCGGCGAGGCCGGCGACGGCCAGCGCGGCGCGCAGCCCGCCCATCGGGTCCTGCGCCGTCGAGGCCGCGGCGATGCCGGGCAGCGCGGCGGCGACCGAGGGCGGGACGTGGCGCAGGGGTGCGATCTCCTCGTGCAGCGCCTTGGGCTCGGTGGGGAGGGAACCGTCGATGAGGAGCGCCCAGACGTCCTCCAGTGTCCGGCGCTCCGCCAGGTCGATGGCGGAGTACTGCCGGTAGTGGTAGAAGCCCTCGTCGCCGCGGACGTGGCCGATCGTGGTGTCGGTGACCACGACGCCGGCGAGCCCGCGCGGAACGGTGATGGTGGTGTCAGCCATGCGGGCAGCGTCGCGCCGGCGGACAGCGCCAGTCAACATTGATTCAATCAACGTGAGAGCATGGCCACATGTCCGGGGATCAACTGCTGACAACCGCCGAGGTCGCGCACCGCCTGCGCATCAAGCCGGAGACCATCTACGCGTACGTCAGTCGAGGGTTGCTCAACAGGGTCAAGGTTCCCGGCGAGCGGATCAGCCGCTTCCGGCTGGCCGACGTGGAGCGGCTGGCCGCCCGTACGCAGGCGACCCGGCCGGAACGCGATGTCGCCCCGGCAATGCGCACCGCCACCACCTTGATCGCATACGGGCGGTTGCACTACCGGGGGCTGGACGCCGCGAAGCTCGCACCGGTGACCCCGTTCGAGGAGGTCGCGCACTGGCTCTGGACGGGCGAGCGGCACCGCGACGCCTTCGTGGCGTCCGCGGAAACCCTCGATCGGGCCCGGCGGGCCGGCGACCACCTGCCCGCCCGGGCCCGGCCCTTCGACCGGCTGCCGGTGATCGTGGCCGTCGCGGCCGCGACGGACCCGCTGCGCTTCGACCTGGCGCCGCCCACCGTCACGGCCCTCGCGCCCGCGCTGCTGTCCACCATGGTCGACGCCCTGCCCCTCATGGGCGGCACACCACCGGACGACCTCCTGGCAACCCGCCTGTGGTCCCGGTTGACCGGCACGCCGGCGTCCGCGGACGGTGTCCGAGCGCTCAACGCCGCACTCGTCCTGCTCGCCGACCATGACCTGGCCGCGTCGACCATCGCGGTACGCGTCGCGGCGTCGACCCGGGCGAACCCCTACGCGGCGGTGCTCGCGGGTCTCGGTGCGCTGGACGGGCCGATGCACGGAGCAGTCGGCAGCAGCGTCTACCGGTTCATCGAGGCCGCGCTGCAGGACGGGGCGTCCGCCGCGATCGCCGAGTGGCTGCGGACCGGCGAGCTGCCCGGCTTCGGGCACCCGCTGTATCCGGAGGGCGACCCGCGCGGGGCAGCCCTGCTCGATCTCATCACGCAGATGCCGGTCGACGGCGACCTGCGGCGGACCGTCGACGACCTGGTCACCACGGCGGCCCGGCGGGACGCCCTGCCCAACGTCGACTTCGCCCTCGCCGTGCTGGCGCATGCGACCGGCATGGGGCTGGGCGCCGCGGAGGTGATCTTCGCAGTCGCCCGGACGGCGGGTTGGATCGCGCACGTCATCGAGGAGTACGCCCAGCCGAACAACCGGTTCCGGTGGAGCAGCGGCTACACCGGGCCGACCCCCGCGGTGGCGTGAACGACGACGTCACGGCACGGGGGCCGACCGGCCCTCGTCGTCCGCGTGCCCGCCGGACGACGAGGCCGGAACGCCGTCCCGCTGCCGACTACCGCGAGGCAACGGGAAGCGGGCGAGGTCCATACCGAGCATCCCCCAGGTCGACCTGCCGTCCGGGGTGAAGGTGAAGGCAGGGTTGTTGTACCAGCCGCGCGGCACGTTGTCGTACAGCGTGGTCACCTCGCCGCCCGGGACGGTCGGCAGCTCGCAGATGTCGTTGGTCCAGTGCACCCAGGAGAACACCCGGCCGTCGACCCCGTTGAACTGTCCGTACCCGCCGAGGTCACCCTCCATCACGATCGTGCGGATGGTCAGGTCGTAGGCGAACCAGGCCCCGCGCGGGCGCCGGCCCATGGCGTAGAGCAGGTTCCCGATGACGTACAGGCTCTCGTACGACTGCCAGTCCGGCTTGATCTCCTCGCGCCACAGCAGCGTGCGGGTGACGATGTCGACGGCGGCCACCTGCGCGGTCCTGCGGATCGGGCCGGTGGTGCCCTCGCCGTAGGTGTCGCCGGCGATGTACGCCGTGGTGCCCTGCACCACCACGTCCATCACACTCTGCTCGGGCAGGAACTCCCGGTGCGCCTCGAACGTGTTGTCGGACAGGTCGACGAAGGTCAGCGCGCCCGTGTGCTTGGTGGTCTGCGGGCTGGACGCCACGATCAGCTGGTTGCGGGGCCGGTCGACGTGGATCCTCTTGGTGCGTAGCTGCTCGTTGCCGAGCGGCCCCAGCACGCTGACGGCGAAGCTGGCCGGGTCGATCGCCACGATCTGGGTGCTCGGGTAGAGGCCGGCATAAACCGTGCCGGCCTTCCCCTCGGCCATCGCCTTGACCTCGCCGTTGACGTCGAACCGGCGGCTGGTGCCAGCCTCCGGGCGGTGCACCGTCATCGCGTAGTGGCCGCCCACCCAGATCGTGTTGCGGGTGTGCCGCATCATCGACTGGATCGTCTCCGGGTAGCCGAAGCCCCGAGTGGCGGTCTGCCACACGCTGGCCGTGCCGTTCGGCGTCGCTCGCCACACGTGCCCGAGGCCGCTCACGCCGAGCAGGGCGCCGCCGGGCAGCGGCGTGAGGAGCTGGTTCTCCACGTCGGCGAGCGGCTGGCCGACCTTGACCAGGCCGTCCGCGGTCACCTCGTACAGGTTGGTGGTGAGCCGGGTCAACGCGTACACCGTGCCGTCGCTGCCGACGGTCACCTGGTCGATGTAGCGGTCCTCGGCGGGGATGTCCCGGGAGACCCGGTCGGAGCCGTCGCGGCGGAAGGAGATGAGCTGCCGGCCGCTGGCGACGTAGATGACGCCGTCGGAGACCGTTATGTCGAGGATGCCGACGGGGGAGGCGCTGAGGTGCGCGGTCAGGTCGATCGGGGTGCCGCCGGCCTTCGGCCACATCAGCAGGGTGCCGGGCGCGGCTGAACCGCCGTAGACGTACTCGTCGTCGACCGCGACGGCCGCCGCGTACTGGGAGGTCGAGATGCGACCGTACGTCTCGATCGTGGCGTCGGCCAGCCGGACCCGCTTGACCGTGCAGTCGGGGTACGTGCCGAGGTAGAGGTGCTCGCCGTGCACGACCATGTCGTAGTACCAGGTGGTGCTGCCGCCGGCCCGCGCCCAGGCCACCAGCTCCCTGCTCTGCGGGTCGAACCGGTAGACGTACGCGCTGCCGGCCGGGCCGATGTAGAGGTACCGGCCGTCGGCGGCGAGCTTCTGCCCACCGTTGCTCGGGATGTCGAGGTCGTCGATCCTGCGCATCTCGCCGGTGGCGACACCGTACTCACCCAGCCGCATCTTCGCCTCGGGCGTGTTGAACCGGGAGGTGATGAAGACGCTGTCGCCGATGACCGCGGCGCCGCGGACGGCGGCGGTCAAGGACGCCGGACCGAAACTGGTCGGGGTGAGCTCCTGGTCGTCCTGCGCGAACGCTGGCGCCGCCAGCGATCCGTGGCCTACTGCCAGGGCTGCACCGGTGAGGCAGCTTCCGGCGAGGAGCGATCGACGGCTGAGCGGCATCGTTGTCTCCGTTCGTCCACGTCATTACGGTCTGGACCTTAATGATGGTCGAAGTGGACCGTCAAGGGTCGGTCACGGCTGCTCCCGCGCCCGCTGCGGGCCCGCGGCGGCCCGCCCGACCGGTCACCGCGGGGCTCTGCACGAGCACCGTGTTCCCGATCGGCCGGACGGCCGTCGCACGTCGGCGTCCCGCCAAGATGGGCGGGAACCGTGGGCGGTTGCGGGAACCCACGCTGCCGTATTACGGTCCAGCCCCAATACGAAAGCGGTGGGGAGGGCTCATGCGACACACCGAATCGGCGGACCCGGGCACGACATGATCGTCACGGTCACGCTGAATCCCGCCCTCGACATCACGCACACCGTCTCGTCGTTGGTGCCGCACAGCAGTCACCGGGTCACCGACGTCGGCGCTCAGGCCGGCGGCAAGGGGATCAACGTCGCCCGCGTCCTGCACACGCTGGGCCTGCCCACCGTCGCCGTGGCGTTCCGCGGCGGCCTCCCCGGCGCCGCGATCGCCGCCGATCTCGACAGCCACGGCATCGCCAACCGGTTGGTCGGCATCGCGGGGGAGAACCGGCGGACGTTCACCGTCGTCGACGTCGGCAGCGGCGACGCCACCGTCTTCAACGAGGCCGGTCCGGCCGTGTCCGGCGACGAGTGGCATGCGCTCCGCGAGCAGGTGCACCGGCTGCTCCCCGACACGTCGGTGCTCGTCCTCTCCGGAAGCCTGCCGCCGGGGCTGCCCGACACGGCGTACGCCGAACTGGCCGCCGCAGCGACCCGGGCCAGGGTGCCGGTGATCCTGGACGCGGCCGGACCACCGCTGCGCGCCGGGGTCGCGGCCGGCCCGGACGTGGTCAAGCCGAACGCCACCGAACTCGTCGAGGCCACCGGCCTGCCTGACCCGCTCGCCGCTGCCGGAGCGCTCCGTGCGGCGGGGGCACGGGCGGTGGTGGCGTCCTTGGGGTCGGAGGGTCTGCTCGCGGTCACCCCCGACGGCACCTTCCGTGCCGGACCTCCGGAACCGCTCGCCGGCAACCCGACCGGAGCCGGCGACTCGGTCGTCGCCGCGATCGCGGCCGGCATCCACTCCGCCACTCCGTGGCCGCACCGGCTGGCGGAGGCCGTGGCGCTGTCCGCCGCCACGGTGCGGGCACCACGCGCGGGCCAGTTCGACGCCGACACCTACCACCGGCTCGCCCCCCGACCGGTCGAGTCCCGCACGCCGAGACCGCGCACCACCTGACGACCGGAGTCTCCCGATGCCCCTGACATCCACCGCCGACCTCGTCGGGCGGGCCGCGGGCAGCGGCCACGCGGCCGCCGCCTTCAACGTCATCACCCTCGAACACGCCGAGGCCATCGTGGACGCCGCGGAGCGGGTCGGCGCCCCGGCCATCCTCCAGATCAGCGAGAACGCGGTGCGATACCACGGCGGACGCGTCCTGCCGATCACCCGGGCGGCCGCGGAGGTGGCCCGGGCCGCCGCCGTTGACGTCTCGCTGCACCTCGACCACGTACGGGACGAGGACCTGCTGCGCCAGGTCGCGGACGCCGGGGTGAGTTCCGTGATGTACGACGCGGCCGGGCTGCCCTACGCGGCCAACGTCGAGGCGACCCGGCGGGCCGCTGACTGGGCCCATGAGCGGGGACTCTGGCTCGAGGCGGAGCTGGGCCGGATCGGCGGAAAGGACGGCGAGGCGCCGCTGGACGCCCACGCGCCGGGCGCCCGCACGGACCCCGACCAGGCGGCGGGGTACGTGGCGGCGACGCGGGTGGACGCGCTCGCCGTGGCGGTCGGCAGCAGCCACGCCATGACCACCCGGACGGCGAGCCTCGACCACGCGCTGATCGGCAAGCTGCGGGACGCCGTCGGCGTGCCGTTGGTCCTGCACGGCTCGTCGGGCGTGCCGGACGAAGAACTCGTGCGAGCGGTGGGAGCGGGAATCGTCAAAATCAACATCGGCACGGCGCTGAACGTCGCGTTCACCGCCGCGACCCGGGCCCACCTCGCCGGCGACCCCGCCGTCACCGACCCCCGCGCGTACCTGTCCCGCGGCAGAGCCGCGATGACGGAGACCGTCGCGCACTTCCTCCGGCTTCTCGGCTCGTCGGCCGGCTGAGCTACGACATCCGGTCGTCCGTCCGGCGCCGTCCGGTCGGCTGAGCGCCTGTAACTGCCCGCCTGGACCGGCCGGCCAGCTGCAGCCGGGGCTCCAGGATCACCTCGAAGAGTTGGTCCCACGGCAGGTCGACCCGGCCGACTGGAAGGGCGCCAGGGTCGCGGTGAACGTCTTCCTGCCTCTCCGGCCAAGCACGCTGCCGGCCGGCGGCGCCCGGCTGAGCGTGAGCCCGAGGCTCTGGGCGCCGGACTCTGGACCCCCTGACGAGACGGTTCTGCCAACAAGGCAGCCGCACCGAACGATGCCCGGTAGGGCAGTGCGTTTCTAAGAGGCAGTCTCGTCGCCGGCCCCGGCATCTCAGCCCTGAACCGGCGGCCATCCGCCGTACGCTTCAGGCGTCAGCGATGAGTTTCGCCGGCGGACCGAGTCTGCCCTGGCATGACTCGAATCATCGCTGACATCGCGGTCTCTCTCGACGGCTTCGTCACCGGGCCCGACCCCAGCCCGGACAACAGTCTGGGAACCGGCGGCGAGGCCCTGCACACGTGGGCGTTTTCCGACGACCCCGACGACCGCCGGGTCCTGCGCGAGGGGACCGCCCGCTCGGGCGCCGTCGTCCTCGACCGCCACCTCTTCGACGTGGTCGACGGGCCGAAAGGCTGGGACGACACCCCCGGCTACGGCGCCGGCGAGGTCGGCAAGCCCGCGTTCGTCGTCGTGACGAACTCGCCGGCAGAGTCGGTGCGAACAACTAACCTCGACTGGACGTTCGTCACCACCGGTCTGCCCGACGCCGTCACCGCCGCGCGTGAGCGAGCCGAGGCGGCGTCGTCGGACAGCGGCAAGGACCCCGCGACGCACCTGACCTACGACGTCTCCCGGTGATCCGATGACCACCGTCAACGTTAACGAGATCGCCTTGGGCATTGAGTCGTTCGGTGACGACGACGCGCCACTCGTCCTGCTCGCGGGCGGGACGACGATGCTCTCCTGGCCCGACGCGCTGTGCGAGCGCCTCGCCGCGGGCGGCCGCCGTGTGGTGCGCTACGACCTGCGCGACAGCGGGGAGTCGACAACGACGGATCCGGAGGCGCCGGCGTACACCCTGCGCGGCCTCGCCGCCGACGCGGCGGCTCTTGCCGACGCGCTCGGCGGGGGGCCCGCGCACCTCGCGGGGATCGGCGTCGGCGGGATGGTCGCCCAGGTGGCCCTGCTCGACCATCCGGGCGCGTTCTCGGCGCTCACCCTGGTCGGCACCCGCGCGGTTGCCCCTGGCCCGCCCGACGATGACCTCCCCGACCATGACCAGGCGACGATGAGTCGGCTGTTCGCGCGTCCGATGCCCGATTGGACCGACCGCGAGGCGGTTGCCGAGTTCGCCGCCGCCGGCGCGGAGATCCTCGGCGACGACCCCGTCGCCGCACGCGCAATCGCTGCGCGCATCTGGGACCGCACTCCCGGCACCGCACCACCGGTCCAGATGGCCAACCAGATGGGCATGGTGTTCTCCAGGCTCGACTGCACACCACGCTGGCGTGAGCGTCTGCCCGAGATCGAGGTCCCCACACTCGTCGTCCACGGCCGCCGCGACCGGTTCTTCCCCGTCGGCAACGGCGAGGCGATCGCGCGCGAGATCCCCGGGGCACGGCTGCTCGTCGTCGACGAGGCTGCCACTGCGATCCCCGATGCGGCGGTCGGCGAGGTCACCGAGGCGATGCTCACGCTGGGATAGCGGACGGCGGGCCGGTGGCCGCGCGGTCTGGCCTCCACCCAGCAGTGACGTCGGAGGCCCGATCCGACGGTGCGCCCACAATCGTCACGATTCCCACCCGAGGTTGTCCAGGCCGCTTCCCTCGAACCATGCCCCGTAAACCCGCGGCTGCCGCCACCTGTCGATCGTGCGGGCTCGTTGCCCACGCCGGTCACCAAGCGGCTTCAACATCGACGAGCACGATGCCGAGAGCTGGCGCGCGCAGTCACCCGCCCGCACGTGGCATCACCTCGCAGCCAGCGAGGGGCTTGAACCCGCCCGTTCATGGGCGGCTAGTTAACCCGTTGGAGCGATCGACGAGGCGGTGCAGCGCTGTCCCGACGGCGGGGAAGGCGAGTCGCAGGGTGTGGGCGGTGAGTCGGGTGCCCCACCAGGAGAGGGCGATGAGGTAGCCGACGATGATGACTCTGGAACACGCCGCATCGCGTCCCGCCTGGAGACGGGCCGGGTGTCAGTCAACGGCGGTTACGAACCACTGTCCCCGTTCGGAGGGTTCAAGCAGTCGGGCCTCGGCCGCGAATACGGCAGCTTCGGCCTTGAGGGCTTCCTGGAGCCCCGGTCCGTAATGCTGTGACGGGCACGGCCGGACCCATAGCTGGTATGCGTACGAGTACATCCGCAACTCGTGGCGCATCGAGCACGGGGTCCGGTCGACCTGCGCAGAGCCTCAGATCAACGCGCTGAGCACTGACGACTCTGTCGCGAATCTAGATCGAGCGCAAGGGGCCGCGTGCTCGTCGCATCGTCGTCGCGGTGGGCGTGCACCGCCATCAAGGTCAGAGATCGCGCAGCCATGCCATCACCCGACGAGGGTCGTCTCAGGGTGTCGGGTGGCTGGTCGAACGAAGCGGGCGCACTTCCCCAGATGCCTAGTTTGTGAAATCGTTGCCACATGCGCCTGACGGACCACGTATGTGTGCACTACGACACCTGCAATGTCTACCTGATCATCAGCGGATCGGACGCCGTCGCCATCGACTTCGGCTCGGGCGCCATCCTTGATCATCTCGCCGATTATGGTGTCGAGCGGATCACCGACGTACTCATGACGCACCACCACCGGGACCAGGGCCAGGGCCTGGCTCGCGCGGTGGGTGCCGGGGCGCGCATCTGGGTGCCGTCGTCGGAGCGTGACCTGTTCGCCGAGGTCGGCACGCACTGGCAGACGCGGACCATCGACAACTACTACGACCTGCGTCAGGACCGGTTCTCGCTGCTGAACGACGTGCCGGTGCACGGCGTGGTGCCGGAGTACCGACCCGTCCAGTTCGGCGACGTCACCCTCGTGGCCCTGCCCACGCCCGGGCACACATTGGGCTCGCTCAGCTACCTGGCGGAGCTGGACGGCCGGCGGATCGCGTTCACCGGCGACCTGCTGCACGGTCCCGGCACAGTCTGGTCGGTCTCGGCGCTGCAGTGGAGCTACAGCGGGCTGGAAGGCGCCGCCGCCTCGGTGCTGTCGCTGGACCTGCTCGCCGACCGCGATCCCGAGCTGATCCTGCCCTCGCACGGCCGTCCGATCACCGATCCGCAGCCCGCGCTCGCGGAGACCCGACGCAACCTGCAGGCGCTGGTCGACTTCCGGCGTGACGAGCCCTGGGACCTGACCGCCCGGCTGCGGCAGCCGTACGAGGAGATCTCCCCGCACCTGCTGCGCAACCGCACGTCCTTCGCGACGAGCTACGCGCTGCTGTCCGACTCGGGCGCGGCGCTGCTGATCGACTACGGCTTCGACATGATCGCCGGCCTGCCCACCGGCACCGACCGATCGTCACGCCGGCCCTGGCTCGCGTCGCTCGACGCGCTGAAGCGCTCGTACGGCATCGACCGAGTCGAGGTGGCCGTCCCCACCCACTACCACGACGACCACGTGGCCGGATTCAACCTGTTGCACGAGGTGGAGGGCACCCACATCTGGGCGGCGGACTCGATCGCGCCGATCCTGCGCGACCCGCTCCGCTACGACCTGCCCTGCCTCTGGTACGACCCGCTGCCGGTCGACCGGGTGGTGCCCACCGGGGTACCGGTGCGATGGCACGAGTACGAGCTCACCATGTGGCCACTGCCCGGTCACACCCTGTACGCCGTGGCGATCGCGTTCCAGGCAGACGGCAACACCGTCGTGGCCACCGGCGACCAGCAGGACGGCGGCTGGGTGAACGGGCAGCGCACCGAGGTGCTCAATTTCCAGTACCGCAACCGCTTCCGTATCGACGACTTCGTCGACTCGGCGCTGCTGTACCGCCGGCTGGCGCCAGATCTCATGATCAGCGGACACTGGGCGCCCCGTCGGGTGGACGACGCCTACCTGGACATGCTGCTCACCAAGGGCGAGGAGCTCGCCCGGCTGCACCGGACGCTGCTGCCGCTCGACGACGTCGACTTCGGCGCGGAGGGCTTCGGTGCCCGGATCCTGCCGTACCGCTCGACGGTGACCGGCGGCGAGCCGCTGCGGCTGGAGGTGGAGGTCCGCAACCCGTTCCGGCGCCGCTGCGGGTTGCGCGTCGACATGGTCGTGCCGCCCGGCTGGCAGTCGTCGCCCGGGCAGCGCGCGGTCGAGGTCGACGCGCTGGGCGAGGCCTGCGTGCGGTTCGACGTCCTGCCGCCCCCCGGCACAGCGCAGCGCAGGGCCCGGGTGGCGGCGAACCTGACCGCCGGCGACCGGAACTTCGGTCAGCAGGCCGAGGCGCTGGTGGACGTGCGATGAGCGCCGGAGTCGCCGTGCTGGACACGGCCGGACAACTGGAGATCCGTACCCCGCACTACACCGCCCGGATCGACCGTCGGCGGCTGCTGGCCGACGTCACCGCGGCCGACGGCGGGTCCTGGGGGCGGCTGCGCCTGCTCGCCTCGGTGCACGCCCTCGACGGGCCGGACGAGACCGTCCGGGTCGAGGCCATCGCGCACGAGCGTCACCACGACCTGGTGCGACTGACCATCACCTGCACCAGCACCCGATGGTCGGGGCGCACCCAGATCGTGGAGTTCCACCCACGTCAGATCACCTTCGCCGCGACGGTGCACGGCCACGGTCGGATCACCACCGTGCAGCTGCTCGGTGGAGCGCGCCTGCCCCAGGGCATGCTGCCCAGCGGCGCCGCCCACCGCACCGTCTTCTCGCCCAACCCCGACCACCCGTGGCGCATCGCCCGACCGGCGGCCGAGCCGGCGGTGATCAGCGCCAACGGGGAGGGCGGAGAACCCGGCGTGGGCCGTTGGCTGTTCACGCCGGCGCCGACCTGCTTCGGCCTGTCCCGGCAGCCGGCCGACGACGACCGGCAGCTGCCAAGGGGGGCCTGGCTGATGCTCGGGCTGGCGGCACGGCGGCGCACGTTCCTGGAGTTCGGCTACGACCCGACCCCGGGCGGGTTCAGCCTGCGCTGTGAGTACCAGGGGCACACCACGGTGGACGGGACGTTCACCACGCCGACGGTGCTGCTGCTCTTCGGCGCCGAGGATCCGTACGAGGGGCTACGCCAGTACCGGGCGGAGCTCGACGCGCGTGGCCTCACGGCGCCAGCGACGCCACGGCCGCTGGCCGAGCACTGGCGCCAGCCGATCTTCTGCGGTTGGGGCGCGCAGTGCGCCCTGGCCAGCGAGGGCGACTCGTCGGCGCCCGACCTGTCCCGACAGGCGCTGTACGACGACCTGCTCGACACGCTGGCCCGCAATGGGGTCGTACCGGGCACGATCGTGGTGGACGACAAGTGGCAAGAGCAGTACGCGACCTGCCGGTCCGACCCGCGGAAGTGGCCTGACCTGGCCGGCTTCATCGCGGCCCGGCACGCCGAGGGGCAGCGGGTGCTGCTCTGGTGGAAGGCGTGGGATCCGGAGGGCGCTCCCGACGACGCGTGCGTGCGGGATCCCGACGGTGTCCCGGTGGCACTCGACCCGGAGAGCCCGCTTGGCCGATCGGTCATCCAGGACGCCGTCCGGCACATGCTCCACCCGGACGGCCTCAACGCGGACGGGCTCAAGATTGACTTCACCGGGCGCACCCCGTCGGGTACGGCCCTGCGCCATGCCGGCCCGTCGTGGGGCTTCGATCTGTTGCACGAACTCCTCGGGGTCGCCTACCGGACCGCCAAACAGATCAAGCCGGACTCGCTGATCGTCACGCACGCGCCAGATCCCGGCTTCCTCGACGTGACCGACATGATCCGGCTCAACGACGTGCTGCATCTCGACCACCCGGCGGGGCGGACACCGCCGCCCGGCGTCCCCGGGTCCGCCGTCGTGGCGCAGATGACCTACCGGGCCCGGGTGGTGCAGGCCGCCTGCCCGGAGCTGCCGATCGACACCGACGGCTGGTGCCTGCCCGGCCAGGCCGATCTCGTGGCGTACGCCGCCGCCGCGCCGACGTTGGGGGTGCCGGCGCTGTACTACGCGGATCGGATGGATCTGGACCCTGACCTGCTCACCCCGCCGACGTGGGCGGCGATCGCGAGGGCCTGGGCGGCCTATCGCGAGACGCATGGCCTGATCCCGCCGCATAGAATCACGTCTCATGGCGCGCAAACCTGAGGATGGTGGCGGCGGATCTCCGCAGGAGGCCGCTCCCCGTCGACGCCAGCGCCAGCGCCCGACCATCCAGGATCTGGCTCGGGCCGCGGGCACCTCGCCGTCCACCGCCTCGCGGGCCCTGAGCGGCAACGGCTACGTCGCCGCCGAGGTGTCCGCTCGGGTGCTCGCGGCCGCCGAACAGATCGGTTACGTTCCCGACGGCAACGCCCGAGCCCTGCGCAACCGCACCAGTCGGGCCGTCGGGGTGCTGATCTCCGACATCCGTAACCCGTTCTACGCCAACCTCGCCGCCGGCATCGAGGAGCAACTTCGCGCGGCCGGCTATCACGTGATCGTGGTCAACAACGACGGCCAGGCGGAGGCCGAGGTGGAGGGCGCCCGGACCTTCCTGGCGGTACGGGTGTCGGCGGCGATCGTCACACCGGTCTCCGGGCGGGCGGTGCGGATGTTGATGGACGACGGTGTCACGGTCGTGCAGGCAGACCGGATGGTGGACGGGCTCACCTCCGACGGTGTCCTGGTCGACAACGTCCAGGGAGCGCAGGAGATCACCAGCCACCTGGTCGATCTCGGGCACACCAACATCGCGCTGCTCATCGACGAGACCGACTGGACCACCGGCGCAGGCCGGCTGGCCGGCTTCCGCGCCGCGCTTCGCGCCGCCCGGCTGCCGATGGATCCCACCCTGGTGGTGCCGACGAGGTTCCAGCCCGATGCGGCCCGGGACGCCGTGAACGCTCTGCTCGACCGGCGTCCCGACGTCACTGCCCTCTTCGCCGCGAACAACATGCTCGCCGAGGGTGCGTTCCAGGCGCTGCAGGGCCGCGGCCTGCGGGTGCCCGACGACCTGTCGCTGGTCGCCTTCGACGACGTGCCGTGGATGTCCATGGTTTCGCCCGGGATCACCACTGTGGACCAGCACACCGACGACCTCGGCCGCACCTGCGCCCAATTGGTCATCGACCGCCTCGGTGGATCCGCGCCCAACCTGGCGACGGTGCAGTACATCGAGCCGTCGGTTGTCATCCGCGGTTCGACCGCGGCCCCACGCAGTGTTCGCATCCACCCGGCGGGCAGCGGATCCCGTTCGGTGACCACCGCACCATCGCCGCGCTGACCCGCGCACGTAACACTGCCGCAACCAACCCTTGACACTCCCCACGAGACCGCCATATGTTGCAGATCACTGTGGTAACGATGCCACATCCGATGTCCCGGACCCGGCCGCCGGGTGACCACGGCTCGGCCGCCACGGCTGAAGCCCAGGTCACGACGGGGTTCCCGCGTGCCTGTCCCGGACATCCGCCGTCTTTGAGGAGTGACGCATGACGATCACCCGGCGGGGCCTTCTGGCCGGCTCGGTAGGGGCTTTCGCGCTCGGCGCGACGAGCGCCTGCGGCGGTGTCAGCGGGAGTGGAAACGACACCGGCAAGGGCGACAAGGGCGACACCGGCTCGTTGTCGACCCAGGGCTTCGGCAAGCCAGACGATGTGGGGCAGGCGCGCATCGACGCGTTCAAGAGCGCGTACCCGAACGTGCAGCTCGCCATCAACGAGGGCGACTTCGACCCGCAGCAGTTCCTGTCCGCGGTCGCCAGCGGCAACGCCCCGTCGCTGGTGTACCTCAACCGCGACCTGGTCGGCAGCTACGCGGCGCAGGGCGCCATCCAACCGCTGGACGACCATCTCGCCACAGCCGGGATCAAGACCGGCGACTACCGCGAGGCCGCGATCAAGGAAGTGACGATCGACGGCAAGATCTACGGCGTCCCTGAGTTCTACAACACCCGCAACATCCTGGTGAACGGCAAGGCGCTGCAGGAGGTCGGGCTCACCCTGGCCGACGTGAGCACCACCGACTGGAACAAGCTGCACACCGTCGCCACCAAGCTGTACAAGGCCAGCGGCGGCGGGATCGCCCGGATCGGGTTCGACCCCAAGCTCCCCGAGTTCCTGCCGCTATGGGCGAAGGCCAACGGCGCTGACCTGGTGAACCCCGACGGTTCGCCGAACCTCGACGACCCAAAGATCATCGAGGCCCTGACGTACGCGCTGAGCCTGATCAATGAGCAGGGTGGTTGGTCGAAGTTCAAGGCGTTCCGCGACACCTGGGACCTGTTCGGCGCCGGCAACCAGTTCGTGAAGAACCAGGCGGGCGCGTTCCCCTGGGAGGGGTGGTACGTCAACGTCCTGGTCCAGTCCTCGCCGAAGGTCGACCTGCAGTCGGTCCCGTTCACCGACAAGCAGGGCACGCCGATCAGCTTCGAAAACGGCAGCGCGTGGTGCCTGCCGAAGGGCGCCAAGAATCAGGCTGCGGCCATCAACTGGATGAAGGTCATGACCAGCACCGAGACCTGGCTGAAGGCCGGCGCCGCCCGGCAGGCCACGGTAGAGAAGAACAACTCCCTCTTCACCGGACTTTTCACGGCCAAGCCCGCAGCGGACGAACAGATCAAGGCCAAGTACGTCAAGGCCGGCCAGACCGGATTCCACAAGGCCGTCGAGAACTACTACGCGTCTACCGGCTATGCCTTCGCCATCCCCGGCTCTAAGGCCGGCAGCGAGATCAAGGCGGCCTGGCAGGACGCGGTGAATCGGGCGCTCTCCGGCCAGCAGAAGCCCGACGCGGCGATGAAGCAGGCGCAGGCGGACGCGAGCAAGGCATTCAGCGCGGCGAAGTGATGGCTGTGACAACCGCGAACGTGGCCACCCGGAAGCTGCTTCCGGGTGGCGCACGACGAACCAGGAACTGGCGGGAGATCCGCGCCGCCTACGGCTTCATCTCGCTGTGGATCGTCGGGTTCCTGGTTTTCACCCTCGGCCCGATGATCGCCAGCCTTGTGCTGTCCTTCACCGACTACAACGCGATCGACTCGCCCGAGGGCGTGGGGTTGGCGAACTACCGAGAACTCGTGGCGGACCCCAAGGTCGCCAAGGCCCTCGGCAACACGCTCATCTACTCGGTCATGTATGTGCCGGCCTCGATGGTGGTGGCGCTGATCCTCGCCATGGTGCTCAACCGGGTCGGGCGGGCGTCGGGCTTCTTCCGGACGGTCTTCTACCTACCCGTCATGACACCGACCGTCGCCGTGGGCGCGCTGTTCCTGCTGCTGCTCAACGGTCAGGAGGGGCTGCTCAACCGCACCCTGCGCCTGATGGGGATCACCGGACCCAATTGGACGACCGACACCAACTGGGTGAAGCCCGGGCTGGTCATCACCATGCTGTGGAGCCTCGGCGGGACCGTGGTCATCTACCTCGCGGCGCTGCGCCAGGTGCCGAAGGATCTCTACGAGGCCGCCGAGATGGACGGTGCGAACGCGTGGACGAAGTTCCGCAAGGTGACGGTGCCGATGATCAGCGGTGCACTCTTCTTCACCCTGATCGTGCAGACGATCTCGGCACTGCAGATGTTCGACCAGGCGTACACCATGTTCTTCGGCGCCCAGCAGAACAGCACCTACTCCAACGAGTCCGCGCTGTTCTACGTGATCTACCTGTTCCAGCAGGCATTCCGATTCCTGCACATGGGATACGCGTCGGCGCTGGCCTGGCTGCTGTTCCTGATCATCATGATCATCACCGCCGTGCAGGTACGGGTCTCGCGCCGGTTCGTCTACTACGAAGGCGAGAAGGACTGAGATGAGTACATCGCCTCCGGGCCTGGCGGCCCTCCCCACCACGCCCGGCCCGGGTCACGAACCGACCGAAGGCAGCCAGCCGGATTCCGGCGGGCGGGGCCAGCGCTGGTGGAAACGTGCCCCCTATCTGATCGTGCTCGCCCTCGCCAGTGTGGTGTTCACCTACCCCTTCGTCTGGTTGATCAGCGCCTCGCTCAAACCGCGTACCGAGGTGTTCGACAACGCCCTGATCCCACACACGCTGCGCCTGGAGAACTTCGCTGACGTCTGGGACTACGCGCCCGTGCTCACCTGGGTCGGCAACAGCGCGGTGGTGGGGATCGCCGCGGCCACCACCGTCACCATCAGCAGCGCACTGGTGGCGTTCGGCTTCGCGTACTTCCGATTCCCGGGGCGCAACGTGCTGTTCGGGCTGGTGCTCGCGACGATGATGCTGCCGCAGGCGGTCACGATGATCCCGGTCTACCTGATCTGGAACAAGCTCGGCCTGACCGGAACCCAGGTGCCGCTGTGGGCGCAGAACATCTTCGGCTCGGCGTTCTACATCTTCCTGCTGCGACAGTTCTTCCTCGGCCTTCCCCGTGAACTGTTCGAGGCGGCTCGGGTCGACGGATCCAGCTTCTTCGGGCTGTTCTGGCGCATCGCCCTGCCGCTCGCCCGGCCGGCGCTGGCGATCGTCTTCGTGTTCGAGATTCAGGCGAGCTGGAACGACCTGATCCGGCCACTGATCTATCTGCAGGAGACCTCGCTGTTCACCGTGCCCCGCGGCCTCAAGGCCGTCATCGACACCTTCGGCAACGGCGGCGAACAACACTGGGAGATCGTCATGGCGGCGAGCCTGATCGCCACCCTGCCCATGATCATTATCTTCGCCGTCGCCCAAAAACACATCATCGAGGGCATCGCCACCCAGGGCCGGAAGGGCTGAGGTCAGCGTGCCCTTCCGCGAACACGTCCTCGCCCTCGACATCGGTGGCACCAAGCTCGCCGCCGGGGTCGTGAGCCACACCGGCGAGGTCCGCTCATTCGTCCGCACACCCACGAGAGTCGAGGAGGGGCCGGACAAAGTCATCAAGCGACTGCTGGACCTCGGGCACGATGCGCTGGCCGCCGCCGGGCACGATCAGGCCGACATGGCCGCGATCGGTATCGGCTGCGGCGGCCCGCTCGATCCGGTGACCGGGCGAGTGCAGGGCCCGCCCGGGCTGCCCTACTGGGACGACGTACCCATCGTCGACCTGGTCTCCGCCGCGTACGCCCGTCCCGCGTTCCTGGAGAACGACGGCACGGCCGCCGTGCTGGGGGAGTACCGCTTCGGGCCCTGGCGCGACGTGGCCCACATGCTCTACCTGACGGTGTCCACCGGCGTGGGCGGCGGCCTGATCCTCGACGGGCAGGTCTACCGCGGTGCGGCCGGCAACGGCGGCGAGTTCGGCCACGTGATCATCGACTGGAACGGCCGCGTCTGCGGCTGCGGGCAGCGAGGCTGCATCGAGGCGTACGCCTCGGGCAGTTCGATCGCGCGCCGGGCGAGCGAGGCGTTGAGCACCGATGCCGCGTCGTCCATGCGGGGCCTCGACGTGGTGACCGCCGAAACCGTGTCGTCGCACGCCCGGCGGGGCGACCCGCTGGCCCGCCGGATCTGGGACGAGACCACCGCCGCGCTGGGCCGCGCGATCGCGGTCATGATCAATGTGGTGGAACCGCAACTCGTCGTCCTCGGCGGCGGAGTCACCCGCGCCGGCGACGCCCTCCTGCTACCGGTACGCCGCGCCGCGCTCACCCAGGCCATGCGACCAGCCGGGGCGGCGGCCCGGGTGGAGCTGTCGTCGCACGGCGACACCGTCGGCGTCGTCGGCGCGGCGGCATCGGCCCTTCTCTACCTCGACCACGGAGCAGCCGCATGATCCCCGATGACCACGCCCCGCTCGTCCAGCTCCTGGACGAACACCTGACCGTGATCGAGTCGGTCCGCAAGCTCGTCCCCGACGTCGAATCCCTCGGAGAGGAGGTCAATGGCCGCCTGGACCGCGGGGGCACCCTCTACGCCTTCGGCAACGGCGGCTCGGCCGCCGACGCCCAACATCTGGTCGGCGAACTCATCGGCCGGTACTGCCGCGAGCGGCGGCCGCTGCCGGCGGTCGCGGTGTCCACCGACCCGACGGTCACCACCTGCATCGGCAACGACTACTCCTTCGACGACGTATTCGCCCGGCAGGTCAGCGCACTGGCCCGCCCCGGCGACGTGGTGGTGGCCTTCACCAGCAGCGGCCGGTCGCCAAACGTCGTCGCCGGACTGCGCGCCGGCCAGAACGCCGGGGCATTGACCGTCCTGTTCACCGGCGCGCCCGACACGGGCGGTGGACCGGCGGCCCGCTACGCCGATCGTGTGCTCGCGGTGGCCTCGGACCGCACCGCCCGGGTGCAGGAGGCGCACGTCCTGCTCCTGCACCTGCTCAGCGAGCACATCGACCGCTGGGCCGCCGCGACCGACTGACCAGACCGGCGCCGCACACCGAAAGGCATCAACCTCTCCCATGCACAGCGCGAACCCGCAGCACGACACCCACCGGCCGATGATCCCCCGGCAACCGGCACCACCCGCCGGTCGCGCCACCCGCGGTGCCCTGCACATGATCGGCAACGCCCACATCGACGCGGTGTGGCTGTGGCCGTGGCAGGAGGGCTACCAGGAGGCAAGGGCCACCTTCCGCGCCGCACTGCAACGCATCGACGAGTACCCGGACTTCGTCTTCACCTGCGACTCCGTCGGCTATCTCGCCTGGATCGAGGAGCACGATCCCGAGCTGTTCGCGGCGCTGCGGGAGCAGGTACGCGCCGGCCGGTTCGAGATCGTCGGCGGCTGGTGGGTCGAGCCGGACTGCAACATTCCCGGGGGAGAGGGCTTCGTCCGGCACGCGCTCTACTCACAACGCTTCCTCGCCGACCGGTTCGGCGTGATGGCCTCGGTCGGCTGCAACGTCGACCCCTTCGGGCAGAATGCCACCATCCCGCAGCTGCTGGCGAAGTCCGGCATGGACAGCTACGTCTTCATGCGTCCGCAGCCGCACGAGGCGCAGCTGCCCGGACCGACGTTCTGGTGGCAGGCGGCCGACGGCTCCCGGGTGCTGGCCTACCGGATCCCGCACGAATACTGCAGCCCGGCAGGTCACCTCGGCGTGCACGTCGGCAAGGCGCTGGCCCAGCTGCCGCACACCACCGAGCCGCTGATGTGCTTCTACGGGGTCGGCAACCACGGCGGCGGACCGACGCGGGCGAACATCGACAGCATCCTGGAGCTGGAGCGCAGCGACCAGTACCCGCGGATGCTCTTCTCCACGGTGCGGGCGTTCTTCGACGCGGCGGCCGCCAGCGGGGACCTGCCCGAGTACGCCGGGGAGATCCAGCCGCACGGGGTGGGCTGCTACTCGGCGCACTCCGCCATCAAGAAGTTGATTCGGCACACCGAGCACGCGCTGCAGGCCGCCGAGAAGTGGACGGCGGTCGCGGGGGGAGTGGCCGATATGCCCCGGGTGACCGACCAGCTGGAGCACGCTTGGCGGCAGGTGCTGCTCAACCACTTCCACGACACCGCGGCCGGCACCGCGCTGCCCAGCGCGTACGACGACGCGCGCGACCAGCTCGGCGAGGCCCGCTCGATCGCGGCCCGCCTGCAGAACCAGGCGATCCAGCGGATCAGCCGGCAGATCGACATCCCCGACGAAGAACGGATGGCCCCGCTGGCGGTGTTCAATCCGCACCCGTGGCCGGTGCGGGACACCGTCGAGGTCGAGTTCGGCAGCGTGCTCGGCAACGGTGCGATCGTGGCCGTCGACGACGCGCAGACGCGCACCGCCGTGCAGGTCGCCCCGTCGGTGACGCTGACCGGCGGGCGGCGGCGCCTGGTCGTACCGGTGGATCTGCCTCCGCTCGGCTACCGCCTCTACCGGTTGTACCCCGACCACGGCATGCCCGCCGACGCGCCGATCGACGCCGAGCCGCTGCTGGAGAACGAGCACCTGCGCGTCACGGTCGACCCGGAGACCGGCTGGCTGTCCAGCCTGGTGTGCAAGGCCACCGGCGCGGAGCTGATCAACGACGACGCGGCACGCTCCGGACATGCGGTCGTGCTGGACGACCAGACCGACACCTGGGGGCACGGCGTGGTCTCCTATCGCGATGTGATCGGCGCCTTCACGCCGGTATCGGTACGGTGGGTCGAGTCCGGCCCGGTCCGACAGGTGCTGCGGGTGCACAGCGAGTACGGCGCGTCGACCCTGACGGAAGAGTTCGTGCTGGCCGCCGGGGCGCGGCACATCGAGGTCCGGGTGACGATCGACTGGCACGAGCGGCTCCGGATGCTCAAGCTGCGCTTCCCGACCGCCCTGACCGGTGTCACCGCGACGCACGCGATCCCGTACGGCCACCTGGAGCGCACCGCCGACGGGCACGAGACGGTCAGCCACTCGTGGGTGGACGTGTCAGGCGAGCTGTCCGGCCGCCCGGCCGGCCTGTCGGTTCTCAACGACGCCAAGTACGGCGTCGACGTGAACGGCGGCGAGATCGGGCTTACCGCGCTGCGTAGTCCCGCGTACGCCTGGCACACCCCGAAGCCGCTGCCCGCGGACGGCGACTACGAGGTCATGGACCAGGGCGTGCAGCGGTTCACCTACCGGCTGCTGCCGCACGCCGGCGACTGGCGGGCCGCCGGCACGGTCCGCGCCGCGGCCGAGCTCGACCAGCGACCGCTCGCGCTGCTGGAGTCGTACCACGCCGGGCCGCTGCCGCAGCAGCACTCCTTCGCCGCCGTCTCCGACGCCGACAACGTCGTGATCACGGTGGTCAAACGGGCCGAGGACGGCGCGGACGACTATGTCGTACGGGGCTACGAGACGGCCGGCGCGGCGGCCAACGCCACCATCGACCTGGCGTTCCTCGGCCGTACCGTCACCACCGCATTCGGCCCCCACGAGATCAAGACCATCCTGGTTCCGGGTGACCCCAGCCGGGCGGTCGTCGAGGCCGACCTGCTGGAGCGCCCCGTGTCGACGAGCGCAGCGACCGGGCGCGCCGACGCGCCGGCGCAAACCGACGAGCGTACGGGCACCGACGAGCCGGCGCGAGCGGACGAGCCGGCATGATCCGGGTGTCCAGCCTCGATGCGGGCTGGCAGCTGCGGGGATTCCTCGGCGACGACTGGCAGCTGCACCGGGCCCAACTGCACGCCCGCGACAGCCGCGACGACGCGCAACGATGGGTGCCCGCCCGGGTGCCCGGCAGCGTGCTGGCGGACCTGCTGGCCGCTGGCCTGGTACCCGACCCGTACGTCGGCACGCAGAGCCTGCTGTCGGAATGGGTGCCGCAGCGGACCTGGGTGTACCGCACCAGGCTGAACATGCCCGGGCTCGCCGGCGGCGAGCGCGTCTTCCTGGAGTTCGACGGCATCGACTACGCGGGATCCGTTTACCTGGACGGCGAACGGATCGCGACGCACGAGGGCACCTTCGTCCCGCTGGTGGTCGAGGTGACCGGGCGACTCGGGCCGGGCGAGCACAGCCTGGCCGTGGTCATCGACCCCGCCCCCGACAGCGAACCGCAGGTCGGCTACACGGCCGCGGTCCGCGTCCACAAGGGTCGGATGGGATACGGCTGGGACTTCTGCCCCCGGCTGGTACACCAGGGCCTCTGGGCGCCGGCCCGGTTGCGGACCACCGGGCCGATGCGGCTGGCCGACGTGTGGGCGCGAACCACCGTGACGGACACGGTCGGGCGGGTGACGATCACGCTGCAGGTCGACGGCGACGTCACCGCAGCGACCGCGGAGTGCACGCTGAGCGACCCGGACGGCGTCCCCGTCGCCGCGGCGACCGTACCGATGGAACGGGCGACCACCGAGCTCACCCTCGACGTCGAGTCGCCTCGGCGGTGGGAGGTCAACGGGTGGGGCGAGCCGCACCGGTACACGCTGCACACCGTGCTGCACGACCGCGACGCGCGGCGCAGCGACGCGCACGAAACCCGGGTGGGCTTCCGGGACGTCCACTTGCGCCGCGACGCCGACGCCCCGCCGACCTCGCTGCCCTACCGGCTCGTGGTGAACGACCACCCGACCGACATCAAGGGCTGGAACTGGGTACCGGTCGACGCCCTCTACGGCGCGGTCGACGAAGCCCGGCTGCGCCACCTGCTCGGGCTGGCCCGGGACGCCGGGGTGACGATGCTGCGGGTGTGGGGCGGCGGCCTCATCGAGAGCGAGACCTTCTACGACCTGTGCGACGCCTACGGCATCCTGGTCTGGCAGGAGTTCGCCCAGTCCAGCTCCGGGATGCAAAGCGTGCCCAGCGACGACAAGGCATTCGTCGCCCGGATGGTCGCCGAGGCTGAGCGGATCGTGCCCGCCCGGCGCAACCATCCCAGCCTGGCCATCTGGTGCGGCGGGAACGAGTTGCAGCGGGCCGACGGCGTACCGCTGACCGACGAGAATTCCCCCGTGCTGGCGGCCTTGCACGACGTGGTGGCGCGGCTCGACCCGGATCGGCAGTGGCTGCCGACCTCTCCGTCCGGTCCGGTGTTCGGCAACACGCTGGACAGCGTGCGGAGCGGCCCGGACCACCACGACGTGCACGGACCGTGGGAGCACCAGGGCCTGTCCGACCACTACCGGCTCTACGACGAGGGTCGCGGCCTGCTGCTCAGCGAGTTCGGTGTCGAGGGCATGAGCAACGTCCGCGCGATCGAGTCGGTAGTGCCCGAGCCGGACCGGAAGCTACCGACGGCCGGCAACCCGACCTGGGACCACCTCGGCCGGTGGTGGAACAACGAACCGCTGGTGCAGCAGGCGTTCGGCGGGGGACTCGGCGACCTCGCGGCGCTCTCCCGGGCCAGCCAGTTCCTGCAGGCGGACGGGCTGCGGTACGCGGTCGAGGCCAACCGGCGGCGGCCGGCGAGCTGTGGGGTACTGCCCTGGCAGCTCAACGAGTCCTTCCCGAACGGGTGGTGCACCGCCGCCGTCGACTACTTCGGCGAGCCGAAGGCCGCCTACCATTACGTACGGCGCGCGTACCGGCCGCTGCACGTCTGCGCGGCCCTGCCCGCGCCCCGGGTCAGCGGCGACCAGTTCACCGCCACGGTGTGGGCATGGTGGGACACCGCGTCCGGCCCGGTGACCGTCACCGCCCGGGTGTTGTGCCTCGACGGCCGCGAGATCGCGGTGGCGCGCTGGTCGGCTCCGCTCGCCCAGGGGCGACCGCACCGGTTCGGTGAGATCCGGTGCGCGGTCACCGAGCTGGGTGGGGGACCCTTCCTCCTGGATCTGTCGGTGCACGCCGACGCCGCGGCGCAGACCAACCGCTACCTGCTCACCGCCGGTGCCGACTTCGACGAACTGGTGACCCTGCCACCGGCCCGCATCACCACCCGGCTGCACACCGCCGGCCCGACCTGGACGCTGCGCCTGCGCCACGAGGCGGGGCCGGCCGTCCCGTTCCTGCGGCTGCTCGACGCCCGCCCGGCCGGCGACCCGGGCTGGCTGCGCTGGGACGACAACGCCATCGACCTGCTGCCCGGCGAGGATCGTGTGCTGCACGGCCGATGGGACGGTGTGCCGCCCGAGCGCCGGCGGGTCCACGTCGACGGCTGGAACCTGCCCGCCCAGATGCTGACGGAGGTCCACTGATGGTGACGAGCTGGGTGGACGAGGCACGACTGACAGTCAGCGGCCTGGACCCGGAGCTGTTCGAGGTGGAGACGCACCAGGCAGCCTCCGCCGCCAGCGGCGTCACCGTGACGATCACCGCCACCTATCGGGGCGCTGTACCGGCCGAGGCGCGGCTGCGGGTGTCGGCCACTCTGGCCGACGCCGACGATCCGTACTGGCTCATTCCCGGGTTGTTCTACGGTGAGAACCGCCCCGCGGACAACGGGCGACTCTTCCCGCGCTTCGCGCGAACCGCGGACGAGCCGGGGGACCCGCAGCGGTTCGTGTCCCCCGCGTGGAGCTTCCGGGCCGACCGAGCGGCCACCCCTGCGGTGTTCGCCTGGGGAGCGGCCGGAGGCCTGGCCCTGGCGGTCGACGAACACAGTCCGCTCGGTCTGACCGGGATCGGCTTCGCGCACGACGCCGGCACCGCGCTGGTGCATGCCGACTTCCCGTACGTCGAGGCGCCGGTCAGCTACGTCGGCAGCCAGCAACCCGCGACACCGCTGGCGCAGACCCACCTCTGGCAGCCGGGCGAGCGGCACACGGTCGAGGTGTGCCTCTACCGGCTGCCGACCGATCGGCACGCGTACGCGCCGGTGCTGCGTGAGCGGCACGCCCGGTCCGCCGTGACCCCGCTGAAGCCCTGGGTCGGGGTGGCGGAGGCGGCCGAGTTGGCCGCGTACGGGCTGCACCGGTGGCACTTCCGCCCGGATCCGGCCGTGCTGCTGGAGACGGCGGCGTTCGACCGCGAGTTCAACGACAACGTCAAGGGCCTGGGTGACCGGGGCGCGATGCACGTCGCCTGGGTCAGCGGCATCCCGTACGCGCACGCGCTGCTGGCGCACGGCCGCCGCCGCGGCAACGCCGACCACGTGGCGGCGGGCGCGGCGGTCATCGACCACATCTGCGCCAACCTCGCGCCGGCGGGGACGTTCTGGGGGCAGTGGACAGCCGACCGTGGCTGGGGTCAGAGCTGGACGCCGGTCCGCGGCGGCCTGCACGCCCGTACCCTGGCCGAGGCGACCCTGTTTCTGCACCGCGCGGTCCGCGCCGAACGGGCGGCCGGCACGCCACGTCCCGGTTGGCTGGACGCGGTGCGGAGCAACCTCGATGTCGCGGTACGCAATCAGCGTGCCGACGGCAATCTCGGCAGCCTGCTGCACGCCGCCGACGGGGACGTGTTGTCCTGGGCCGGCGCGGCAGGGCTGACCTGGGTCGCCGCGCTCGCCGAGGCGGGCGACCTCGACCCGGCCTACCTGGCCGCCGCCCGGCGTGGTGGCGATTACTACGGCCGGTTCGTGCACGAGGAGTTCCTGCACGGCGCGCCCGAGGATGTCGACCTGGCGCCGACCTCGGAGGACGGCTACGCCGCGATCCTGGCGTACGTCGCGCTGTGGCGGGCCACCGGCGAACACCGCTGGTTGGACATGGCCCGCCGGGCCGCGGACTGGATGCTGACCTTCCGCTACAGCTACGACGTGACCTTCGACGAGCACACCCTGCTCGGCCATTACGGCTTCCGCAGCCGCGGCGCCGACCAGGCCTCGCCGAGCAACCAGCACCTGCACTCGTACGGCTTGATCTGCCTGCCGGAAATGGTCGAGTTGGCCGCCGCCACCGGCGATCCGCACTACCTGGAGCGGACCCGGGAGAACCTGGCCTGTTTCCGGCAGTTCATCGCCCGCGCCGATGGCGACTTCAACGCCTACCGGGGCATGGCCAGTGAACGCTACTACCAGACGGCCTGCTTCCAGGCGAAGGGCATGTTGCTGACGCTGTCACACGCGTGGAGCGTCGGCGTGCTGCTGCTCGGCTGCGAGGCGGCCCTCAACCTTCCGGAGATCGACTGGTGAGCCCGCACCCGCACAGCGAGCGACCGACGAACGTCTTCCCGCCCGGCTTCCTGTGGGGCGCCGCGACCTCCTCGTACCAGGTCGAGGGTGCCGCCCGCGAGGACGGCCGCGCCCTCTCCATCTGGGACACCTTCACGGCGGAGCGCGGGATGGACTCCGGCGAGGTCGCCTGCGACCACTACCACCGCTGGCCCACCGACGCCGACCTGATGGCCCATCTCGGCATGAACGCCTACCGGTTCTCGCTGGCCTGGCCGCGCATCGTCCCCAACGGGACCGGAGCGGTGAACCCGGCGGGCCTGGCGCACTACGACCGAATGGTCGACGGCCTGCTGGAGCGAGGCATCACGCCGGTGCCGACGCTGTACCACTGGGACCTGCCGCAGGCGCTGCAGGAGCGCGGTGGGTGGACCAGCCGGGCGACCAGCGACGCTTTCGCGGCGTACACCGAGATTTGCCTCGATGCGCTCGGCGACCGGGTCGACACGTGGCTGACGGTCAACGAGCCGTGGGTGGCGTCCGTGCTGGGATACCGGCTCGGGCTGCACGCGCCGGGGGAGGAGGACCTGCGCACCTCGTTGCTCGTCGCGCACCACCTCTTGCTGGCACACGGCGCGGCGACCCAGCGCATCCGCGAGCGCCGCCCCTTTGCCCGGGTCGGCATCCCACTGAGTCTCTTCCCCAACTATCCGGTCACCGACGACCCGGCCGACACCGCCGCGGCGTGGGGGTCCGACGGCTACACCAACCGCTGGTTCCTCGATCCGGTGTTGCGCGGCCGGTACCCGGCGGACACCGCCGAGTTGTTCGAGCGACTGGTCGGTCCATTGGACTGGGTGCGGCCCGGCGACCTCGATCTGATCGGCGCCCGCCCGGACCTCATCGGCGTGAACTACTACACCCGCCGGCGGATCAGCGCCGCCGCAGCGGAGCCCCTGCCCTGGCGGGTGCTGCCGGCGCAGCCGGGCGTCCCGGTCACCGACAGCGGCTGGGAGGACGTTCCCGAGGTCTTCTACGACCTGCTGGTACGCCTGCACCGCGACTACGACATCCCGCTGCTGATCACCGAGAACGGCGGCGTCTGGAACGCCGAACCCGGCCCCGACGGGCGGGTCCGCGACACCGGGCGGGTACGCGCGCTGCGCGCCCACCTGCTGGCCATGTCCCGAGCGATCGAGGCCGGCGTGCAGGTGCTGGGGTACCTGCACTGGTCGCTGCTGGACAACCTGGAATGGGCCGAGGGGTACGGCCAGCGCTTCGGCCTGGTCCACGTCGACCGGGAGACCCAGCGGCGCACCGTCAAGGACAGTGCCCGTTACTACGCGGCCGTGATCGCCGCGAACCGGGTCGTCGACGCCACCGACGGCCTCGCCGGGAAACGTGAGGACCCTGGTTGGGGGTGAGGAGCCGGCCGCCCGGTGCCGGGCGACCGGCGCGGGTGCCCGCCTCGATGGCGGTCAACGGGTGGCGAACGGGTGCAGCTGCCGTACACCGGACCGGGGAGAGCTGAGCACCGGCACCGGCACCTGATCGGCGGGCAGCGCGTCGACCACCCGCGCCATGCTGGCCTGCGCCAGCACCAGCACGTCGACCTCGCCGGCCAGGCGGCGTACCTCGGCGGCGACGAGCTGGTCGTGTCGGCCGGGATCGCCGCCCCGCAGTGCCTCGAACGCGCCGGGACAGACCGACTCGCGGATCTCGGCCGGCTCGCCGCGCTCGCCGGCCTTGCGACGCAGCAGGTCTCGGGTGGGTTGCAGGGTGGCGGCGAGGGTCGCCAGTACGCCGATGCGCGGGCCGAGCGTGACGGCCTGCTCGGCCATCGGTTCGTCGACTCGGTAGATCGGGATGCCGACCTCGGCGCGCGCCTGCTCGGCCGCCTCACCAATCGACGAGCAGGTGACCAGTACGGCGGCAGCGCCGGACTCGGCCGCGAACCCCGCATAGCTGGCCACCCGGCGACGGGTACGCGGCAGCATGCCGTGTTCGACGGTGTCGCGGAGCAGCGTCTCGTCGACGATGTTGACGGCGTCAACCGGGCCCACCTCGGTACCGAGCAGGTCGGCGAAGACGGCGGGCAGGCCGGTGACCGTGTGCAGCAGGCAGATCCGGTTCATGCGGCTCGCTCCTTGGCTGGTCTCAGTCGCGGGTACCGTGCGGCGACGGCGCGTAGGCTCGCGGCCGAGGGCAGGGTGGGTTCGTACTCCAGACCGAGCCCGCCCTGGTAGCCGGTCGCGGTCAGCGCCGAGAGCAGCGCGTCGACATCCAGGTCGGCGGTGCCCGGCTCGTGGCGGCCCGGGTGATCGGCGAGCTGTACGTGGCCGAGCCTGCTGCCGGCCGTCGCCACCGCAGCGGTGACGTCGTCGCCCATCGCCGCGACGTGGTAGACGTCCAGCTGGAGCTTGACCGCCTCGTGATCGATGGGTTCCAGGACGGCGAGTACGTCGACGACGCGGGGCAGCAGGTAACCGGGTATGTCGTGGTCGTTGATCGGCTCGATGACGAGGGTCCGGCCGCACCGCCGGGCGAGGTCGGCGGCCCAGCGCAGGTTGCCGGTGAGGCACCGCAGCTGGTCCGACTCGTCGAGTCCGGGCAGCCGGCGTCCGGCGAGGACGTTCACCAGCGGGCAGTCGAGGTCGCGGGCCAGGTCCAGCGCCTGCCGCAGCTGGTCGCGCCAGCGTATGACGAGTCGTGGATCGTTGCCGTAACCGCGCTCACCGGCGGCGAGATCACCGGCGTCCATGTTCAGCAGCCCGACCTGTACCCCCGCCGCGCGCGCCAACCGCGACACCTCGTCGGGTGGCAGCGGGGGCCAGGGGAACTCCACCCGGTGGAAGCCCGCCTCGGCCGCGGCGGCGAACCGTTGCTGCCACGGCAGCTCCGTGAAGAGCAGGCCCAGGTTGACGACGGGGTCCATCAGCCGGCCTCGGTCCACCGTCGGCCGTGCCGGTCGACGGTCTCGACCAGCCGCCGGAGCCGGTCGACGGACTCCCCGAGCAGCGCCGCCGTCGGATCGGCCGTGGCGAGGGCGTCGCGCCACAGCGCCCGGCCGGCCAGCATCCCGGACGCCCCGGCCCGGCAGGCGGCCTCGACGGCGTTCGGGAAGTCCGCCGTCTCCACGCCGTTGGAGAGCACCACCCAGGGCCGGGCGAGTTGCCGGTCCAGTTTCTCGCAGGCGCCAACGAGTTGCCCGAAGTCCCCGCGGCCCCGCCGGGGCACCTGTGCCTTGTAGAGACTCGGGTCGAGCGGGCCGAGGGCGGCGGCGGCGTCGAGGATGGCCGCGTCGAGGTCGAAGTCCCGCTGTCCCGGCGCGGGGACGGCGACCGGTTCGAGTACGGAGAGCAGCCCCGCCCGCCTGCAAAGCTCGACGAAGCGGGCGGCCATCGCCACCCGGCGCTCCTCGCCGCCGTCCCGCTTCCACATCACCAACAGCTTCAACGCCACCACGCCGTCCCGCCGCGCCTGGTCGAGGTCGACGTCCCCGTCGATGGCGGTGTCGTCCACCGGCTCGCCGGGCGGCTGGGACAGCGCGTCGACGGCGAGGATCAGCCCGCAGCCGGTCGGCAGCAGCCGTTCCCGGACGATGTCGGCGTACGCGTAGTGCCGGTCGATCAGGAACGCCGAGGCGTGTGGCGCCAGCGCGGCGGCGACCTCGAGCTTGAACGAGGTGAGCGCCGCGTCGTCGGCGGGGTGGCCCTGCTCGCTGAGCATGGTGCGCAGGCTCTCCCGCTGGTCCATGGCGACCATGGCGAACGTGCCGGTGGCGCGGGCGAGCCGGTCCAGGGTCGGCGCTGGTGGGACGGTCACGGTGCTTCCTCACTGTTGGCGGACGGGGTGGCGGCGGTCGTGGCCGACGGCAGGAAATGCGAGCGGTACGCCGCTTCCCACTCGGGCCCGGCCCCCGGTACCTGTCGTGGTGGTGGTCCCGGCGGGGGCGTCTGCGGGATGCCGATCGCCCGTCCGGCGAGTTGGGCCGCGCCGAGCGCAGCGCCGCAATGCCCGGGCAGCACGACGACGGGGGCCGGGGTCACCTGTGCCTTGATCCACATCCAGGTGGGGTTGGCGGTGGGCCCGCCGAAGACCCGCACCGAGTCGGGTTGGTGCCCGCTGATGCTCGACTGGGTCTCGACCATCCAGCGCACCTGCATGCAGAGCCCTTCCAGGACGGCACGGCCGATGTCGGCGAGAGTGTGCTGTGGGCGGATGCCGTGGAAGGCGAGCGTCCGGTGCGGATCGGGCTCGGGGCTGGCCCGCCCGTGCAGGTACGGCTGCACGGTGATGCCGGTCGGCGGGCCGGCCGGCGGGCCGACGAGGTCGGTGAACCACGCGTGCCGGTTCGGCTGCCCGGCCGGCGTGATCGCGTCGAGGAGCCATTCGACCAGGCCGCCGCTGCTGGACAGGCCGCTGATCAGGCAGAACGACCGACCGTCGACGAACGGGCCGACGGAGTTCCCGGTGGCCCGCACGGTTGGGGGCGGCAGCGCGACGACGGGGGTGACGATCGCCTCCGCCGTACCCATGGAGTCGGCGACCTGGCCGGGGGACCGGACCCCGGCGGCCCAGGCGGCGACCAGATGATCGTGCCCGGCGACGACGACGGGGGTGCCGGCGGGCAGCCCGGTGCGCCGTGCGGCGGTGGCGGTGACCCGCCCTGCGACCTGGTCGGCGGCGAGCACCGGCGGCAGCTGCTCGGGTCGGAGTCCGGCCAGGTCGAGTAGTTCGGGCCGGTACTCCCCGGCGGCGATGTCGAACCCGCCGGAACGGGCGGCCAACGTCGGGCTGGTGGCGACGGTGCCGGTGAGGGCGCCCACGACGAGGTCGGCGGTGTTCGCCCAGCAGGCCATCCGCCGCAGGACGTCCGGGTCGTGCTGGCGCAGCCAGATCCAGCGGGCCAGTGGCAGCTTCGCGCTCGGGTGCAGTCCGGTGGTGGCGAAGAAGGCCGCCCGGCCGACCGCCGCGGCCAGCTGCTCGGCCTGCCGGCCGGCGCGGCGGTCCCGCCAGTGCAGCAGCTCTCCGACGGGGGCGCCGCCGGCGTCCAGCGGTACGCCCGTCTCCGCCATGCTGGCGACCCCGATGGCGACCGGCGGGACATCGGTGGCCGACACGCACTCCGCGAGCAGTCGCAGCGCGGTGTCCCGCAGCGCCTCGGTGTCGGGCGGGGTGGGGGCCTGGCGTTGGGCCACCGGGCTGCCGTCGGTGCGGTAGACGCCGGCCTTGGTGTGCGTGGTGCCCACGTCCAGGCCGGCGAGCAACGGCTCGGCCTCGTTCACAGCTCGCCCTGCTCGACGTGCGGAGACCGCCCGGCGGGCGCCGTGGCGATCCGATCGAGGATGTCCCGCAGGGTGCTGTCGGCGCCGACGTTGCCGGGCACGATCACGTAGGACGGGTTCTTTCCGGATGCGTGCAGATCCCAGACCGGTACGCCGGGCAGGATCTGTCCGCGTACCCGGGCGCTGGTCGCGCCCAGCGCCTCGGTGGCGAGCCGGGCCGAGGTGATGCCGCCCTTGGCGACGACCAGGTCCACGTCGGCGGCGAGCTGCCGCACGGTCCGGACGAGGGTGTCCATGAGCAGCTCGGGCGCGGCGGGGACGGTACCGTGCCGGGGCGTCCGGTCGGTGGCCACCACCGCCCGGCCGTCCCGGTCGAGACGCTCGCGCAGCGCTTTGGCCAGCAGTCGATCCTCGCCGTGTGGCGCGCCGAGCGGGATGTCCACGCGTCGATGCCACAGCCCGCCCAACGCCCGCAGCTGCCGGGTGCTGGCGTTGGTGAACGAGCCGCAGGCGATCAGGACCCGGCCGGGGGTTGGCAGTTCGAGACGTGCCAGCGGCCGCGTGGACAGGCCAGCCAGGGCGGCGGCGAGCGAGGCGGCGCAGCGGACCACCACCCGGGCACCCCGGGTCTGCGCCCTGATCAGGCCGGCCGCGATGGCCAGGACATCGGCGTCGCTGACACAGTCGGGGATGACCACCGCGTCGGGCGCCGCGCCCAGCAGAGCCTCGGCGACCGCGTCTGGTCCGCGCTCAGCCAGCCGGGCGAGCGGCACGATCACCGCATGTCGGCGGCCGCCGCTGACCTCGCTCACCCAGTCGCTGAGGTGCCGGCTGCGGTAACCGAAGTCCGGGTCCCGGGCGAACTCGGTGTCGGCCACCGGGACTGCCCCGGACTCGGTCCACAGATAGTGGACGCCGTCGCGCGTGAAGCGGCCGCCGTCGAGGAACGCGGGCACGAACAGCATCGGCGTGTGCGGTGCCACGGCTTCGGCCTCGGCGATCACATGACCGCGTAGCGTCGAATCTCCGCGCAGGATCAGGGTCGGTGGCCGCCCGGCCGCTCGGCTGGCCGCCGTCACCGTGCGGGCGATGTCGCCGACCAGCGCGGTCGCGGCGCGTTCGGGAAGTGCCCGGCTGTTGGACAGTACGAAGGTTGCGCGCTGCGTCGAGGCGAAGAAGTGGTCGAACGCGGCCCGGTCCGGTCGCAGGATCACCTCGACGTCGCTGACGGACTGGGTCCCGGTGGGGTCGTCGTCGACGATCACCTTCGGTCGCCGATCGGCCGCGATCTCCGCCCGCCATCCGGCGGATTCCTTCACGCCACGCCCCCCCGGGTTCCGTCGCCGGCTGCCGATCTCACTCTCCGACCGACGACCAAGGATGTCAAGAGTCGGACAACTTTCGTCTGACGGTGGTCACCGGGAGAGCGAGATGCAGCCCGCCCCCGGTACGGTCTAGCCGTGACAGGTCCACAGCTCGCGGGCGAGGAGCAGTTGCGCTACACCTCCGCGCCGCAGCGCCGGGAGGAGATCCTGCGCCGGATGCGCCGCACCGGCTACGTGTCGGCGCCCGAACTCAGCGCCAAGTTGTCGGTGTCCGACCGCACTGTGCGGCGCGACCTGCAGCGACTCGCCGACCTCGGCCTGGCCGAACTCGTGTACGGCGGTGCCGTCCCGCCGGGCGGCGTGCAGCCCGGCTCCCCGTTCGGCGCCCGTTCCCAGGTGCAGTCGCGCCAGAAGCGGGCCATCGCCCACCAGGCGTTGCAGTTCGTCGAGCCCGGCGCCACCATCGGCATCGACGCGGGCACCACCACGCTCGAACTAGCTCGACTGCTGCCGCCCGACGGCGACATCACGGTGGTGACCCACTCCCTGCCCGCCATGGCGGCGCTCGGCGAACGCTCCGACGTGGCCCTCATCGGTCTCGGCGGCCTCCTGCACCCAGCCACCCAGGCGTTCACCGGACCGGACACCGTGACCGCGGTCAGCCGACTCCGGGTGCACACCTTCTTCTTGGCGGCCAGCGGTCTGACCGGCGGCGGCGCATACTGCAGCACCCCCCTGGACGCCGAGGCGAAGCGGGCCTTCATCGCCGCCGCCGACCGGGTCGTGCTGCTGGCGGACTCGTCCAAGCTGCGCCAGACCGCGCCGGTGCCGATCTGCGACTACGTCCAGCTCGACGCCGTCATCACCGACGCCGGGGCGACCGACGCCGACCGTGCCCAGCTAGCCTCGGTCACCAGCCTGCTGATCGCCGTCGGCTAGGGCCTGTGTGTCGAAGTCGGTGCCATGGCCCGAGCTGGCTTGAGGATCTTCGCGTGTCGGAGATGTGGGATCGAGCACGGGCTGGCGTAGTGGAACTGATGAGCCCTGGTCGTCGCAGCCGACAACCCCTCCTGCACGGCCACAGATTCCGCGTCCGCTATGGCGGGTGGCCCCGTGCAGTGGTCGCAGCGGCCGAACTTTGCCAACCTGGGCGCGGTCGAGGCCGCCATGAAAGCCCGGAGCTCGAGCACCTGCAGAGCCAGCTGACGGCCGGCGTCCGCCTGTTCGTGCCGCCGCCGACCTCAACGCGGGTGCGATAATCAACGCCGACCTGGTGATGGCGGGCGCCCAGGTCGCCGCAGGCTGAGCGGCATCGGCCGCGGCACCTCCGGGGTCAAGCCCGGACAGGTCACGAGGCGCGTGCCCGCAGGTACTCGACGAATGCCTGGTGGCTGCCCAGCGCGAGCTGGATCGCATTGCGGTACGCCACCGATCCCCACAGGTGCACCTCCCGCTCGTCGGCCCCATCAAACACCCGCCCCAGCGCAGCCCGTTGGCGGCGGTCGAGCACGTTCTGCGGCCGCTCCAGCAGGGAGCCCTCCGCGACCAACGCGTCCAGAAATGAACGCACCGCCGCCTGGTAGGCGTCCCCCGCCACGGCCCGCAGCAGCCCGAACTCGAAGATGTGGAGTGCTGCCTCGTGCTCCCAGTAGTTCAGCGGCTTCGCCGGCCCAGGCACGTACCGCAGGCCCATCGCGTACCGCGCCTGGTACAGCAGCAAAACACCCCGCCCCGGCCGGCTCAGTGCCGGTTCGCCGACGGGTAGACGGATAGTCCGCACCGGCTGTCCGGTGAGCACGTCGACGGCATCGAAGTAGACCGGCATCCGGCCGTCCAGGTCCGGGTCGGGCACCAGGAACAGCCCGCCCTGAAATTCCTGCCCGCCGCGAAGCCGCGCCTCGCCGACGAGATCGGCGATCGGCCGGTCGACGGCCGGCGCACCTGGCCGCAGCGCGACGACGGCGGCCGGCACACCCCCGATCGGAACGCCCAGCATGCTTCCGGTGCGCAGGAACGTCCACGTCGGCTGCGTTTCGGTGCGGTCACCGGCGACCTCGCGCGCGGCGTCCCGCCAGTTCCGGATGATGTCCAGGCGGTCACGCACGTCGGCGGCGGCCGCCTCCGCATCGCCGCCGAGAAGCGCCAGCAGCGCGGCCGGCAACGCCGGCGACTCCGCGAGCGGGTCGGCGGCCGGAGCGACCGCCCGGTGAGCCACACAGTCGGCGTCGGTGTGCGGGTTCGCGGGTGTGCCGTGACAGTCGCTGAGCCAAGTCAGCCGCCGGTCGGCGGATTGCCGGGCGAACGCCGCCGTCGGCCGCAGCCCCGCGCGCAACGCCGTCAGGTACTGCCGTTGGGCCCGGTCCATCCGCACCAGATCGAGCGGCAGCAGCGGCACCAGCTTGGCGATCGCCTCGATGATCGCGCAGTGCGGGCAGCCGGGACCGTCCGCCTCAACGATCCGGTACTCCCGCAGGTGGTCGACGCCGGGTTGCTCCCACTGCACCCCGATGCGTCCGTGCTCCTCGAGCATCAGATAGAGAAACTCCGACGCCGTGCGCTCGTTGGTGACGGCGACCAGTTCGTCGAGAAATTCCCGCCTGGTCCGTTCCCGAACACCGGTCATTCCGACCTCCCCGTAGCTCCGATCATCGACTTGTTTCTACTCGCTTGGCGCGACTTTCTCGAACGTGTTGGTCCTCAAGCGCCGAGCGCCGTTTTCTCCGGCAGGTAGATGACGGGCAGGTCGCCGTAGCGGTCTTCGCGGCTGAGGATCGGTGCCCGATGGTCGAGGCAGGTCATGACCGTGGTGGCGAAGTCGACCCGCCGGTCATCCCACGCCAGTACGACATCTCGTGCCACGACTCGCCGGGGGTGTTCAGTACGACTACGGCGTCGAGATTCAGGAGTCGGTGCGGCAACTGGCGGTCCTTGGCGTCGGTGACCGCCGCGAGGGTCTCGACGGCGGGATGGCGGTGAGGGCGGCCAGCACACGGTCTTGACCTCGTGGATCGGCTCGGCGACCTGCGCCGGACGCGCCAGGTGGGCGAGCAGCGCTTCGGTCCAGCGCCAACCGGACCGGTCGCTCGTCGTCGGTCACGCGGCCGGGGCCTGCCGGCCGGCGGGCTCCTCATCGCGCAGGTGCTGGCGTACCCGCTCGCGCACCGCTTCGTACCGGGCGGCGGCCACTCGGCTTGCACCGCGGCACGGCGTGCCCGCGCGGCGGCCAGGCCCTGCTCGGCGACCTCGATGCCGGCGTGCCCCAGCTCGGTGCGCACCGCGTCCAGGCGTATCCGATCCCGCACCGCCTCGGTGGCGTACGCGGACACGTTGGCCTGCTCTGCCAGGGTGTCGGCCACGCCCGCCGGGACAAAGATCGGTAATCTTCTTCCCGCCGGTCGTGCCAGGGGGCTACCTGGTATGACGAAAGCAGCGGTCAGATCGGCCGCGCTATCGCTCTGCGGCCTTCACGCCTGATGTCCGGCGGCTGGCGCGGAGACCGGAAGCCGGCCGCGTTGACGAGCTGACGGCGGTGAAACACCAGCATGATCGGGCTGTCTGGCTTGCCAGAGAGCTGATCGCGCCCGGCATCGTGAGCTCCAGGATTACGCGCAGCTGGTTTACGACTCTAATCCTGGTGGACCGTTGTTCTACCTGGAGCCTCGTCCTCACCGATATCGGGCCGCCTGCTCCGCCGTGACCAGCGGAGTCACGATGAGAGAACTCGTTGATCGAATGGGGCTCCGGTTTCGTCTGCTTCCTTCGGTTCTTCAGCCGTTGGAGCGGTCGACGAGGCGGTGCAGCGCTGTCCCTACGGTGGGGAAGGCGAGTCGCAGGGTGTGGGCGGTGAGTCGGATGCCCCACCAGGAGAGTGCGACGAGGTAGCCGACGATCAGGGCGCTGCTGGTGTCGTAGCTGAAGACGAGGGCGTAGCCGATGGCCAGACCTGGCGCGGTGATGGTGCGGATGGCGCGGCTGCGGCTGGCGGTCAAGGCCGTGGCCGCGCCGAGGAGGGCGGCTCCGAGGCTGCCGGCGATGCCGGCGGTGTTGTTCGTGTGGATGGGGGTGGTGAGGGTGAGTGCGGCGCGCATGAGGAAGATGCCGGCGGCGGCGATGAGCGTGTAGGTGATGGCGGGGCGGGTCCGGGCGAGCCAGCTAGGCAGCGCGTCGGCGGGGATCCGGGGTGCGGTGGCGGCGATGAGGGCGGCGCAGGTGGCGAGGGGTAGGGCGGCGCCGAGGGTCCATTTCAGGTAGGGGGTGTAGTCGAACTCGACGGCGGTGCCGGTCGCGAGTCCGTAGAGGGTGGCGGTGACCGCGCCGCCGACGGCCGCGGCGAGGTATCCCCGTCGGATGAGGTTGCCGGTCGTGGGTTCGGGCGTTGACGCGGTGGGCGCTCCGGCGAGCCAGGTGGTGGGTGCCAGGTGCGCGACGGCAAAGGCGGTGAGCATGGCGAGTGCGCCGGCGGTGCCGAGTTGCGGGAGTGAGGTGCGGGCGCCGACGACCCAGGTGTTGACGGTGGTGATGTCGGCGGTGAGGACGGCTTGCAGGAGCAGCGTCAGCGAGGATGCGCCGATGAGGAGGGCGCCGGTGAGGTCGCTGATCCGGAGCCGGATGCGGGGTAGCCGTGTGGCGGCGGCACGCGGTCGGGGTTGGTGGGCGGCGGTGAGCGCCAACGCTCCGTCGGCGAGGGCATGGGGCTGGTCGATGAGAGCGGGCGCAGCGCCGGTGGCCTGGGCGAGCTGGTCCGTGAGGGCGGGCAGGGCATGGGCTGGCCGCAGGACGACCGCAGCGAGGTGCGCCTTGTCGACGTCAGCCGCGTCGAGCAGTTCGGTGACTGCGCGGGGTATCTGATCGAGGAGAGGCTGCGCGGCGTTCGTGATGTCGTCGCGAGTGATGACTGTCGGCTGTCGGGGTGCGGGCAGCAGGATCGGCGCCCGATCCTGGTCGACGAGCAGATGACGGGCGGCGCGCACGGATTCCAGAAGGGCGATGTGCCCCTCTGCGTTGTCGTTCGCCGGTTGGCGGATTGCCGTTCGGAGAGCGTCGTTGTCGGCAGTTGCCGCGTGCACAACGCGTTGGGTGATGAGGTGGTCGAGGTCGGGGATGTCGTCGAGTTGGTGGGTTGCCAGTTCGCGGTAGCCGTCGCCGACCGCTTGCAGCACGGTGAGGGTCGCCGGGTGGCGGTCCGCCTGACAGACGAGCACGCAGGAGCCTTCGGGCATGGTGACGCCGAGGCTCGCGGCGTAAGCGGCGAGGGCGGCGGGCGCGGTGACCAGGGCAGGAGAAGGTAGTCCCGCTCGGGTTGCCGCCTCGCTGACCTGTCCGCGGCGGCGTGGTCCCCAACTGGGTGGAACGGTCACGGTGAGCTCGGTGGCCGGCTGGCCGACCTGGTTAGCGGCATGGTAGCCGACATGCCGCAGTACGGCGGCGAGCAGGTCCACGGGGTCGGGGTGTCCCGGGCCGGAGGGATGGGCGGGTTTGCCGAGCAGGTCGGTCGGATCGTCGATGAATCGGTGGTCCGCGGGGAGGGATCTCGCCGCGGTGCTGTCGAGGCCGGCGTAGAGCTGGCCCGCGGGGCTGATGGCGACGCCCGGTGGCATGACGAGGCGACCGTCGATGAGGATCGGGACGCGAGCGCCTTCCCGGCTGACAGTGACGGCGATGGCCGTGGAACTGAGATCGATCGACGCCGTGACGCCCCCGTTTGGCATGAGGGGCAGTCTCGCCGGTGAGGGCGAGGCGACGTCAACCGTGATCCTCTCCCCGTGATCCTTTGTGCACGGATGGTGAGAATCCTTCTCGGTGGGCTGGCCTGGCGCACTCATCCTCGTGTATGCGAAGAGATTGACGATCAATCGGCGGGGGAGAGACAGGTGCAGATGTCCCCGGACAACGGCGACAGGCTCACGGAGTACGGTGCACGGCCCACGGTCCACCCTCCCCGCGCATCACCGCCGCACCGTCGTGCGCCCCTGTCCCGGTCCCTGGCCACGGCTGGTCGCGCTGTCACAGGAGCCGGCACCTTCCTGATCGTGGTGCCGACGGTGCTGTGGCTCGCTGGCGGCAATCCCGTTCGACGCCTGCCAGCCTGGTCGCAGATCCCCGAATGGTTCGAACGCTCCAGCGGACGATTCACCCCGGACGTCCTCATCGGCGCGGGCCTGTGGGCGATGTGGCTGCTGTGGGGCGTCCTCGCGCTGCTGTTGCTCGCCGAGATCCTCACGGCGCTGACCCGGTGGCGCGTTCCCATCCTCAAGCTGCCGGCCCCGCTGCACCGGCTCGTGTTCGGCCTGGCGGGCACCGCCGCGCTGGCCGTCACGCCCGCCGGCACGCTCGACCGCACGGCAAACCCGGACCAACCCGCTACGTCGGTCGCCGCGACGCAGCGTGTCGACATTCCCCGGCAGGCCGCCGCCCGCGGGCCCGCCATCATCCGCGTCGCCGACCAGCGTTTCCTCTACACCGTCGAACGCCACGACACCCTGTCCAAGGTCGCCAAACAATGGCTCGGCGACGCGGACCGGTGGCCGGAGATCTGCCACCTGAACAAGCACCGCCACTTCCCGGGCGTCGGCGGCATCCTGCGCGACTGCGACCTGATCTACCCCGGCTGGGAACTCCGACTGCCCGCCGACGCCCGCCCGCCCCAGGCCGCCACACCCGCAACGCCCCCCAAGCCACCGTCGACGACCACACCCCGACCTGCCACCCCGCCCGCACCGGCGAGCACGGATCCGAAGCCACCGGCACCGACCGTGCAGCCACCCGCGACGGCCCAGAATCCGGCCACCACCCCCACCACACCGCCATCGGCAGCCGCGAGCACACCGGAACCCCCGCTGGCTCCCTCGTCCGCGGCTTCCGGGCCGCCGGTCTCGCCTGCCGTCACCGACACGCGCGATCCCGCCATCGCAGCCGACGAAGACGGTGTGCAGCTGTCGGCGTCCAACTGGCTGCCCTGGTCGCTCGCCGCCGCGATCAGCGCCGCCGCCGCCCTGGTGTGGCTGCAACGCCGGCGCCGTTACACCGGCGAACCCGACGCCGATCCACCCGTCGCGCTGCCACCGCCGGTCGCCCATGTCCGCCGTGCCGTGGCTGCCCGCAACTCCAACCCACCGCCCTCGGACAACGACGACAGGCAGCCGCCGGCCCCCGTACCGGAACTCGCGTCGCTGCCGACCGGTGGAATCGGTGTCGTCGGCGTCGGCGCGCACGCCGCAGCCCGCGCCGCTCTCGTCGCGGTCCTGGCCTCCGGCGACCCGCACCACCCCCACGCACGCGGCGAAGTCATCATCGACACCTCCACCTTGGTCACGCTCCTCGGCGCCAACGCGACAGCCCTCGCACCATGGCCACGGCTGCACATCGTCGACAGCACCGATGACGCGCTCACCGCGATCGAAGCCCGGCTCCTGCACCGCAGCCGCATCCTCGACGAACACGCGCTGACCGACCTCGACACCCTGCGCCAGCAGGCCCCCGACGAGGAAGCATTACCACCGGTCGTGCTCATCACTGCCGCCCCACCCGCCAACACCTCCATGCGGGCCAAGACCGCGCTCACGCTCGCCGGCGACCTGAACGTGTCCGCCGTGCTGCTCGCCGAGTGGACGCACGGCGCGACCATCAACGTCTCGTTGGACGGCCACACCACACTCGCACCCGGGCCGGACACGGAGCCAATCCCACCGCGCCTGCCCGTACTCGAGGCCGACACCGCCATGCAGATCCTCACGACCCTCCGAGAAGCGCAGACCGGGAAGCCCGCCGCGCTCCCATCAGCCGGCGCACCAGGCCCGACCGTCCCACTCCATGCGAACCGAACCGACACCACTGCCGCCGACCAACCCACACCGGTCACCGGACCTTTCGAGGCCAACCCCACCGGGAAGGCGGCACTGCGGGTGCTCGGGCCGCCCCGCATCGACAACATCAGCCACCCCGGCCGACCGCTACGCGCCAAAGCCCTCGAACTCGCCGTGTTCCTGGCCTGCCACCCCGACGGCGTCACCACCCGCGAGATCGGCGAATACCTCGAACCCGACGCCCGCATCAGCCAATCCGACCAGCGAGTCCACACCAACGCCAGCAACCTCCGACACGTCCTCGGCCGAGCCGCCACCCCCGACGCGAAAAACGCCTACCTCGTCAAGAACGCCGGACGCTACCGGCTCGACCCCACCACCGTCGACGTCGACGTCTGGACGCTGCGCGACCTGCTACGCGCGGCCGCCATCGCCACCGGCGCCCACCGCCGCGAACTGCTCACCGCCGCCTGCGACCTCTACACCGCGCCGCTGGCGGACGGCCAGGACTACGAATGGCTGCAGCCACATCGGGAGACCGTGCGCCGCTGGGGCACCGAAGCGCACCTCCTGCTGGCAGACGACCTCATCGACACCGACCCGCAGGGCGCATCCGACCTGCTCGACAAGGCCATCGCACTGGACCGCTACAACGAGGCCCTCTACACCCGCGCCATGCACGCCCGCCACGCTCTCGGCGACGCCGACGGCATCCGAAGCCTCCTACGCGCCCTGACCAAAACCCTGGCCGACCTTGACGCCGAACCCCAGGACGCGACCATCACGCTCGCCAACCAGCTGCGGAGCAGCCTCGCCGGCAAGTGACCACCGCTGGCCCGGCAGACCCGGGTCGCCTGATAGGGCCGGTGCGCCCATGTGTCGTCGTCGGTTATGAAGCGCTTCGTGCGTGGGCGCTGCAGGTGTCGCCGTTGACCGGGTCCGCGGCCAGGACGCCCTGCTGGCCGGCGGCGTGGCAGTGCACGCAGAAGCCGTAACCGCCCGATGGTGCGAGCCGCGGTTCGGCCGGTGCGAGGGGCGTGGCGGGGCGCTTGGCGTAGCGGGACAGGGGTGCGCGGCGGTGACCGCTCAGGGTGGCTCGGATGTGGGCCTTGGCTTGATCAGCGTTCACCGTGGTGTCCTCTCCGAGAGGGGTGGGCCACGGCGACGGCTGGACGACGGCGGCCGGCGACGCGCGGCTACCGGGGGTAACATGCCGCGGCAGAGCGTCAGGCGGGGCGGGTTCGCCTGTGGTGCGCGCCCTCGCGCGCGACACGTCGAGGTCGCTACGGAGATCAGCCTCGGTGTGAGAGGTCGTAGTGGTGTCCACGTCCGTGGGAGGTAGGGGGCCGGCTGAGTGAGCCTTGTTCGAGTCCGACGTGAGCCCTGTTGGGGATGTGAGGGCTCGACTGGGTGAGCTGGGTTTGATCGGGGATGTCGGCCGGGGGCGGGTCGGTGAAGGCTCATGTGAGCGAGCCCCCTCTGCCAGAGTGGAGGGCTCATCTGAGTGAGCCCCACAACGATGCCGGTCATCGACGGCCCTGACCGTCGCGCGATGCTGCGAGGGCGAGGGCACCGCCATGTGGTCCAACAGGTGGGGGCTCAGAATCAGCCGGTACTCGGCTGGCCGGCGCCGGGAGCCGCGCCGCACGCAGTCGACCAGCCCGGCGTTGCGCAGCGTGGCCAACACTCGCTTAATCGTGGAGTAGCCCTTGCCCGACTCCACGGCCAGTCGCGCGACGCCCGGGAAGATGCGGGTGCCGTCGGCGTCAGCGTATGAGGCGAGCAGCAGGGCGACCAGTTTCACGGTCGAGTCCAACTGTGCCCGGCGCACGACATCGAGCCACGCCCTCACCGTGGCCCCGTCGTTCGCAGCAGCGCTCATGTGCGGTCTGTCCTGTCCGTCTGGCGGGACGATCGGGGGCCCGGCCGGTGGTCGGTCAGGTCGTCGGCGAGCGTTCGCGGCCCGTTGTTGGGCCGTTTGTCCCGGCAGGCCGTGCCGGTGGCGGTCGGAGCGGTCATGGCTTCTGCCTTCCGGATTGGGTGGGTAGGGCGGGCGTCGAGGCCCCGATCGGCGTTCTGCTCGGTCGGTGTTGCCTGCGGGGAGACGTCGGCGCGGCCGGGTGATGGAAGTGCTTCGCGTCGATGGGCTTCGGGGGAACCGTCCTGCGTCACCCGGCGCGGTCGGGCCACGGACAGCCCACCCCAGCGCGGGGCCTAGTGCGTCGCCCTGGTCGTGTTCCTGCGGACAATCGATTTGTCGGTAGCTGCCGGCGTCGCGCTTCTCCTGAGCTGCTGACGGATGCACCGGGTCGCACCACTCGTCGGTCTGCCGCAGAGCACCACCGCACACCTTGGCACCACCAGGTCGAGGCTCGACGGGGGCCAGGACGACCGGGGTGTAGGACCTCGCGCGTCATGTTGCCGTTGAAGCGTCCTGGGCAGGGCGACGAAGTCGGCTTCTCCGGTTGCTGTCGCGGCCCTGCTCGCCAGGTCGTGTCGCTTTCTTGAAGCGCGTTTCGGCGTACGACACCACCGGTGGGGGCTGTCGTTGCCCGCCGTGTCGACCTGTCCGGCACGCCTGAAGGGTGCCGGCAGAGATGGGGACATCTGGGGATGCAGCCCTGCCACGCTCAGGCCCTCGCTGGGCCATAAGCTTTGGTTCCGCGCCTTAGCGTGGCACGGGTGGCAGCACCCCGCATAGAACCGTCGGAGGCGATGAGCTGCCGACTGACGTTGCTGTTCGCGTTGGCGGCGGGAGCGGCCATCGGCAACCTGTACTGGGCGCAGCCGCTGCTCGGCTTCATTGCAGGCGATCTGCGCGCCGCGACCGCGACGGCCGGCTGGCTCGTCACCGCGACCCAGGTCGGGTACGCCGTCGGCGTGCTGCTGCTCGTGCCGCTCGGCGACGTCCTGGACCGCCGCCGGTTCGTCCCGGTGATGCTGCTGGCCTCGGCCGCCGCGCTGCTGCTGTGCGCGCTGGCGCCGTCGATCGGCGTACTCCTGCTCGCACTGGGCGTGCTCGGCGTGACGACGATTTCCGGTCAGCTCCTCACTCCGCTCGCCGGGGATCTTGCCGGCGACACCCACCGCGGTCGAGTCGTCGGCGTTGTCGGGTCGGGGACCCTCACCGGTATCTTGGCTTCCCGCACGATCAGCGGGTTCGTCGCCAGCGCCGCCGGGTGGCGTGGGATTTTCGCTCTCGCCGCGGTCGTCGCCGTTCTGCTCGCGGTTCTGCTCTATCGCGCGATTCCACCGCTGGCACCGCGGACACGTATGCCGTACCCGCAGGTCATCGCCTCGGTCGGCGCGGTGGTCATGCGCGAGCGGGCGGCCCGATGGACGCTGGTACTGGGCGCCACAGGGTTCGCCGTGTTCTCGCTGTTCTGGACGGCGCTGACGTTCCTGCTCAGCTGCCCACCGTTCCGGTACCCGGTAGCGGTGATTGGGGTGTTCGGGCTGGCTGGCCTCGCTGGTGTCCTTTCCGGCCTGCACGGCGGTCGTCTGCACGACCGCGGTTGGTCGCTTCCGGCCACAGGCGCGGCCTGGGTCGTGGCCCTCGGCGCTTTCGTCGTCGCGGCGTTCGCCGGCCGGTCCGTCGCACTTATCATCATCGCGATCATCATGATCGATGTTGCTCTCCAGACGCAGGCTCTCCTCAACCGGGCGCGACTGTTCGCCCTCTCCCACGAGGCCCGCAGCCGGCTCAACACCGCGCTAGCCACCGGCAACTTCATCGGCGCTGCTATCGGCTCCGCCGCCGCGACCACGCTCTGGTCCGCGGGCGGCTGGACAGCGGTCACGATCACGGGAACGGCGCTCTGCTGTTTCGCGCTCGCCGTGTGGGCGCTGGGACGTCGCGGTCCACTCGTGATCTGCCTCGGCGTGACGGACGGCGCTGTCACGGACCGCGGTGAAACCTTCCTCAACCGCGCGACATCCGCACGTAGTGCTCGTAGTGCTCCGAAGTCGAACCGGCCATGACGCCCTCGTGCGCAGTCCACGCGTCCGCCTTTCGGCACCGTCCGGACACCGGTCCGCGGCGCCGACGTCACTTCAGCGACGAGCGCTTCGCGCCATGAGCGGTCACGCTGTGCCGTATCTGCAGGCGAGAAGCGAACATCCGCGACACCCAGACCGCGATGCGGCAGGATCGACCGCGCACGCCCCGCAGCATGTTGTGCGTCCGCCTGTGGACGAGTTACTGCCTTGGCAGTTGCAGCGACTTCGGGCAGCGAGGTGGTACTCGAGACGGGTCGCCTGCTGCTCAGACCTTGGCGGGTAGGCGAGGCTGCCGTCCAGCGGGAGCTGTGGACCGAACGTGATCTACGCGTGCCGCCGCACCGCCGAATCGACGCGGACGGACGACCCACGGTCGCGGAGCTCGAGGACTGGATCCGCACCAACTAGCCATCGTCGGTCGGGTTGCTGGCGGTCGAGCGGAAGGCCGCTCGTGACGTCATCGGCTACTGCGGGCTGATCGACGGCGGACGAGGATCGGAAGGGAACCGGAACTGGCGTTCGAGTTGCTACGCCGAGTCTGGGGTCAGGGATACGCGACCGAGGCCTCGTTGGCGGTTCTGGACTGGGCGAAATCATCCGGCTACGAACGTCTGCGGGCCACCGGTTTGGGACTGGAACACCGCTTCTCGCCGTGTGCTGGCCAAGGTCGGGTTCACCGAGACCGAGCGGAAGGAAGTCGACCCGGTCTACGGGACGACCCTGTTCGGCACGAGACGGCTTTGACACACCGGATGTTTGGCCTTGAGGACACTCCGAGCAGCGACGGGAGGCGTCAGCTGTCGCATTCCGAGTTCGTGCTGCGCTGTGCCACAGGCGGATCGATCACCAGACATGGTTGCGCCTGCCGTCGTGCCGGGTGATCACACGAAGTTGAGGTGAGAGACATCCGCTAATCAGCACGAGCGGGCGGTGAGCGCCGCCGACCCCATTACTCAACGTGACGCAACATCGGCGGCAGATCCGCGCATGAGCGGATCTACGTATACGGCTATGGGCCGCTTCTATCATCGTCGCTGGGACGAATCGCGCGGTGACGAGTTCGACGCTTGGGGGCACTCGGTCTGGTACTTCGAAGTGGATGACGACGGTTGGCCGGTTCGGCATATCGAGGTGTATGACCGCGGCCCGGTTCTCCGGTCCGGGCCCGGGCAGGAGGCAGACCAGTGCGGCGGCCTCGTGCAGGCGAGCCTAGATGATCTTGACGGAGATTGGAGCCCGTTCCTCATCACGCGAGGCGCGTTCGGGCGTGCTTGGGACTCCGCTGGCGGGCCTCATGCCGCGGGGTCTCGCGGCATGGGCGCCCGTCGGCTCAGTTGGCTGAGGAGCCCCATCTTTCGGTCATGGCGACGATGCGAGTGGTCACTGCGTCTGGATCGATGAGTTGGTGCAGATGCCCGCCGGGGACCCGGTCGACGTCCCAGCCACGTTCACGCGCCTCCTGCGCCATGCGGTCATACGGCGGCCCGAACAGCAAATAGCCGCACGACCGGTTGTCCCAACCAGCAGGCACAGGAATCTTCTGCTCGTAGTAGCTCAACGGAAGACGGGGCTGCTCAGCCGAGATCGCCGATCTGGTCTGCGGATCAGGAAACAGCAGTGCGACATCGTCCTCGTTCCACCACGTTGTCCACTGCGGCAGTCGGTCCTCAGTCACCTTGGTGCGCAGGTAGTTCAACCGCTCGGGCGACGCGGCAGGCGTCGGCCCGGTACGGAAGGGCAGTCTCGCATCGACGAACAGGCACCCGGCGACCGGACGGCAAGCCGCTTGTACGACAACAGGAACGAACAAGCCGGCGTTGCTGTGTGCTACCAGCACAATCGGCTGGCCCTGCGGTAGATGGGAGACAGCGTCGTTGACCTTGGCTGCGACGCGCGGCCAGAACGGCGGGTCGTCCGCGTTGGCCACGTCGACCAACGAGGGCACCACGGTCACTGCACCCAAGGCTGCCAGCCGCGCCGCTACAGGAGCCCACGTCAGAGGACCCAACAACAGGCTATGCACAAGGACGAACGTGGGATCCACCCACCCACCATCCAGGACGCGGACTGCCGGCGACCACCCAAGCGAGCATCCGCTCATCGGCCACGTCCGGGAGGGCACCCGGACCGACGGGACGCTGCGTAGCGCGTCTCGCGGCAGGAGCGGTCACGCGGTGCCGTGTCAGGGCGCTCGTTCACTATGCCTTCGCAGCCGATATATTGTCGTGTGTGGAGACCCCGTTGCGCGAACCCACGTTCCTGATCCTCACCGCCCTGGCCGGCGAGCCGATGCATGGGTACGGCTTGATCGCTGAGGTGGCCAGGCTCTCCGCCGGCCGCATCTCGCTGCGGCCGGGCACGCTGTACGGTGCGCTCGACCGGCTGGTCGACGCGGGCTTGGTGGCCGTCGACCGGGAGCAAATCGTCGACGGCCGGTTGCGCCGCTACTACCGGCTCGCCGAGGCAGGCAGTGGGGTGCTGACCGCCGAGACCGAACGTATGCGTCGCAACGTCGAGGCGGCGACCGCCCGGCTGCGCGCTGCCAAGACCCCGCCCCGCCTCAGTGGAGGACTCGCATGAGCCCGTGGGAAAGCCGCCATGACCGTCCAGGAGGGGATGACGACGGAGGCTCTGCCGTGACCGACCTCGAACGCCGCTACGCGCGCTGGACGGCGCTGTTCTATCCGGCCAACTATCGGCGGGGGCGCGGTTCAGAACTAGTGGACACCTACCTGTCTCTGGCGGCGCCCGGCCGGAGGAGACCCTCCGTCGGCGACGTCGCGGACCTCGCGGCCGGTGGGCTGCGGCAGCATGTGCGGATGGCTGAGGGTCTAGGTCCCGCCTTCCGGCTCGCCGGCCTGCTCGCGCTGATGACGGCGACCGCGTTCGCGACCGGGTGGGCGATCTTTGAGGTGCTCGCCCCCACGCCGCCCTGGTCTTCGCAGGTCGGGCCGTTTCTGTCGCTCGCCGTCGCGGCGTGGGCGGCCTGGTTGCTCGCCGCCGTGGTGCACATCGCGGCGAGCGGCCGGTGGTTGCGCTGGGCGGTCGGCCTGGCCGTCCTGGTGACTGCCGGTGTCGTGCCGGCCGCGGCGCTGACCGGATTACCCCGCCCGCCAGCGTCGGTGCTGCTGCCCCAGATTGTGCTCGGTGTCGTCGCGCTCGGCGCGGCCGGCCGGCACCCCTGGTGGGTTCGTCTGATGCCGATCTGCGTTGCGGCGGCGATCCTGCCGGTCGCCATCGGCACCGCGCCCAGCCTGAACTTCTTCAGCGGCTACTACCATCTCGCCGCAACGGCCTTGCCCGCCGCCGCGGTGACGCTGCTGATCGGCGCGCTGCTGCTTGCGCTCGGCCTAGCCGCCCGGCGCGACTACCGCGGGGCCTGGGCGATGCTGATCCTGCTCACGCCGATCGGGATGCTCGCGGTGAATCCGCTCGGCGCGGTGCTCGACGACTCCGGCCCCGGTCGGCCCGTGATTCCAGCGTGGTCACCCATGGTCGTCGCGTCGGTGCTGGTGGCGATGATAGGACCGATGTTGGTGCCGCTTGCCCTCGCGGCACGGGCGTGGCTGTCGCGCGGCCGACATTCGCCCGGCACAGACCTGGGTCGTTGCCGACCTGCGGCGCACCCTCGACATCCGCGTAGTACACAGCACGACAGAGGCTCGGCCCGCTGACACGGCCGGGCAAGGTGCAGGCGAAGAGGTGCAGCCGCAGCGCCTCGCTCATCGCAATGATCGAGTGCACTGCAGTTCAGGATGCTGCCGGTACCAGGGGGCCAGTCACCGAGTGTGACCGTCCGGTCGTGCGGCCGGCGCGGACAGCGGCATGTGCGGATGTTGGCTTGGCGTCAGCTGGTGAAAGATATGGGCGTGAGCGAGAGTCTCCTTCGTGTCGTGCCGACGGTGCCGGACTGGGTGCCGGCGCAGAATGCCGCGCATGCTGCGGTCGAAGTCGTCTCGGCGATGTGTCCGGGCGCGGGAGAGCTTGTCGCCTGCCGGTACACCGAAGTTACGTTCATCGACCAGGGCGCCAACTTCGAGGTAGTCGGCTGCCCGGTCTGCAAGGCTCTGCTGGATGCCGACTGGTGGCAGGAGAGCATGGACGATACCTATGCCACTCGCTTCGCAACATTGGACATGGTGACACCATGCTGCAGCGCCACCGTCTCGCTCAACGACCTGGAGTACCACTGGCCGGCCGCCTTTGCGCGATTCGAACTTCAGGTTCGCGATCCAGGCCGCGGCCGGTTGACGCCCGATGAGGCAGCGCAGGTGTCGACCGTGCTCGGCATCACGGTTCGCCAGGTCTTCAGTCACTACTGACGGGGCACCGCAGGCAACGCCGCCCGCTCGGCGGCTAGAAGAGTGCCCCTGACCTCGGTGCGCCCGGAGTCGTCCATACTTCCGTGATCTATCGTGCTCATCGCCGAACAGAGACCCGGAGGGGCGCGTCAATGGCTCGTACACAGCTGTACCTCATCCGCCATGGCGAACAGGATCGGGCCTCCGATCACGCCCCCGACGGAGGTCTCTCGCAGCTCGGTCTCGAGCAGGCGGACCGGCTGGGCCGACGGCTGCGTAGGGTGCCTTTTGCGGCCATCCACCACAGCCCTCTGGCCCGGGCGGCCCAGACCGCCGACGTCGTCGTCGCCCACCTCCCGCAGGTGCCGAGACATGACTGCGACTTCGTGGCCGACCGAACGCCGGTGCCCTCCGCCGGACAACGTGCCCGGTACCCGGACCGGTGGCATGCCTGGCTTGACGGCGTGCCCGACGACGAGCGCGACGAGGACGCCGTGGCCCTGCAGGCCGCTGTCGAACACTTCGGTGTTACCGGCGAGGAGGACCGGTACGAACTGCTGATCACACACAACTTCGTGATCGGCTGGTTCGTTCGCCACATGCTTGATGGCCCGGCGTGGCGTTGGATCGGCCTCAACCAGGCCAACTGCGCAATCACCATCGTGCAGTGGGAACCCGATCGACCCCCGACCTTGGTCAGCTTCAACGACACTGGGCACCTGTAGCTGTACGGCATCCGCTCTTCGGCAGTTCAGGATGCCGGGCACCACGGGACGCCGAACACCGAGCGTGACGGCTCGTCGCCTACCTGCGCGCACGGACGGCGGCGAATCAGGATGCGCGGGTCCGGGCGCTGGTCTCCGTCAAGGGCGGGCAGCAAGTCTCTTCGAGGGACGAAGCGTCCTCCTCCGGCGCGCCGCGCCAGTCCGGATATTCGCTATCGCGGCATCGTGTCCCACTCGGTGATGGCGTGACACGGCCGGCGTGGTCGGGGCCAGTGCGGAGGTGACGGTGACAGACGGCGCACCGCCCGCTGCCTGGCCAGAAGCTCGCCGGATGGGACGCCTGCCGACTTCACGGTCTGCCCGTCGGGGATGAGCTTCTACGGCCCACCAGCGGCCCACCGGTACTGCACCGTTCAGTACTGACAGCGATCCGGGTGTAGTTCTGGGGCCGACGTGACCGCGCGCAGCTCGGCGGCCGTTTCGGCGATCAGGTCGGTAAGGGAGGCGCCGCTGCCGGGCGCGACCCAGCGGGCGAACGCCACCCGGAAGACCGTGACGCCCGACTCGGTGGCCAGGGTGGCCGTGGTCTCGCCGACGCCCTTGGCAATCAGGGCGGCGGCGACCGCCGCCGCCAGCGAGCCCGTCTTGCGCAGCTCGCGCTCCTGTAGCTCGGGGCTGCCCTCGATGATGGACTGGCGCACCCGAACCAGGTCGAGGCGGTCGGCGAAGATCTCGTCCGCCACCCGGTGGAAGGCGGCGATAACGGTCTCGAAAGGGGCGGCGTCCGTCTCGGCGACCGTCTTGACCAGGACCTCCTCCAGCAGCTTGCCGCCGCTGAAGAGCGCCTCGCGCTTGTCGCCAAAGAGCCGGTAGAACGTGCGTTTGTCGAGGCCGGCGCGGGCCGCAATGTCGGTGACGGTGGTCTGCTCGAAGCCGCGCTCGCGGAACAGCTCCAAGGCGGCCGCCTCCAAGCGGCCGCGCGCGTCCGGTTGCCAACGGGCCATGCCGGCGATGATATCCGATGTCACACGGCGACATCTTCCTCGGGGAGGCATGTCGCGTGGTGACATCAGGGTGTACGGTGATGACACAAGATGACATCGGTCCTTGGAAGGAACCACGATGCGCGTATTCGTCACCGGCGCCTCCGGCCACCTCGGCTCCGCGGTCCTGCCGGAACTGCTCTCCGCCGGGCACCAGGTCGTCGGCCTGGCCCGCTCCGACGCGTCGGCCGCCGCGATCGAGAAGCTCGGCGCCCAGGTGCGCCGCGGCGACTTGTCCGACCTCGACGTGCTGCGCGAGGAGGCGGCCGCCTCCGACGGCGTGATCCACCTCGCGTTCCGCCACGACCTCATGCTGACCGGCGACATGGCCGGCGCTGCTGAGGCCGACCTAGTGGCCCTCAAGGCACTGGCCGACGGCCTGGACGGCTCCGGCAAGCCATTGGTCGGCACGAGCGGGACGGCCATGCTCGCGATGGGCGGCGTCGTCGGCCGCCCTGGCACCGAACGGGACGTGTTCCCGGCCGGCTACCGGATCGACGCGGAAAACTTCGTGGCCGACCTCGCCTCGCGCGGCGTGCGCTCCTCGATCGTCCGGCTCACGCCCACGGTGCACAGCTCGCTCGACCACTACGGCTTCATCACAGCCATCATCGCCACCGCCCGACAGAACGGGTACGCCGCATACGTCGGCGAGGGCACCAACCGGTGGCCGGCCGTGCACACGCTCGACGCGGCCGACCTCTACCGGCTCGCCCTCGAGAAGGCGCCGGCCGGCTCGCGCCTGCACGCAGTCGCCGACGAGGGCGTCCCGTTCGCCGAGATCGCCGCCGCCGTCGGCCGCAACCTGGGCATCCCGGTCCGGAGCATCAGCCCCGAGGAGGCGGGCGACTACTTCGGCTTCCTCGGGTCGTTCGCGCAGATGGACAACCCGGCGTCGGCCGCGATCACCCGCGAACTGCTCGGCTGGACCCCGGCCCACCCCGGCCTGATCGCCGACCTGGACGAGGGGCACTACTTCCAGGCATGAACCACAAGCGGCGGCCCGGGACTTGTTCCCGGCCGCCGTTTCGGTTGATCGGGTACTCGGGACGAGCCCACCTGCTCGGCTTCACCGAGTACGTCACCATATTCACGACCCCCTAGCAAGCGGCCCGGCTGGTGTCGCCCAGCGGGCTGACGTAGGTGCCGACCGGCGAGGCGGGCGTGTCGTGAGGCGGGCTGTTGCGTGCACTCAATTCGGCAGTTCCGGTCGGCGAGCGGCAGGCGCCACCGTTATGCTACGTGACGCGCGGATTGCGGCAGAAGCGGACGCTTTCGCCCGAAGGGCGTTCGTAGATTTTCGGTCCGCTAAATGCTTGGTGGCCGATCGTTGGTGCGCCGTATGTTCGCCGGATGTCGATCTGGATAACCCGCTTTGATCCGCCCGCCGCCAGACCCGACGGGCTCATCCGCGTCGCAGTCAAGGACGCCATCGACATGGTCGGGGTGATCACGACTGCCGGGTGCGTGGCGGTACGTGATCGGGCGGTCCCCGCCACGTCCGATGCGCGGTGCCTCGCCGGTGTGCGCTCGGCTGGCGCTTACATCGTCGGTAAAACGACACTGACCGAGCTGTGCGTCAGCCCGGTGGGCGACAACACGACATTCGGCACCCCGGTCAACCCCGTGGCGCCCGATCGCATCCCGGGTGGTTCATCCAGCGGCAGCGCGGTGGCGGTCGCCAACGGTGAAGCGGACATCGGGTTGGGCTCCGACACCGGCGGCTCGGTCCGCATCCCCGCCGCGTGTTGCGCGATCGTGGGATTGAAGACGACCTGGGGACGAGTGCCGACCGGGGGTGTTTGGCCGTTGGCGCCCAGTCTGGACACTATCGGCCCACTTGCCCGCGACGTGGCGGGCGTCGTCACCGGGATGCGTTTGCTCGAGCCGGACTGGACGGTCGCGTCGCGTCCCGCTCGTCTGGTCGGTCGGCTGCGGATAGACGGCGTCGATGCTGCGGTCGAAGAGGTAATCGACGCCGCACTACACGCAGCTGGACTCACCGTCCGCGAGGTGCGGCTGCGCGGGTGGGACCAGACCTACGACACCCTCGACACAATCATCCTCGGCGAGCTGTGGAGGGCGCACCATGCGCTGCTTGACGCCGACGGAGTTGGCGCGTTCGTCAACGGCGGCCTGCACGCCGGCCGCGCCGTCACCGCGCAACGGTTGGCCGAGGCCATGTCCGCCCGCGCGGCGTGGCAGGCAGAGGTGGCCGCGGCACTTGGCGAGGTCGACGTTCTGGCGCTACCGACGCTGGTCGCGACCCCACCGCTGTTGACGGATTTCGCGGGCTTCCCACTCACCCAGCTGACCGCGCCGTTCAATCTCGCGGGCGTCCCTGCCATCTCCATGCCGATACCGTCACCTGGTTTAGCCGTGCCCGCTAGCCTGCAACTTGTCGGCCCAATGCGCGGCGAAGACCTGCTCTGCGCAACCGGGCTCGCGATCGAGAGGCTCTGAATCGTCCGTCCCTGCCAGGCTGGGAACAACAGAACCGCTGAAGAGCAGAGAAATCCGCTTCAGCGACGCACTCAACTCGGCAGTTCCGGTCGGCGAGCGGCAGGCGCCACCGTTATGCTACGTGACGCGCGGATTGCGGCAGATGTGCTCACCCGATCAAGCCGTGCATGTGACCGTGGCGGTAGACCGGCTTGTGGACTGCCGGCGATCCTCTTTCGGATGCCCGTTATTGCGGTGCCGTCTGCGGTGGCCGTCACTGCTGGAACAGGCGCTCGTGGTGATATGTGAGCACGGCGGAGCGTAAGGTGCTCGTCTCGTTTCGGCCGTCAACCTCGGGCCAGTCAGTCATGAGCGAGCCCGGCACAATGATTGCCATGATGCGGGGGCGTGATGGCGTGGGGTGGGTTGCGGCTGGACCGGTCGTAGGGATGGCGTTGGGTGCCGTCGACTCGGTCGTGAACCATGTGCCGGTCTGGCTTGGCGAAGTCGGCACTGCGCGCGCTGAACGTGGTGGCTGGTCGCAGGTCGCAGAGTTCGCCAGCCTGGTTCTCGACGCCGGATGGGCGTGGGCCGCGACGGCTGTGCTGGTGGGCTGGCTGGTGAGCCGGCACGCACGACCTGCTGCGGGGTTGCTGCGCGGCGCGGCAGCCGGGGGCCTCGCGTTGGTGTTCGCCACCACCGCCTACTACGGCATGGACGTGCTCTTCGACGGCGGCGCATGGTGGGGCATGGCGACCCGGTACTGGCTGATCGGCAGCGTGGTGCTCGGCCCTGCGCTCGGGGTTGCCGGCGCGTTGATCCGGCGACCCGGTTTGGCCGGGACACTCGCGGCCCTACTGGTGCCTGCCGGCGCCGCACTGCAGATGGTGGTACTGCCTCCGCCGCCGGAAAGCCTGATGGCTCAGCCGGTGCGGCTGACCGTGTGGGTATCGGCGGCAGCTGCCACCGTATTGATCAACCGTGCGAGGGGTCGTCGGGGGATTCTGGCGCCGTCAGTCAGGCCGAGCTGAGGCGCGATTGGCCGGTTCGCTGGGGCTTGCGCGATGAAGCGGATGAGGCTGTCGATGCTTCCAGAGATTGGCCATTTGGCACCCTCTCTTCGGCTACTCCGGACGCACTCGGGTCACGCACCATTACGGAGCGTAGTCGACGGGACGTTGGCGACTCCCTCGTTCGTTGGCCAGCCGCTCATTGTGGTCGGTTGTAGGCGTGGTTCGGTGTGGCTCGTCGGGGCGCCAGCCGGGCAGCGGACACCCAGAAGGCGATCACGGCCTCACAAAGGTCCGGACAGGCCCTCGACGGCGACACGATCTGGAGAAGGCGTCATCGAGGTTGAGAACCTGCATGGGGCTCACGGATCCGCGATGCGGCGAATCGTTGCGATCTGGTGGAGCCAGCTGCTCAGTTGGGTGATCTTGACAACGTCGCCGGTCTGTGGGGCGTGGATGATGAGTCCTTCGCCGAGGTACATGCCGACGTGCCGTGGGTGGGCCATGGTGCCTTTGCTGCCGGGAATGAGGATGAGGTCGCCGGGCAGCAGGCGCGCTGGCCCGGCCACGGGTTTGCCGGCGTTGACCTGTTCGGTGGTGGTGCGCGGGATGGAGATGCCGGCTGTCCGGTAGGCCGACTGCATTAGCGATGAGCAGTCGCATTGCGTGTCGGGGTTGCCGGCGTGCGGGTCGGTGCATGATCCGCCGAAGTGGTAGGGCGTGCCGAGCTGGTTCAGGGCCCAGAAGACGGCGGTCGCCGCGGCGGGTGGGGTGTTGGCGGGTAGCGCGAACCCGGCCGGCAGGGCGGCGAGTGCGTCGGTGGTGCAGTCCGTGAGGGTGTTGGTGAGATGCTCCACCAGGTGCAGTGCGTCGTCGGTCCACGTGGCGTAGGCGTGGGGGAAGGCCGAGACCTGGACCGTTTGGGCGGCCTGAGTGAGCGGCATCGTCTGCCAGCCGGGGACGGTTAGGAGTTTGTCGAAGAACCTGCCTGCCTGGTAGGCGGGCTTGGACAGCTGGGCGACGGTGCCCCAGCCCTGGCTCGGGCGCTGCTGGAACACCCCGATCGAGTCGTGGTCGTTGCGGCTGCCGAGGAATGGCAGGTTGCGCAGGCCGGACTCCTGCATGGCGGTGGCGACGCCGATGACCCAGCCCCACCGGGGAACGCTTTTCGAGACGCCGACGTCGATGATGGTTGCGGCGATTTCGAGCTGACCGCGGTCCCAGGTGCCGCCGTCGGGCGGCTGGTCGGAGGGGCGCACGCCGGGCGCGGCGACGATGCCGCACGCATCGGAGCCGCCGATGACCGACGACAGCAGCAGCATGGGCAGGCCGAAGCAGAAGACGATGACGACGGTGATGACGCCGACGATGAACTTGGTCATGTGGTTGCCTTCCGGAGAAAACACGAAAGGGTCGGTGTTCGCGCGGACGCGCGGCCGACCGGGAGCGGGCGGCGGGTGCGATAGGGGTGCAGGCCGGTGCGGGGGTGTCGAACGAGACCGGCGATCGGGTCGCCAGGTCCGGGGCGGGGCAGCGGATCGGTGACCGCTGCCCCGCGACATTGGGTGTGCGGTCAGACCTTCAGCAGGTCGAACGCGGCTACCTTGAGTTCGCCGACGTTGCCGGTGAGCACCCGGTTGGCGCGGACGATGTCGTTCTTGGCGGGCTGGTAGTGGTCGAGGTACTCGGTGATGGCCTGGTATCCGGCCCACCGGCTGCCGGCGATGGCCTTCTGGGTGTCGGCCTCGCGGATCAGGTACTTGAGGGTGCCGAGGCGTTGCTTGGCGTTGTTGATGGTCTGCGCGGACGCGTTGTCCTTGACCGGCCACACCTGCGCGACGACGTTTTCGAACTCGCGCATGGTCAGCGCCGTCTGGAGCATCCGTTCGGCGGCATCTTCGAAGGTCTGCAGGTACTTCCACATCAGGCCCAGCGCCTCGCGGGCCTGGCTGATCTGGGAGTTGACGTGGGAGGTGTGCCGGAACGTGTAGTGCCCGACAGCGTGGTGGAAGGCGGCGCGCTGCGTGTTCGCGCACACGATCCGGACAGGGCTGGCGTCCACCCGCAGTGCGGCGGTGCCGTCGTGGGAGGTCGTGCCGATCAGGTACAGATCCAGCCGGTCCACCCCGGCGATCTCCATCGCGTCGGGCAGCTTCATCGTCACGAACACGCTCTTACCGCGACGTAGACTGCCGGCGGTCTCGAAGTGGGCGCCGCCGACCTGGTCCACGAGGCGGTCCAGCATCTCGGCGCACTGCTCGTTCTGCACCACCGTGTAGTCGGTGCCGACGATCCCTAGATACTCGGTGCTCCCGGTGACGGGGTTTCGGCGCACGGTCATCCGCTTGTCGTCGGCGGGGATCTGCACCTCGACGCCGTCGACGACGTCGATACCAACCGTGCGGACGGTGCGCACACCCCAGCCGCCGAGCCGGGCGGCGGCCATGATGTCTTCGGCTTTCATCGTGTCCTGGGTGACGGTGCCGAGCTGGTGCCAGGCCGACAGGCGGGCGCTGGCGAAGGCGGTTGTTCCGTCGGAGAAGTTCTCAAGTTCGTGCGGCACGTGTATGTCCTTTCCTACGTGCCGCGGGGGCAGAGCTCTGGCTCGGCCCCCGCGGATGCGATGGGGTTGGCGGGGATCAGGGCTGGCCGGTGGTGCTGCCCGTCGCGGCTTCGGCGGCGGTGCCGTTGTCGGGCTGCGCAGGGCTGGTGAAGGTCAGCGGCGCGTCGGAGACCAGGCGGATGCGGCCGGCGGCGGCGGCCTTGGTGCAGTTGTTGCGCACCGCGCCGGAGCTGACCGAGCGGCCGAGTCGCCCGCCGATGTCGGTGGCGATGTCCTGCGGGGTCATCGCCCGGCCCGGGTCGGTGGCCAGGACCTCGAGGGTGAGCCGCTCCAGCTCGCCCCGGGCGAATGGCTGACTCCCGTCGCCGTTGACGGTCCCGTCGCTGCGGCCTGCGCGTCCGGTGATGCCTGGCGCAGGTGGGGGAGTGCGCGTGGGCAGGGTGACGGCGTGCGTCGCGCCGTCCGGGCCGAGGATGTGTAGCGTGCCGTCCGGCTGGATGAGGGGCCGCACGGCCGCCGCGGCGCTCGGCGCGCTCGTCGAACCGCGGATGGCCTGGTAGCACAGGGGGCAGCGGGGCGGGCGCGGGTTCGGGTCGACGTCGCTGGCCTTGGTGGGGCCGGCGATCCACCGTTGGCCGGGTTGGCGGCGGGCGGCGTCGGCCTGCTCCATGGCGGTGAGCAGTCGGGTGGCGGTGGGGTGTGCGATGCCGCTCTCGGCGACGATCGTGTCGAGGGTGGCGCCGTCGTCGCCGTGGTCGGCCAGGACGCCTTTGATGGCCATGACCTTGCGGTCTCCGGGGCGCGCTGACTGCACGGCGGCGACGGTGCGTGCGTCGTTGCTGCTGTCCACATCGTCGACGTCCGAGTCGTGTTCCGCGTCGTCGGTGTCGTCGTCGTGGTCTGTCGCGTTCACGGCGGTGGCGTGGCTGCCGGCGTCGACCGCCTGGCCGGGCTGCTCGTCGGTTGCGGTGTCGCCGGCGTCCGGCTCGTCGGCCGCGCTGCCGGGGCCCGGGGCAGCGACCTGCGCGGTCTTCGCCACACCGGCGCTGTCGGCCGGCAGCGTGTTGGTGGGCTCCGCCGGAGTTGCCAGGGCCCATCGGCTGGGCGTGTCTTCGGCCGCGTCGCGGTCGCGCTCGGTCGGGGCGATCAGACCGGCGTCGGCCAGGGTCCTGATCGCCTTGTCGGTGGTCGACCGTGCCTTGCCGGACTTGTCGGCCAGCTCGTGGACGGTGCCGTGACCGAGTTCGGTCAGGGCGTCGAGGACGGCCTGCGTGGCCGGCGTCAGGGACAGGTTTTCCATGTGCGATTTCCTCCTGAGGAATTGGGTGGGAAAGTCCGGTGTCGCGCCGGGGCCGGGGAGTGCCGAGTCGCGGGCAACGGTCAGCGCGGCAGCCGGTGCGCTGCCGTGTCGCTCCGTAGGCGATTGCGGTTCGGGGTCCGTTCGTGGTGTGCCGCGCCGGTGAGTCAGCAGCCCGAGTCGCTGGACTTTGTCTGCCGCGGTTTTCGGGGTGCTGGGCGCGTGGGCAGGTGTCCGCTGCCGGGCACGGTGCTGCCGGTGTTTCGAGCTGTGACCTGGGGCGGCCGGGGGCGTCGAGGTGCCGTAGGAGGCGCGGCCCTAGGTGGTGAGGTGGGCGACTTCGGCCGGGGTGAGTTGGTTCGGGGTGCGGCTGCGCCAGGCGTCGGAGTGGCGCAGGTGCCACCAGTGCAGCAGCGATCGGCAGGCTGAGGCGAGGTCGTCACACGTGGGCAGCGGGTACACGGTTGCGGGTGGGGTCCGGTGGTGCTGCGCGGCGGTGTACGCGGTCGGCGTCCACCCGTGCTCGGTCTCGGTGACGTCGCCGACGACCCGGTCGGGATAGGGGATGTCGAAGGCGGCGGCGGCCTCGGTGTCGGGCACCACCACCCAGGTTCGTTCGTCGGTGGGCCGGAGGGTGGCCACGCCGCGTGCCGGGTCGCCGGGGTGCAGGAGCAGGTGGCGTTCGTCGTTGCGGCCGAGTGTCGACCGGTGGTTGCGCCAGGCGCGGTAGGCGGTGATGAGCAGTGCGCCGAGGACGATGTGCCGTTCGCGGGCGGTGAGGGCGTCGGTGAGGGCCTGCTGGTAGCCGGCGATGTACAGGTCGGCGCGGGCGGCCAATCCGTGTCGGGCCCGGTCGGCGAGCTCATCCACCCGGGCGAGGGCGTGGTCGAGGGTGGTGGTGCTGTCGGTGAAGTCGCGGGCGGTCGTGTGCAGGACGCGGGCGAGGTCGCCGATCGGGTCGAGGGTGGCGGTGTCGTGGCGCCACAGGTGGTCGGGCAGGACGTCGTTGGTGTCGGCGGCGATGCGCCGCAGCGCGGGGTCGGTCAGGAACACGGTGTGTCTCCTGTCGTGGGTGCGGGGTTGTGGGCATGCCGAAGGCCGGTCGCAGCGGACTGCGACCGGTCCTGTCTTCGATTGGGTCAGGCGATGGCGATGGCGATGGCGCAGAGTCGGGTGTTGGAGCGCAGGCTGCGCAGGTAGCCGCAGGCCTCGTTGAGGAAGCGGAACCGGTCGGCGACGGAGTCGCTGGCGGGCAGGAGCAGGCGGCCGTCGGTGGTGATCAGGGCGTCGCCGATCAGCGCGATGCGCCAGTAGAGCCCGCTGTAGGTGGCCTCGCCGGCCTGGTAGATGGACAGCTCGTAGGGGTTGAGGGAGTGGGCGAGCATCGCCAGGACGTGGGGTTGCTGCTCGAAGCGGCGGCGGGCTTCGGCCAGGCTGACCTTCTTCGGGTCGGCGTGGTGTTGGGCGAGGTAGGCCTCCCACGCGCGGGCGGGTTTGGTGGTGGCGTTGATGTGGGTGTTCCAGACGCGCCAGCGGTGGGCGGCGTCGTGGGCGGCGGTGGCGGCGGTGCGGGTCAGGTCGAGGCGTCCTTTGCGGCCTCCGGCGGCGGTGGTGATCGCGCCGAAGCGGCGGGTGGTGTCGAGGAGGTGGTAGCTGAGGAACCGGGTGAGCCAGCCGATGAGGTGGCGGTGGCGGACCCGGTAGCGGCAGGCCGGGGTGCCGTTGGCGTGCAGCACGTCGTAGACCTTTTCGGAGGCGGCGAACCAGTCCGCGTCGTCGCCGGGGGCGAAGCAGACGGTGACCACCGTCAGCGGCGTGGACGGGGGCATGACAGGGTGCTCCCTTCGCGACAGGGGTGGGCGTGGGGCGGTGGTGTCGGATACCGGTGCCTGCGCCGGGAGGCTGCCGTGCAGGGGCGGGGGCGTGGATCACGAGCCGACCGCAACGGTGGGCTGTGGGTGATCCCGCTGGCGCGGGCAGGCTCGGGAGGGCGAGACGGGCGTTGGTGCGAGGGAAGAGATGAAGCTGCACCGTAGCGTCGTGACCTGACAGCATCAGCCCTGTCAGGAATCCCGGTCAGGGCGGTGACCTGCGCTGACAGGACCGTGCGGAGGGCTGTCAGGGTCTGTCAGAGGATGAGGATGCCCTCGTCGTAGTTCGGGTTGTCCGCGACGGGCTGGCCGTGGTCGCTGGGCAGTGCGGCGAGCCGGACCCGGCCGGTGACGCCGGTGGGGAGCCAGACGGCGTCGGCGGGGTCGCTGGTGTGGGTGGCGGTCGCGACCGGGACGTCGGGGCGGGCGACCAGTTGCCGGTGCAGGTGGTCTTCTCGTTGCCCGCTGCCGAGCCAGAACAGCACCGGGTAGCGGGGGCCGCCGCGGCGGACCAGGTCCGCGTATCGGTCGAGTTTGGCGACCACCCGGCTCAGGGGTTCGCTGCCGGTGTCGGCTTCCAGGAAGAACCCCACCGTGGTGTCGCCGACGGTCCATACGCCGTGTCCGTCGGCGGTGATGGTGCGGAACTGCTTGGTGGTCATCGACTCGGACCACCACCGCTCCAACCGCGCCCCAGTGTGGTGGCGGGCGTGTGCGCTGAGCCTGACGAAGAACTCGTTGACGGTGAGCAGGTGCCTCAGACGCGGGTTGGCCGACAGTCGGTGCACGGTTTGCCGGCTGGTCCAGGCGGTGGGCTCCGGCCGCTGGTGGGCGGCGGCCTGGAACCGGCGTCCGTGGTGGCCGAGGGTCCAGTGCCAGGGCTGGCTGCCGCCTCCGGCGCGGGCGAACCGGAACCGGTCCAGCAGGCCCAGCGCGGCGAGTTCGCCCAGCCGGATCTGGCAGGTGCGGCGGGCGTGGAACAGCATGCGGTGGATCTGGTCGGTGGTGAGGACCTGATGGTCGTCGAGCAGTTGGAGCAGCAGACGGTCGCGGGTGGTGATGTGGGGATAGATGGCCAGCAGGCTGGCAGAAGGCTGTGTCGGCACAGTTCGGTCACCCCATGGAGAGGAAACCCCGAAGGGAGTCTGGATACGTCGATCTTGTTTCTGGTCGTGTCCTCGATCGGGCTCGGGCAGGTCAGGCACCTGACAGGACGGGCGTGAGGGCCTCGTGCGGGGGCTCGTCTCGCAGACACCCCCAAACGAGCCCCCGATGCCGCAGCCAGCCGAGCCCCCACCGGCACGACCGGGGGATCAGCGTTCAGTCATGCGCCGCTTCATCGCGGTACGAGCGAGCCGCTGCATCGGCGGCTCCCCGCCGCTGTGGCTGCCGGCGGCGGCGCAGGCCTGCCGGATCGCGGTCGCCTCGCCCCGCACCGGCGCCGGCGGGTGCGTGACGAACGTGAACGCGGGCAGCTCCCGGTTGCCGACCAGCAGCCGGGCGGCGGCGGTGTAGACGTCGAGGTGAGCCAGGTCGTGCTCGTCCAGCTCGGGTTTCGTGTGCCGGGACAGCTCCCGCGCGTCGGCGGGGTCGACGGTGAAGAACAGCTTCGACCGTGCGTTGGCCGACACCGCCGCGGCGACGTCGGTGGGCAGCTGGGCGAGGTCCTGATGTGCCAACACCAGCCCGAGCCGGAACCCGCGTGCTTCGGCGAGCATGTCGCCGATGCTGCCGGGCAGGGTCAGGAAGTTCTGGCACTCGTCGATGTACAGGCAGGCGTCTCTGCGCTGCTGTTCGCCGGTGGTGGCGCGGGCGATGGCGGCCTGCCACACCCGGGCGACGATCAGCGACCCGAGGATGCGGCTGGTCTCCTCCCCGAGGATGCCCTTGGGCAGCCGGCACAACAGCACCCCGCCGTCGAGGACCGCGCCCATGTCGAACGACGAGTGAGCGTTGCCGATCACGCTCTTGACGAAGTCGCGCAGCAGGAACGCCCGCAGCCGGGCGAGGACGGGGGCGATGACCTGGCCCCGGAACTGCTCGTTGATGCCGTCGTACCAGAGCCAGAACCCGCCGAGGCCGTCCGGGTCGTCCAGGCCGTGGGTGAACCTGGCCCGGAACTCCCGGTCCTGCAACAGCGACGGCACCAGACTCAGCGTCGGTTTCGCGTGCCGCATCAGCGTCAGGCAGGCCACCCGCATGGTGTCGTCCATGCGCGGTCCCCACTGACCGTGGAAGATCTTCGCGAAGATCCCCACCAGGTTGTCCACCGCCAGGTGCGGGTCACCCTGGTCGTCGAGGGGGTTGAAGCAGCCCGGGTTCTCCTGGTCCGGGTCAATGATCACGATCTTGTTCGCGGACGAGGCGGGAAGCCGGTCGAGGACGTCGGTGATCAGGTCCCCACGCGGGTCGATGACCACCGTCCCGCGGCCGGCTGTGATGTCGCCGACGATCATGTTCAGCAGCAGCGTGCTCTTCCCGACGCCGGTCTTACCGACCACGTGCACGTGCTGGCGGGCGTCGGCCATTCGCAGGCCGACACTGTGGCCGCCGATCTGCGAGCGGCCCAGCACCTTCACCCCTCGGCCGCCGGCCGGTACCTGCACCGGCGCCGGCGCGGCCTTGGCCCGCGCCCGGTCCAGGCCCGGCACCGCGAGGTCGCGCGGCAGCGCGGCGAGGGCCGCGAGTTCCGGCACGGTGGCCAGGAACCCGCGCCGCAGCCTGCGCCCCGCGAGGGCGGCGACCGGCCGGCGCATCCGCATGCGGCGCAGCCGGTTCGGGCCGGTGTAAGTCGCGGCGGCCGCGGCGATGCTGTGCCTCAGCCCGACCAGGCGGGCGCGGACCTGCTTGACCCGTGCCGTGTCCGGTGGCGTCCGGTCCGCGTCGGCTGCCACGGCGAACCGCACCGCGATCTCGTAATGCGGCACCCGCACGGCCTTGTCGACGATGCTGCGGGCGTCGGCGGCGGCCACGGGGTCCCGCTCGGCCGGCCGCGCCGCGGCGTGCGACGGGGTGTGTGGCCGGGACGCGCCGGGCGTGAATGCGTCCACAAGCCACAGCAGGGGCTCGATGGCCAGCCGCGCCGCGCCCGACACCGCACGGGCTGCCACGTCCGGCCGCCCGTGAGGGTGGGTACTCGTGGCCGCCGCCCGGCGGGCCGCGCGGACGCGGCGCGCGGGTGCGGGGCGGGCGAGGATCTGCACGCACACGTGTTCGCGGTGCCGGACCTCCGCGCCGGCGGCGAGCAGCGCCCGCAGCGGGTCGGCGTCGTGGTCGCTGCGCAGCGGCAGCCCGTCCGACCGGTGCGGCCAGTACGCCCCACCCACCTGCTCGCCCACCTCGGCCGGGATCGGCGCGGCGGCGTCGGCGACGGTCAGGGTGGCGGCCGGCCAGGCCGCGCGGACGGCGGCCTCGACCGCGCCCGCCGGCACCGCGCCAGGCACCCACACCCTGATCGTCAGGGCCCGGCCGGTCCAGGTGTACTCCCAGCCGACGTGCGGGACGCCGAACACGCGCCCCCGCCAGGCCGCCGGCGTCAGCACACCGGTGAGGGTGGTCCAGAACGCGGCGGCGGCTTCCTCGGTGACCTCAGGTGGTGCGGCGATGGTCACCCACCGCGCGCCGGTCGCGAACCGCCGGTGCCGCCAGGCGAGCATCTGATCCCGGGCGAACACCGTGCCGACGATGACGGCGGCGGCGAGCAAGCCCAGCCACGGCCGGGCGATGACCCACTGCCACATCTCGGTGGGCCATGGCGCGCTGGTCGTCGTGCTCATTCGTCCTCCCGATCCGGGTTGTCGGAACTACCAAGAGTTGATCAATGCCGATGGTGTGGTGGGGTGTACGCGGTGGCCAGTCCGCGGGTGTCGCCGTGACCCGAGCGCTGAACCTGGGGGACTGGCGCCACGACCTTGGCGAGTGCGGCCGTCTGCACGTGCGGTTCGGCAAGGGCAGCCGCGGTCGTGGCGCGATGCTCGCCACGGCCGCTCGCGGACACACGGCACAACGGTCAGGCACTGACACCGCCGGGCATCGCGTTCCCGGGCCGCGCGCTGGCAGCCGTGTACGGAACCCGTCGACCTGTGTCGGGCGGATTATTTCCCCGGCCGGATGTCGGATCGGGCGGCCCGCCGGTCGTCTACTCAATAGAAAGAGTTGACGCGACAAAGGAGGCAGCTCAGATGACAGCGGCAGCTATGCCCAACCCGATCCCGGACACCTACCGCCGGGTAACGCCCTGCCTGGTCGTCCAGGGTGCCGCGAAGGCCTTGGACTTCTACGCCGACGTGTTCGGCGCCACCGAGCGGATGCGCTTCCCCGGCCCGGGCGGCAGCGTTGCCCACGCCGAGATCCAGATCGGTGACGCGGTAGTTATCGTCGAGGACGAGGACCCGCAGCGCGGCACCACCGCCCCACCCGTCGGTGGCCTGCCCGGCACGCCAGTGTTCCAGTTCATCTACGTCGAGGACGTGGACACCACCGTGGCGCGGGCCGTCGAGTACGGCGCGGTCTTGCAGCGTGCGCCGGAGAACCAGTTCTACGGTGACCGGGACGGGTTCATCATCGACCCGTTCGGGCACGGCTGGGTGGTCGCCTCCCACCTGGAGGACGTCGGCCCAGACGAGATGAGTCGCCGGCTGGCCGCCATGTTCGGGCAGGCCGACGCCACGAAGGAGCCACGATGAAATACGTGCTGATGTTCGCCGACACCGAACAGTTCGCCGCGGACCTGGCCGCCATGGACGAGCCCGAACGCGAACACGCCTACGCCCGCGTCCACCAATGGTTCGCCGAACACCACGACAAGATCATCCACCACACCCACTTGATGCCGCCGGACAGCGCGACCACCGTGCGCCTCGACCAAGGCGAACCCTTGATCACCGACGGGCCGTTCGTTGAAGGCAAGGAAGTCGTCAGCGGCTTCGCCGAAATCGACGTCGCCGACCTCGACGAAGCACTACGGCTGGCCCGGTCCTGGCCCGCCTGCCCGATCGTGGAGATTCGACCCATCGCGGCATGACCCCACCCAGCCACGCCGAGCTGGCCCGCGCAGTCCGTGAACACGCGGGCCGGCTCGCCGCCGCCCTCATGCCCCTGGTCGGCGACTTCTCCACAGCCGAGGACCTCGTCGCCGACGCCATCGAGGCCGCCCTCACCCACTGGCCAGACGAAGGCATCCCCGACCGGCCCGACGCCTGGCTCTACACCGTCGCCCGCCGCCGCGGCCTCGATTTCCTCCGCCGGGAAAGCCGCTACCGGGAGAAACTCGCCCTCGTACCGTGGCCGGCCGAGCCCGAACCCGACGACCGACTCCGGCTCATCTTCACCTGCTGCCACCCTGCCTTGTCCCGCGCCGCCCAAGTCGCGCTAACCCTGCGCGTGGTCTGCGGACTAACGACCGCGCAGATCGCCCACGCCTTCCTCATCCCGGAGGCCACCGTCGGGCAACGCATCACCCGCGCCAAACGCAAAGTCAGCCAGGCCGGCATCCCGTACCGGATCCCCGACCCCGACGACCTCGGCGCCCGCCTCACCGAGGCCCTCGCCGTCATCTACCTGCTCGGCAATGAGGGCTACCTGTCCAGGGGTAGCGAACACACCCATTCGCGGGATCTTCTCGACGACGCCGAGTTCCTCGCCAGCCTGCTGCACCACCTCATGCCCACCGAACCCGAAGCCACCGGACTACTCGCACTCATCCGGCTGCACCGCGCCCGGACAGCCGCCCGTTTCACCGTCGATGGCCAGATCGTTCCGCTCAAAGACCAGGACCGGTCGCGGTGGGACCACGACGCCATCGCCGACGCCGGCCGGGTGATCGCCCGCGCCGCCGCCCTCAAACGACCCGGCCCCTACCAGCTCCAAGCCGCCATCGTCGCCTGCCACAGCGAAGCAAAACAGTGGGACGACACCGACTGGACACAGATCCTCGTCCTCTACGACATGCTCCTGTACCTGGCCCCATCACCGGTGATCAGGCTGCACCGCGCCATCGCCCTACGCTATGTCACCGGACCGGCCGCAGCACTCTCCGAGGTGGACGCCCTCGGCCGCCACCTGGACAACTATTACCTGCTCCACGCCACCCGCGCCGAAATTCTCCGCGACCTGGGTCGCACCTGCGAAGCCCGCGACGCCGACCAACGCGCCCTGAAATTGACCGCCAACCCGGCCGAAAACCTAGTTCTGCGTCAACGCCTCTCCTGGATGTGACAGCGGCCACCGATACTTCGCCCGACAGGGCGGCGTCTGAGCTCGACCTTCCCCGCGCAAGGCCGGCCCCATCGGTGCCGGCTGACCAATTGCACTCCGCACCGACGAAGGCCCGACCAACAACGTGGTGCCGATTCCCGCGTGACAGAGCGCCTGGCTCCGATCTCGCGAGTGTGGTCATGGGGCCCTTCGTACGGAGCTGTGCTGCGTACCCTGCCCGTCGCAACAAATTCGGTGGAGCGGGGCAGCCCGCCGTTTCATTCTGTTCGTGATGGGCTGTGAGGACGACGACTGCGCGCACGAGTGGCACTACGCGCCGTACCGCACCGGCCTGGGCGCGCTGCAGCGCGGCCAGGGTGCCGCGGCGGCCTGGCTGCAGGATCAGCCGGATCACGGACACCTGGTCTACACCTGCACCGGTCGCGACACCCGGTGGGACTGGCAGGTCGACGATCGCTACACATACCTGGCCCGGCTGCTGCACGACCTGCGCCTGGACGCGACCCCACTGGTCACGCAGCTTCGCGCCTGCGGCCCGTACCGTCCCTGGCCTCAAGCGGACCCGACCGATGATGACAACCAGTTCAACCTTGCCGTCGGCATCTTGGAGGCGCTCGCCCGCAAAGGGAACACGCAGGCAACCGACACGCTGCGCGGATATGTCCGCGACGGCATCCGCTGGATCGATGCCCTGACCACGCTGGCCCATAGCTGGCCGGCGCAGTGGTGGGACGACCTGTGGGAGACCGCGGCCAGGCGTATCAGGTCCGAAGATGCGGCCGAGGTACTACCAGCCTCTGAGCCATGGCCGCGCTGGCGGGGTCGGGATCCGAGGATCGACACCGTCCTGAACACCGCGCAGCGCAGCCGACAGGATGCGCGAGATCGCCGGGTCGATCTATCGACCACCAGTGACACCGAATTGGTTGCGCTCCTGCAGGCGCCGGACACCGGCCGTGCCGTGAAGGTATCCGCACTGCACCAGATCCGCCGCAATGCACGGCCCGTACCGGAATTGCTCGACGCGGTCGAGCAGTTGGCGGCCGAACGGCAAGCCGGACTGTTCGGTGCGCTCAGGATCCTCGGCCCGCAGGTCCTCCCAGCCGCACGAGGCTGGGCTGTCGACACCGAACACCCGCTGTTTGACGCCGCCGCGCATCTTCTCGCCGAGCACGGCGAGGAGCAGGACATCCTGGCGATCCTCGCCGCACTCGACCGGCTCACCGACGAGTGGTGCGGCCACGACCGGCTCACCGAGGGCCTGGCCAGGATCCTCGCCAGCTCCCCATCAGCCTCCCATGCCGACGTGCGAGCAACCCTGATCCGCCGGTTACGCTGGTGGACCCATGCATCGCCACACAGTTACGAGCGAAGCAGCTACCTGCGCAGCCTGTTGCTGCTCGATCCCGACAAGACGACAGGCGCACTGCCGTCCTACCTCCTCGACTGTGAGCCGGGCGTTCGGCTGCTGGCCGCTCAACACGCCCCGCTCACCGACCAGACGCGGCGCTGGCTGCTCACGCTACGCGACGACCCTATTGAAGAGGCATCCGTGCGTCAGGCCGCATGCACACGCCTCAACTCGAGCTGAAACCGCACACATATCCACTGAATTCGCTCCACGACCCGGCGGCCCCTACGGTGAGTGTCGCAGCGAACATCCGCACACCGGCAGGAGCGGACACCACCGCCCTGGACGTTGCATCGCCCGGATCGCGGCTATGAGCGGATGTTCAGAGGACCAGAAGCGACGGCCGATGTAATTGAACCCTGGCGGGTGCAATCACCTCGGCTCGGGCGAGCGCGCCGTTTTGATCCCGTCTTCTCGTCGTGTGCACTGCGGCCACTGGCGACCGCGCAGGCAAGGCGTACCGCCGGCTCATCCGACGGGCGATCCCACCGGCACCGGCACCGGTTCTGGCGCCAGCGCGGGGGCCGTTGCCTCCTGCCCCTCCACACGCAGCTGCGGGAGCTAGCGGTCGAGCCACCCCGGCAGCCACCAGTTCGCACGGCCGAGCAGCGCCATCGTCGCCGGGACGAGGATCATCCGCACCACGGTTGCGTCGAGCGCGATCGCGACCGCCAGCCCGAGCCCGATCATCTTGACGAACGGGTTCGGGTTGACCACGAAGGACAGGAAGACGGCCATCATGATCAGCGCGCCGCAGGTGATGACGGGTCCCGAGGCAGCCAGCCCGCGGGCGACGGACTCGACGTAGTCGCCGGTAGCCGCATACGCCTCTCGGATGCGTGACAGGAGGAAACCTCGTAGTCCATCGACAGTCCGAACAGCACGGCGAAGAAGATGGCCGGCAGCGGCGAGGCGATGAGGTAAGTGTCCTGCAGGCCGATCAGCCCGCCGAGCCAACCCCACTGGAACACCGCGACGACGACGCCGTAGGCCGCGCCGATGGACAGCAGGTTCATGACCGTCGACTTGAGCGCCACAGTGACCGAATGAAACACAACCATCAGCAGCAGGAACGAGGCCGCCAACACCGCGCTGAGCAGCGGCGGCAGCGTGTCGGCTAGCTGCGGCAGCCCCGGACGCGCCTACGTTGATCCAGTGCACCGAGGCCCGTTCACGCGCTGGCCGACGCCGTCCTCGCCGCCGTGCTGTTCGTGCTCACGCTGCTGCTCACCGACGGGGCGGGCGACTCCGTGGTGCTGCGCGACGTCGGCGCCGTCCCGCCCTGGATCGTGCTGCTGCTCGCGGTCGCTGTTGCCGGAGCCGCTGTCAGCGACCCCGCACACCAGGTCTGCCTTGAGCGTCACACCCGGGCCTGGGCGGGGTCGCGGCCGGCGGTGGCTCGAATGGTCCGGGGCCAGGTCCATGCGGCGCGCAGGATGAAGGCCAGGAGCAGCAGCTCGAGTCCGATGGAGAGGCCGTAGAAGTAAAAGTAGGTCCAGGACTCGCCCTCCGCGTTGTACACCGAGACGGGGATGTAGAGCGTTGCCACGACGAGGTTGGTGGCGCGGTTGACACGGGCGGGGAGTGTCGTGGAGAGCAGGATCATGAGGATCGGGATGGCCATGAGCGTGAGCGCAAGGGCGACAAAGGTTGGGCCGGTGTCGAACTCATGAACGACGCCGACCAGGATGTCGTCGATGAAGCCGGGCTTGTACAGGGCGAGGTAGTCGACGTAGATGTAGAGGAACATGAAGCTGGCCCAGGCCGCGGCGAGCTTCGCCTGGACCGGGATGTGCGCTTCCTGGAGCGCACCGGCTGGCCTGTCGGTTCTGGTCATCACGTCTCCTGTGTGCTGGCGTCAGCCGGGTCGGCTCACTCGATGTCTTAACCATGACCAGCGTTGACGGGCGCCACATCCGCTTGCGGGCTCGAGCTGTCCTGGCCGCAGGCGCGGGACAGCCGCAGTACTTTCGGCTGATACGCCCGAGCGGCGGCCCCCCTACGTTGTCCGGGAGGGGGAAGCATGCTTGCTGGGATCTGGGCTGAGCCTCGCCCCGCGCGCCCGCCGGTGCGGGTCTGGCGGGACTGGGCGCTGTCCTCGGCTCTTGTCGCGATCTCGCTCGTCGAGGTACTGCTGCGCGACGACAGGGCGTGGGCGCCGCTGCTGGTCGGTGTCAGCGTCGTGGTCGCGGCGTGCCTGCTGTGGCGACGCACGCGGCCGCTGGCCGCAGTCACCGTTGCCTTCGGAGCCGTTCTCGCGTTCGACATCGCGAGGATCGCGGTCATTGATGCCACCGGTCTGCTGGGCATCGCAGGGCTGCTTGTGTTGCCCTACGCCCTGCTGCGCTGGGGAGCAGGTCGCGAGGCTGCCCTCGGACTCGGCATCATCCTCATCTGGCTACCCGTCACCCTCATCGCGGACCCGACCTCACCCGCGGAGAAGGTCGCCGGCTACGGCTTCTTCCTGTTCTCGGCCGCGCTCGGCGCGGCAGTGCGCTACCGCACCAGAAGCCACGACCGCGACATCGAGCAGGTGCGGCTTCACCAGCGCAACGAACTCGCCCGCGAGCTGCACGACACGGTCGGCCACCGCGTCTTGGCCATCGCCGTCCAGGCACAGGCAGGTCGCGCGCTGTCCGCCGCAGATCCGAAGCGCGCGCTGGCCACCCTGGTCACCATTGAGGAAGAGGCGTCCCGGACGCTCAAGGAGATGCGAGCCCTCGTAGGCGTGCTGCGCGACGGAACGGACGCCGATCTCGCCCCCCGGCGAGGGGTGGTGGACGTCGAACGACTCGCTCGTCCCGGCGGCGAGGTGCTGGGCGTCCGCGTGCAGGTCTCCGGTGACGTCGAGGCCGTTGAGCCAGCAGTCAGCACCGCCCTCTACCTGATCGCCGCCGAGGCGGTCACCAACGCGACCCGCCACGCCTCCGGCGCCACCCACGTCACCGTCGACGTCACCGCATCCCGCAGCCAGGTGCACCTGCGAGTGCGCGATGACGGCGAGGCGAGTACGACCAGCTCCCCGCACGCCGGCTACGGGCTGCGCGGCATGGCCGAGCGGGTGAGCCTGCTCGGCGGCACCCTCCGGGCGGGACCTGACCCGGACGGCGGCTGGAGCGTCGTCGCCTCGCTGCCTCGGACAGCGCGCGCGTCATGACCATCCGCGTGCTGGTCGCTGACGACCAGGACATCGTCAGGGCAGGGCTCTGCATGATCTTGGACGCCCAACCGGGCATCGCCGTCGTCGGCGAGGCCGCTGACGGCCGCCGGGCGATCGCCATGGCCCGTTCGCTGCGTCCCGATGTGTGCCTGCTGGACATCCGCATGCCCGAGGTCGACGGGATCGAAGCCACCCGCCAGCTCGCCGGGGCCGACGTCGCCGATCCTCTGGCCGTCGTCGTCATCACCACTTTCGACCTCGACGAGTACGTCTACGGCGCGCTGAAGGCAGGCGCCCGAGGCTTCCTCCTCAAGGACGCCGGCGCCGAGATGCTCACCCAGGCCATCCATGCCGCCGCCCGCGGCGACGCCCTGATCGCACCGAACATCACCGCGAGGCTCCTGTCCTCCTTTGCGAACAGCCGCTCGCGCTCGGTGCCAGCTGAGCCTGTCGAGCCGCTGACCGCTCGCGAGGAACAGGTCCTGCTGGCTGCCGCTCGCGGGCGGACCAACAGCGAGATCGGCGATGAGCTGTCCATCAGCCTCAGCACCGTCAAGACCCACATCGCCGCCCTGATGCGCAAGCTCAACGCCCGCAACCGCGTCGAGATCGTCATGTGGGCCTACGAGACACGCCGCGTCGGCACCTGATCGGCGCCCGCATACTCGAATCGCGGAAGCAGGAGCGCCGGGGGGCCGGATAAGGCGAGGAACTCACCTCGGGCGGGTTGAGTGGGCATGCCGCTGGCTTCGGGCGCACCGTCGGACGTCCGGCGGCTGTCCCTTCCTACACAGGTTGCGCCCTGCGGTGTCCCGGTCGTGTGTCACGGTGCTCGGTGCCCCGAAGGATCGACCGCCGTGTCGGCGGCGGCCGACCCGTTACGGCTCCGACATCCCGCAGGCGCGCTAGTCGTACCGATCGCCGTCGTGCACGACGACGGCAGGGCACGCGGGCCCGGCGAGCCGACGGCATCGAGCGCGACGTCCGCTTCTCGGCACTTCCGGACACTCCACCGCGTGGCAGTCGGTCACGCTCCGTGACACGCTGTCCGCGGATGTGCGGACGCCTCGGCTGTTGACTCTCACATCGTGTCAGGGGCCAGGATGGAGTCGTGTTCAGCATCGGAGACTTCGCCGCGCTTGGTCGCGTATCGGTGCGCATGCTGCGTCACTACGACGCGATCGGGCTGCTGACGCCAGCCAAGACTGACCCGGCCACCGGGTACCGCTATTACCAGGCCGACCAGCTGCGCCGGCTCAACCGGATCATCGCCTTGAAGGATCTCGGCCTGACCCTTGAGAAGGTCGCTGCCATTCTCGACGACAAGGTCGGCGTCGAGCAGCTGCACGGCATGCTGCGGCTTCGTCGAGCGCAGCTAGAGGTGCAGTTGAGCGCCGACACCGCCCGGGTGATCAGCATCGAGGCGCGACTGCGCATGATCGAGGAGGAGGGATACATGAGCACCGAGGACGTGGTACTCAAGCAGATCGCGCCCGCCCGTGTGGCCGAACTGTCCGCGCTGGCTGCCAGCTACGACGCTGAGGACATCGGCCCGGTGATCGGACCGTTGTACAACGAGATGTGGCGCCGCCTGGGCGTTACTGGAGTTCGCCCGAGCGGGGCACCGATCGCGTACTACGAGCCGGACCCCGGCGCAGGCGGCGACGGGCAGGCCGTGCGCGTGCACGCGGCCGTCGAGGTGGCATCCGACACGAGCGCCGCTCATGGCCTCGACCTGCTCGACCTGCCGCGTATCGAGTCAGCAGCGACGATCGTGCACCGTGGTCCGATGGACGAGGCATTCCGCAGCATGCAGATCCTGGCCCGTTGGATCGACGACAACGGGTACAAGCCGGCGGGTTATGCCCGGGAAGTCTGCCTCCAGTTCGATCCACAGAACCCGGCCAACTGGGTACACGAATTCCAGCTCGAAGTGACTCGGGCATAGGGCACAAGGCGCAGGCTCGCAGCGGTCGGCAGCAAGCTGACCGCCCTGACATCGGCACGACCGAGCGCAGGACTCGCTCACTGGCGGTGACAGACGGTAGTGCGCGGTCGGCGGCAGAAGCAGATGCCGGCATGACCCAGTCTCACGGCTGTGTCATGCGTCCCGACCGAGTGGTCGAAGTGATGGACGGTTACGGGGCTGGGTGAGATTCCTCGATCTCGAAGCCAGTCACGGCGATCTTGTGCTCAGCGGCCGACCCGACGCTGCGGAACGGAATCCGGGCGCGGTCGGCGACGAGCAGACCCTCGCCTCTGGGTGCCGACAGGAGCAGCCGTGACTCCCCGGCGGTCAGGTTGAACGCCTCGGACACCGCGTCGATCGACTGGGTGCTTTGCCGCATCAGGACCTGGGTCGCGGCGTTGGACACCACGGCGAGGCCGAGGTCGGTCGACAGCACATCGGCGGCGTCCTGGGTGATGATGCACAGCCCCGCGGACCGCTTGCGGGCGGCCTTCGCCATCCGGAACAGGAACCGTGCGCCTTCGCCGTCGCGCATCAGCAGCCACGCTTCGTCCACCACCACCAGCTGCCGGCGCCGGCGGGCGGTTGCGGTGGGTGTGTCGATGGCGGACCAGATGGAGTCGAGGGCCAGCAGGGTGCCGACGGTGCGTAGCTCGTCGGGCAGGTGCCGCAGCGACCACACCACCAGGTGCCCGCGCGGGATGGTGGTGGTCGGCCCGTCGAACAGGCCGGCGAAGTTTCCCACGGTCCAGGGGGCGAGCCGCGCGGCGAGTTGCCCGGCGGCGTGATCGTCGTCGTCGGCGAGCACCGCGGCCAGGTCCCGCAGCAGCGGCGCAGGTCGGGTCCAGGTCGCCGGGTTGCTGTTGATCCCGGCCCGGTGGTAGGTGGTGGTGATGGCCCGGTCGAGGGCGGCGCGTTCGGCTGGCGGCGGGGTGGCGCCGAGCATGACCGAGATCAGCGTGTGCAGGTACAGACCCCGCCGGGTCAGCGTGTCCGGGCGCTGGTCGGTGGGCAGGTCGAGGGGGTTGATGCGCACGTCCGGTTGGCCGAGCTGCACCACGGTGCCGCCGACGTGCGCGGCGAGGGGCGTGTACTCGTCCTCGGGGTCGATGACCGACACCGCTGTGCCCTGGTACAGGTTGCGCAGCACTTCGAGCTTGACGAAGTAGCTTTTGCCCGCGCCGGAGCGGGCGAGGACGACGCTGTTGTGGTTGTCCTGCGCCCACCGGTTCCACAGCAGCACCCCGTTGCTGGTGGTGTTGACCCCGTACAGCACGCCCTCGGGTGGGGCGACGACGCCGGGGGCGGGTGCGGCGAGGTCCGCCGAGGCGAGGGGGAACGCCGCCGCGAGGGCGGTGGTGTCGAGGATGCGGCGCATCCGCAGCGGGTCTACGCCGATGGGCAGGGTGGAGATCCAGCCCTGCTGGTGGCGGAACGTCGCCGGCTGGAGATCCAGCAGCACGCTGGCGGCGGCGGATTTCACCCCCGCGGTGACCGTACGCAGCTCGTCGAGGGTGCGGGCGTGGATGGTGATGTAGATGCCGACCTCGAACAGCTTCGCTGCCCCCCGGGCGACGCGTTCGGCGAGGTCGGCGGCGTCGGCCGCTGCCGCCTCGACCATCGGGTCGCCCAGCCTCCCGGAGTCGGCGTCCAGCCGGCGCGACGATTCGAGGCGGGCGCGCTGGCGCTTGAGCATCGGCGCGGCCAGCGGTGCCAGCACCGGGTCCAGGTGCACCGCGACGTCGACTCGGGCGGGGTAGGACAGCAGCGGGTCGAGCCAGGCCGGGCCGACCTCGGCCGGATAGCCGCAGACCGCGTAGGTGGCGGCGTACCCGTCGCCGACCTGCACGTGCGACGGCGTGACCGACAGCGCGGCTGGGGACGGCACGGCCTCCCCGACCGCGACGCTCTTCTTGGGCTTCCACAGGTTCACGATGTGCTCCGGAAGGTGATCGGGGTGCCCGGCACCGCTCGCGGGTCAGGCGGCGGGGCGGAGAACGGATCGACTGCGGCTGTCAGGGCGGCGGTGACGGCCGGCCCGTCCAGCGCGGCGGCTTCGACGCCGAGCCCGGACAGGGCGCGTACGGCGCTCTCGGTGGCGTGCTCGCCGGTGACGACGGCGAGGACCTGGCGGCGTAACGGATCGCGCTGGGCGTCGAGGTCGAGGAGGAACTCGGCGTAGTCGCCGGCGGCGGTCTGCAAGGCCGAATGCGATAGGCGCGGCGCATAGTCGACGGTCGCCTGCGCGTACCCGGTCAGGTCGTGCCGCTGCGCGGCCACCACGATCTGCGCCGGACCGGTCAGCGAGTTGAGGAACCGGCCGAACCCCTCTAGCAGCGCGCCCTGCTCGCCGCCGGTGCGCAGGTGAATGTTCGTGGTGCCGCAGGCAATCAGGACCTTGTCGCCGTCCTCGCTGGTGAGCACACCGGATGGGCTGACCGCCGTGACCGGAGAGCGCAGCGGCGCCGGCACTTTCGGCTTGCCGGCGATGGCCGCGACGGCGCTGGGCCGAGCCGTACCTGGTGCGAGCGTGCGCGGGCCGCGGCTGAGCGCGATCGCGTGCCGTAGCCACATGTCCAGCGGCAGGCCGTCGCGGCGGCCGAGCGCCAGCACGATCGCGAAGGCGAACCCGACGATCCCGGCGATGATCCAGGCCACCGCAGGAAGCAGATGCCCGAACACGCGGTAGAGGCCGACGCCGGCCAGGCCGGTACCGCCGACAATGGCCAGCTGCCGGAACGTCAGCCCGAAGGCGATGCGGTCGGGCTCGTTGACGTTGGCCGGAATCCGTGCCCGATAAGGCCCGTCAGTTGCGTCTGGTTTTGGGGTCATTTGTGATCATCCATCCTTTCCACTGGTTGGAGGGGCTGCGCTGTCGTGCTGTTCACGCAGCGCAAACGGCATGGTCTGTTGTTGTGTGCGGTCGAGGGAGGAGGCGCATCAGGGTGGCTCATGACTGGACCGACCGTGGAGTTGCTGGGTCATCGGATCGGCCAAGGTTTGTCGCCGGCGCGTGCGTTGATCGACAAGATTGATCCGGCGTGGGGAATGGCGGATTCCCGTGGACAGGCTCCCGACAGCGAGGCCAGCGATGACGGCCCTGTCGGACCGGAACGCGGACTGCTGAGCGGGCGGGACGTTCGCCAGGCCGTGATGGCGGTGGGGAACATGGTCGAGCCGATCTGGCCGCGGGCGGGCGCGATGATCCCGACGGCGAAGATCACCGCGATTCATCTGTCGCGGCTGGCGCTCGTCTCTGTGCGGCAGTCGATCTCGGCGCAGGTGCGCCAGAACACCGAATCGACGCAGCGCCAGTACCCCGCCGGCGCTATCTACAACTGGCTTCGCCACGGCCAAGTCCCCGCCCTCGTGCGGGGCCGGGCGCTGGCGCATCCCGGCGATCCCGAGAACCAGGAGCTCCTCCGGCAGCACTCGTTTCGGCTCACGCCGAAGCCTCCCGCGGCGGGTGTCCGTCTAGGGGAACGGCTACCGGAGGGATACATCTGCGGCGCGGCCCGACCTTCCTCCACTCCTCGCTAGTTGGCGCGGCGGTTCAGGCAGGCTCCGTGCCCGGTCCGGGCCGGTGACCTGGTGGTGAGAGCAGGTGCCTGCGAGGTCCATGATTGTGGGATGGGTGGCAGGGCATCGTTCGGAACGGCGCTGCGACAGGCGCGGCATGCCGCTGGTTTGACGTTGGAGGAGCTGGCCGAGGCCTCGGGGGTGAGTGTTCGGGCGCTCAGTGACATGGAACGCGGGCGGGCGCTCGGGCCTCAACGGCGGACGGTGGCGTTGATCGCCGACGCGCTCCAACTCGAAGGTGCCCAACGGGAGGAACTGGTCGCGCTGGCCAAGGCCGGTCGGACGAGGCCGGCGTACCTGGCGGCCGCAGCGGGCCTGTGCGAGCTACCGGGGTCCATCGCCGATTTCACCGGCCGGACGGCCGAGCAGGCGTGGATCTTCCGCCAGGTGGACGCGCTTACCGGCTCGGCCGACCGGTCGGGCGCGGCCGTGATCACCGGCGGCGCCGGGATGGGCAAGACAACGCTGGTGGTACGAGCCGCCCACCATGTGCGTGACCGGTTCCCCGGCGGGGTGTGCTTCGTCGATGCGTTGGGGATGAGCAAGCGGCCGCTCGCCGAGGACGAAATTCTCGCGCGGGTCCTGCGGGCGCTGGGCGTGCGGGAGCAGCAGATTCCCGACGACACGGCCGAGCGTGCTGGGCGCTACCGGCAGGTGCTGCGCGACAAGCGGGTGCTCGTGGTCGTGGATGACGCCGCATCAGAGGCGCAGGTACGCCCCTTGCTTCCCGGCAGCGGGAGCAGCCAGCTCCTGGTCACCAGCCGACGATTGCTAGCCGGACTCGAAGGCGTGCAACGGCTTCACCTGGACCCGATGCCGCCGGGCGACTCCACCGACCTGCTGCGGCGGATCCTCGCCGAGCGGGTGGACCTGTCGCACGACAACGACCTGCATGGCTTGGTGGATCTGCTGGGTGGTTTGCCGCTGGCGGTGCGCATCGTGGGAAACCGGCTCGTCTCACGACCGATCTGGAGCGTCGCCGACCTGACCACACGGTTGTCGGTCGCCGAGCGGCGGCTCGACCAGCTCAGCGCTGGCGATCTGAAGGTCGCCGCGGCCTTCGGGATGTCCTATGAGCAGCTGCCCAGGATCACCCGGCAGGTGTTCCGCCGCACGGCACTGTCGCTGGGGCCGGACTTCAGCGCCGCATTGGCCGCGGCGACCGGTGAGGTGACGGTCCCGGAGGCCGAGGACCACCTCGACGATCTGGTGGATCTTGGGCTGGTGGAGGCGGCGCAGGCAGGCCGGTACCGGTTGCATGACCTGGTGCGGCTGTACGCGCAGCAACGCCTTGAACAGGACGACGATGCCGTCGCCGTAGCGGCCAGCCACCGCCGGATGGTCTCCTGGCTCCTGTCGACGCTCGCCGCGGCGGGACAGTGGTTCGCGCCGGACCCAGCTGACGCGGCTGGCTCCGATTTCCGCTCCCGTGAGGAAGCCGTGGCTTGGATCCGGGCCGAGGCCGGACATTGGTTCCCGGCGCTCGCCGATGCCGCAGCGGCCGGCGATCATCGCCTGGTCGTCCAGGCCGTTGCCGCCACGCGGCGGCTCGTCGGCCGCCTGCGCTACTGGCCTCACTGGGCCGAGGTGTACCTGCTTGGGCACGACTCGGCCGCCGCGATCGGCGACACCGCCCGGCAGGCGGCGTTTCTCAACGCGCTTTCGCGCACCCACACGGTGCTCGAGCAGGATGGTCAGCCGGCGCTGGCCTATGCCGAACAGGCGCTGGCCCTGGCACGCCAAGGCGGAGACGTTCAGGAGGAGGCGTGGGCGTGGCAGAACATTGGCCGCGCCCGGATGAGAATGGGCCAGCTGCGCCTGGCCATGGACGCGGTGCGCGCCGCAGCCGAGCTGTTCGAACAGCTCGCCGACGCCGACGCCATCTGCCAGACCCTGATCGGGCGCGGCGACATCGGGATGCGGCTCGGGGAGGTCGGCGAAGCGCTGGCCTGCTTCCAGCGCGCGCTCGAGATGACCGAGGATCCCGCCTCGGGCATGGCACCTTCGACCGTGGAGATGACCCAGCCCTACGTGCTGGGCATGACGGCGCGGGCGCTGGGACAGCTCGGCCGCGGCAGCGACGGTGTCCCCCTGGCGCGGCGCGCCGCGGCCCTGTTTGAACGCATACAGATGCTTGATGCCCAGGCGACGGTGCTGCGCATACTCGGCGACGATCTGTATGGGAACGACAACGCCGCCGAGGCGCAGGAGGCACTGCGGCGGGCCGCCGCGATCTACGAGTCGATCGGACGGCACGACGACGCGGCCGGCTGCCGGGACAAGGCCGCCGCGAGAGGCGCCAGCGCCGTCAGTTCCTAGTTCTGCATCCTGTTCTGCCTGTGCCAGCGCTGCCGCGGCGATTTGCATGGGAGGCGAAAGCGGCGGGTGATCGGCCCGCTGCCCTGGACTCAGGAGCGTTCCATGAGCACAGCAACTGTCCGCAACGTCGTGCTGGTGCACGGCGGTTTCGTTGACGGGTCCGGCTGGCAGACGGTACACCGGCTGCTGACCCGCGACGGGTTCACCGTCAAGGTCGTGCAGAACCCGACCCTGTCCCTGGAAGGCGACGCCGCCGCGACCCGCTTCATCCTCGACGGCCTCGACGGCCCGGCCATCCTGGTGGGACACTCCTACGGCGGCGCGGTCATCAGCGAAGCCGGCACCCACGACGCCGTGGCCGCGCTGGTCTACGTCGCCGCCTTCGCCCCGGACAAGGGCGAGTCGGTCAACACCCTGATCGCCGATCCGCCCCCCGGCGCGCCGGTGCCGCCGATCCTGCCGTCGCGTGACGGGTTCCTGTTCCTGGATCGGGACAAGTTTCACGACTCGTTCGCCGCCGACCTGCCGGCCGAGGAGGCCGCCTTCCTGGCCGACTCGCAGGTGCCGTGGGGCGTCGGAGCCTTGGCCGGTGCGGTTAGCGAACCCGCGTGGCGGCGCAAGCCCAGCTGGTACCTGGTCGCCACCGAAGACCGCATGATCCCGCCCCCGGCGCAGCGCTCGATGGCCCAGCGCGCCGGAGCCACCGTCGTGGAAGCCATCGGCAGCCATGCCGTCTACGCCTCTCAGCCCGGCGCCGTCGTCGACCTCATCCGCCAAGCCGCCACCGCGGTCACGCTGTAGGAGTTCTTCTTGTCTGCCAACATGTCCCGTCGCACCTTCGTCGGCGCCGCCGGCGTCGCGTTAGCCGCCACCGCCACCGGTATCGCGGCCAGCCCTGCCACGGCCGGCAACACCAGCTCGACCAGACCCAGCGGCTCGGCCAAGCCGACCGTCGTGCTCGTGCATGGTGGCTTCGCCGACGCCAGCGCCAGCTGGAACGGCGTCGTCGCGCAGCTGCAACGGCGCGACTACACCGTCATCGCCCCGGCCAACCCGCTGCGCAGCCTACCGACCGATGCCGCCTATCTCGCCAGCGTCCTGGCCGGCATCAACGGCCCGGTCATCCTCGCCGGACACTCCTACGGCGGCGCCGTCATCACCAACGCCGCGGCCGCCGCACCCAACGTCAAAGCCCTCGTGTACGTCGCCGCGTTCGTCCCAGACACCGGCGAGTCACTCGGCGAGCTCATCTCCACGTACCCGGGCAGCGAGATCCAGGCCGCCCTCAACCCGGTCCCGTACCCGAACCCCGACGGCACCACCGGCACCGACCTGTACCTCCGGGCCGACAAGCTGCGGCACGTGTTCGCCGCTGACCTGCCCGCCTCCACCACCAAAATCATGGCGGCGACGCAGCGGCCCTTCAGCGCGCAGTGCTTCGCCGACCTGACCCAGGCCGCCGCTTGGCACACCATCCCCTCGTGGGGGCTGATCGCCACCGAGGACAAGGCCATCCCGCCCGCGTTGCAGCGCTTCGAATACCAGCGGACCAACGCGCGCAAGACGGTGTCGGTCGCGGCGTCGCACTGCGCGATGGTCAGCCACCCCGATCTGGTCACCCAGCTCATCATCGACGCCGACCGACGTACCGGATGATGATCTGCGACCCGGCCTCACCCGTCTGAGCAAGCAGACCGCCTGCGCCGCCCACAGGATCACGCTAACCACGGCCTCGGGTCGCGACACGACACCGAATGGCTTCCGGGATCTCACGAATTCGCCGACGCTCAGGACCTACGCATTCTCATCTACCTGTACTCGGACTTTCTCCGTAACCCGGGCTATCCGTACACGCTGCCGCTCCGACCGCCAGGCTTGGTGGTCGGAGCGGGCGGCTTCCGTGATTCGATCGTGGAAAGACACGGGTCAGCTTCGCGGCTCGAATTGACCCTTCAGCACTACCCGTCCAACGTCGCCAGACGCGAGGTGCAGCAGGTGGCTCGTGCTCCTCAACCCAACAGCGATCCTCGGAAAGAGGCCGGATGGAGTGCCCGTCGAGACGACAGCGCGCGGGGAGGTGTCCTCGCGGGGTCACCGCCCACCCCGCACAGCAGCGAGCCGGCCGAGCGGCAGGTGACGGGTGACGCCTTGAATGAGCACCGCGCGCAGCAGAACCCCACCGGTGTTCGATGACCCGGCGCGGGTCACGTACCGGCGCATCATCCCGGGAACCTTGAGGGTGACCCAGAGCACGACGATGACCAGCATCAGGTTCACCGTGTCCGAACCGGGCAGACCGAGCAGGATCGGCAGGTTCGACTCCGGGTCGACCAGCAGGTTGATGCCCGCCGAGAACGCGACCGCCTGCAGCGTGGGCGTGGCCAGGCAACCCAAAAGGGTACGCCACCACAACTGCGCAGCGCCCTGCGTCCACGGCGTGGCGTAGCAGGCCAACGCCACCGGAGCGACCCCCGCCAGGACGATCAGCACCCCGACCCGCACGAGCCAGCTGCCGCCGAGCAGGAACATCAGCACGACGATGAGCAGCCCGATGACGGCGATCAGCAGCGCGGAACTTTCGTCGGTCATCGCCGAGGCGATGCGCCCCCGCACGAAGGTGATCATCTCGGTGGTGGGCGCGGACACGCCGGTCATCGACACCGTCAGGGCGTTGGCGACGTCGATGAGCACCCCGGTCAACGGGACCGCGAACGCGGACAGCACGAACCCGACAACGAGCCGGGGGATCAGCTCCTTGATGCCGTAGCGCATCTCCACCGAGTCGCCGACCATCACCGCGACGCCGACGGCGACGATCGCGAGGAGGAAGCAGGCGGTGACGACCAGCGCGCTCGTGCCGGCGATCGCCGTCACCTGCGGCAGGACGGTGACGTCCGGCGACAGGAAGATCGACGATGTCAGGATGGCCAGCAGACCGCCGAGAAGCTCGTTGACCTTCTCGGCGAGCCAGCTGATCAGGTCATTCATCAGCCAGTCGACCATGCCTCAGCCGCCGATGATGCCCTGCAGCACCTGCAGGATGACCGGGGACAGCACGGCGAGGGCGTAGCCGACCAACGCGGACTTGACGTTGCCCTTCGCCTGCTCGACCTGGGCCGGGTCGCCGCCGGCGGCCATGTACCGCAGGCCACCGATCACCAGGAACATTGTCGCGACCAACGCGAGCAGGCCCATGATCCAACCGGTGATACTCGAGATGACCTCGCTGATGCTCTTCGGGGCCGCCACCGGCGACGGCGCGGCGGCGGTGAGGTCGGACAGAACCGAGAGAGTCGTGTGCATGACGGCGCTCCACCCAAGATCTGCGGGCCGCCGCGGCGGGGACCAAGGCCAAAGGGACCGGGTGTGGTCCGGTGGGGGCGCTCCTCCCTTACCAGTGGTGAAGGGTTCGCGGTGTCAGTACGCCGCGCCGACCATGCCGGACCGCCGGCCCCGCCGGAATGACGGTCCCCGCCGGGCGGGCATGCCGTGGATGACATGCACCGCCCAGAACTCTGCTGTCAGGCCGATCGAACTCGCCACCCACCTGTCACGGCCTGACACGTCCGGTCAGCGGCTGACGTCGCCGCGTCAGGCCGGCGCTAGAAGCGCTTCGCGCCTCCCGCCAGCTCAAGATCGAACCGCGCCCGCTCCTCGACGCAAGGCACGCGTCTACCCCAGCTGGTCGCGGCGGCGCGCCGCGTTCCGCTCGCCCGCACGGATGGTCGTTCCGCTGCGCCCCGGCCGCGGCACTCTAGTTGGGCGGGGGCGCCTCGGTCACCGTGCGCGTGGACGCCAAGGTCAAGACCGCGATCTCGTCGATTCCGGTGGACGCCTGGACCATGTTCGAGTACGACGCCGACGACGACGCCGACGACGAACAGATCAGTCTCTTCTCCCGCTCGATGTCACACCCGCGGCCCGGCCGGTGTCTCCATGGCATGACGACCTACCAACCCGTCGGCACAGCCATCGACCGAGGAGCCGACATGGCGCACACGACCCGCATCCCGCCCGCCGAGATCACCGGCGTCAAGGGAGCACTGATCAGGCGGATGATCGAGAAGAAGCTGGGCAAGGTGCCGACGGCGGTGGGCGTCTACTGGCACAACCCGAAGGTGCTGTTCGCCAGCTTCGGCCTCGGCGGCAAGCTGCAGAAGTGGGACGCCTGCGACGAGGGCCTGAAGTCGTTCGCCCACATGGCGGTCGCGTCGCTGGTCGGCTGCACGTGGTGCCTGGACTTCAACTACTTCGAGACTCGCAACAAGGGGCTCGACGTGGAGAAGGCGCGCGAGATCCCGCGGTGGCGGGAGGCGGACGTCTTCACTCCGCTGGAGCGGGACGTCCTGGAGTATGCCGAGGCGATGAGTCAGACACCGCCGACCGTGACCGACGAGCTGGTGGACCGGCTGCACGCGAAGCTGGGACCTGCCGCCGTGGTCGAGCTCACCTCGGTGATCGCATTCGCGAACATGAGCACGCGTGGCAACGTGGCGCTGGGCATCGAGTCCGACGGCTTCGCCTCCGCGTGCGGCTTGAAGCCGCTGGCCGAGCGACCGGGAGTAGCGTCCGCGTCATGACCGAGGACCCCTACGTCGCCCACCGCACCAGCGGGCCGATCCTGCGCAACACCCTCGGCGTGCGGATGGACCGGCACGCCGCCACCCACCGGCTCAAGCACCTGGCCCAGGCCGCAGGGATCCACATGCCGAGGATGCATCCCCCCTGCTTCGCCACACGTTCGTGACGACCCTGCTCGACACCGGCGTCAGCCTGCGCGACGTGCAAATCGCCGCCAGCCGCACCGACCCGCGAACCACCATGCGCTACGACCCGGCCCGCAAGAACCTCGACCGGCACCCCCACTAATACCTGGCCTCGCACATGGCCTGCGGAACATAGCCACCGCTCGCAGCCGATGATGAGCGCGCTTATTCAGCGCTCATCATCGGTCCGTCGGAGATGAGCCCGGTCGCTCACGCCATCCCCGCCCGACGTGTCCTTGCGATCATCACTGTCGGCATTCGTGTGCACCGCGTTCGTGATCCACGAGAGATGCCTGAACTTCTTCAAAGCTCGGCTGCGATGCAACCCCGCCGGGAGTGCGCTCCGTCGTGCGAGTGGAAGCGATGGGAAGGAGCAGCGTGAGACAGTCCGAAGAGGACGAATTCCGGGCCTTCGTCGGTGCTCGCATGGACCGCTGGCGGCGTGCGGCGTACCTGCTGTGTCATGACTGGCACGCCGCGGACGACCTGGCATCGATTGTCGTGCGCAAGCTCTACCGGCACTGGCGCAAGGTGGCCGCGGCCGACAACCCGGACGCGTACGCCCAGCGGGTGTTGACGAGGTCCTGGCTCGACGAGCGCCGCCGGCCCTGGCGGCGGGAGCAGCCGGTGGAGGACCTACCGGAGAACGGCTGGACGCACCCGGACCGGGTCGACGATCGGGATCAGCTGACGGGGTTGCTGGCGCAACTGGCGCCACGGCAGCGCGCAGTCGTCGTGCTGCGCTTCTACTTCGACCACTCGGTCGAAGAGACCGCGGAACTGCTGGGAATCTCCGCGGGAACAGTCAAGAGCCAGTCGGCGCGGGGGCTCGAGACGCTGCGCACCCTGGCGTACTCACCTGGGAGCATTTCATGAATCAGCAGATCTTCGACGAGCACATCGGCACCGCACCGCCGTCGACGGTCGACGTCGACCGGATCATTCAACGCCAGCGACGCAGAAGCCTGGTGCGTCGCATGGCGGGAGGCGGCTCCGCCTTTGCGGCGACCGGCCTCGCGATCGCGGTCGGCATCGCCCTGAGCGGTGGCGCCCAGCCTGAGCCTGGGCCGCCGGTGACGGCTCCCGCCGTATCGGCATCCGCCGGTGCGTCGGCGTCCCCCTCCGCGCCGACCTCGGGGCTACGGCTCGACACCAGCGATCCGAAGGCGATCCAGCAGACCCTCGACCAACTGCGGGTGGCGCTCGAGACGGCAGTCGCCGGGGCAGCGCCCGACGTCCGATGGATCTACATGCCCGACGTCCCAGGTGAAAAGCGCCTCCCGGACGGCCACCCGGCGATGTACGCCGAGCGGGATCCGGTCGGGTTGGCCGCCCGCTCTGGTGTGGCCCGCCAGGGTAAGAAAGCCGGCTTGTACATGTGGGTCAGGCCGGACACCTGCAGCTCGCCGGGCAGCGCCGGCCCTGATTCGGACTCCGGCCCGCGCGTCTGCTCGCTCGTGTTTGGGTGCGATCCCATGAAACCCAGTACATGCCAGGCATCGACGACGCCCGAGGGCCTCGAGGTGGTGGAGACGACCGAGACCAGCCCGGCGAAGAACGGCAAGCAGTACCGCTTCTACCAGGTGCAGGTCAAGCTTCCGCAGGGTTACTACCTGCGCTTGTTGGCGGTGAACTACTTCGGGGGCGACGGCAGCGGAGTCACCAGCGACACGCCGCTGCTGACCAAGGCCGAACTGCGGACGGCGGCGACGGCCATCGCCGCCCAAGTCGTCAGCTGACACCCACACGCGATCCCGGATGCTGTTCTTTCCTCCTAGGCGTGAGGACACCATCCGGGATCGCCCCATGCGGCCAGCCATTGTGGCGGCGCATCGTCTCGAGTCAGGTCGGTCCTGGCGGGTTGACGCGAAACTGTGGCGGCAGGGCGTGACGCGGGCGCCTACGGGACCGCACTGTCAACGACGCCGGTCGGAACCGACTGGCAGACACCCGGATCTGCCGACGAGCGGTCGTTCGACAGCGGCAAGGGCTTCTCCGTGCGTGCTGCAGTTGATGTTGTGGTCGTCGCCGGTGGTCAGGCTGCGTCCAGCAGAGCCGGGAGTTTGCGCATGTCGTCGAAGACCACCGTGTCCGGGCCATCCAGCCGGTGCGCGGGGGTCAACCCGCCTGCATAGCCGAAGCAGCGCATCCCGGCGGCGCGGGCCGCTTGCACGCCGTATCGGCTGTCCTCGACCACGACACACGCCGCGGGCGGGACACCCATCGCCGCCGCCGCGTGCAGGAACAGGTCGGGGGCGGGCTTGCCGTGGGCGACCTCGGTCGCGCTGAAGACGCGGCCCTCAAAGCGGCGATACAGGCCGGTGCGGCCCAGGGTGTGGCGCATCTTCTCGTGGGTACCGCTGGAGGCCACGCACGTCGGCTGGGTGATCTCGTCGAGCGCGTCGCTGATCCCCTCGACGGCGGTCAGTCCGGCGTCCACCGCTTGGCGGTGTGCCAGGTCGAACCGGTCCGCCCAGGTGGCAGCCACGCCCTGCCCGAGGCGGGCCGCGATCTGTTCGCCGATGGACGTGCTGGACCGGCCGATGAAGCGCTCGATGACCTCTGCCTCGGTCAGGGGCCAGCCCAGCTCCGCACCCAGGGCGACGTTGACGCGGACCGCGATGCGCTCGCTGTCGACCAGCACCCCGTCGCAGTCGAAGATGACAAGCCCGATCGGATTGATCATCCGGACAGGCTAGTCGAGTGGGTGAGGCAACCCGGCGGACCCACCTGTCCACCGAAGGCGCTGGAACGCCCTCACCGCCGAGGTAACGGCCAACTCGGACAGGTCGACCACCTTGCGAGACAGCACCAGCGGCCGGTGCACGACCGAACCGAGAAGGACGCACACTTCTGCCGCTGATCGCGCGGTCATGCCGACGGTTGCAGCTCACCGCTTCGGGATTCGCCCATGCGCCAACCGTCTCACGTGAGCCCGCCGGCGTCCGGTCGTGCCGATGTCAGCGCGTCCGGTTTGCCTGGTGGGCGTCGTAAGTGCGCCGCGACTGCTCGACCTCGTCGAGGTGGGTGTTAGCCCAATCCGCGAGGTGGGCGAAGAGGGGGCCGAGGCTGGACCCGAGTTCGGTGATCTCGTACTCGACCCGCGGTGGAACCTCGGGATGGTACGTACGCGAAACGAGACCGTCGCGTTCGAGCTGCCGCAGCCGCTGGGTGAGAACCTTCGGGGTGATCGTGGTCAGGCGGCGTTCAAGCTCGACGAACCGTTGCCGGCCGTACTCGTGCAGCGCCCACAGGATCGGGGTCGTCCAGCGGCTGAACACGATGTCCACGACGGGGGCGATCGGGCAGGCCAGTTCCGGATCGGCGGACATCGGAGGCTGCCACGTCGCCTGACTCTGCGCCATTGTTGCTCCGCTCAGGTAGCCACTTTCCTCTAGGTACCTACTATACCGACGTTGTTACGGTTCGCCGCACCGCAGCTGCGCAGGCACGACGCCGAGGTCGCACCCGGGCGGAGGCGACCCATGCACAACGAAGGGAACTGATCATGATCGTCGTAACAGGTGCCACGGGCAACGTCGGTCGTTCGCTGCTGAAGACACTCGCTCGTACCAGCGCAGTGACCGCGGTGTCGCGCGGACAACTGCCCCTCGACCTACCCGAGGGCGTGCGATACCAGCAGGCCGACCTTGCCCAGCCGGAAACCCTCCGGCCCGCGGTGGCCGGCGCTCACACGCTGTTCCTCCTGGTCGCCGGTGCCGGTGCCGACCTGGACGTGAACCAGATCCTCAAGGTGAGTCAAGCCGGCGGGATCGAACGGGTGGTGCTGCTGTCGTCCCAGGCAGCCGGAACACGCCCGCAGTCGGTGTCGCACGCACCGCTGCGCGGCATCGAGCGGGTAGCCGAGACCTCCGGCCTGGCCTGGACGATCCTGCGGCCGGGAGGATTCGCCTCCAACACCTACGCCTGGGCCGAGTCGGTTCGTGCCCGCAGGACCGTCGCCGCACCGTTCGGCGACGTCGGCCTGCCGATCATCGACCCGGACGACATCGCCGACGTGGCCGCCACAGTTCTGCAAGATGACGCACACGTCGGCTACATCTATGAACTGACCGGGCCCGCCCTCAGCACACCCCGGCAACGCACCGCCGACCTCGCCGACGCGATCGGCGAACCGATTCACTTCATCGAACAATCACACGACGAGGCACGCACACAGATGCTGCAGTTCATGCCCGAGCCCGTCGTCGACGGCACACTGTCCATCCTCGGCGAACCAACGCCAGCCGAGCAGCGCCTCACGCCGCACGTCCAGCTGCTGCTCGGCCGGCCCCCGCGCACCTTCGCGCACTGGGCCGAACGCCACGTCAACGCATTCCGTTGACAACCCGGCAACGAAATGAGTCACCAGTCGGCGGCGATCCGAGGGGATGACCCGCAGACCGCCGCCGCGTTTGCGGGCCCCCGTATCGCACCTCAGCGCTGGGCGAGCGCCTGCACACTCAGACCGAACATCAAGACAGCCAGGGGGAGGCCGACCGACGGGACATGCGCGATGCCGAGCAGCGAATGCTGTGGAAGCTGACCCCTCTCCTCGAACGTGAGCTCGTAGAACCGTTCTCGTCGCCGTACCGGGCGCCGGTCGACCAAGCACGGAGCTGGAGGCCGGCGGGGATCTGCGCGGTTGCTGCCGGCCTGCCGTCAGCCGTCGTCGGGAGTCGCCACTTACTGGTCCCAGGATGGGTTACGAGATCGGCTTCCTCGTGTCAGGTCGTGACGATGACGGCCTGGTCGACGAGCTGCCCTCACTTCAACTCACGGACAAGCAGGAAGCTGCCTGGCGGCGGATCGTCTCGCGGACTCGGCAGGAAATCGGCGCTGCTGAGGTAGATCGGTACCGGACGCACCTTGAGCTGTGGCTGAGAGAACCGGCGATGCAACTGTGGTACGAGGGCGATTCCGCGTCGATCGAAGTCCCCTACTGGTAGACAGCGACGGCAGCCAGCGCGCATGGCGCCATCGCGACGGCGTACGCCCTTGCCCGCATTGTGGAGGCCGAGACCGGGATGCCGGGCGTGGATCACGAGGTGGACCAAGGAGTGCAGAACGACGGTCTGCCGCGGGCGGTGGCCCGGTACCGAGGCATTGGACAACACGTTCGTGCTGTGGTCGAGGGGGGAGCTCCGCAAGCAGGGCGTGTTTCAGACACCAACGTCGGCGAGTCCTGACCCACAGTCAGGTCGCGAGCCGGACGCGTACGGCTTTCGCGTACGCGGTGCCGCACTCCGAGGTCCAGCCATCCGTGATGACGGCGACGTCGCAGGCCACCGCCACGGATGCCGGCTATGGCGAGATCCGCACCTCCACCGAGCTGATGAACCACCGGAAGTCAGACCTGCTGTGGATGGAGACGTCGTTGGTGCCGCTCAAGTCGAACGACCGCGTCCCCGCGCACACGATCACGGGCTGATTTGCGGGCACCGGTCCGGCGCTGAACAGGTGCGCGAAGAAGTGGGCGCCGCGGCTGAGGTTCTCGCGGACATGGCTGGAATCGTCGTCGGTCTGCAGGTGGAAGGCTGACATCTGGGCGTACGAGGGCTCGGCAACGTTGGGGTGCAGGACGTCGAGCATCAGGAAGTTGCTCTGTCCGGTGGTCGAGTTCGACCATCCCCACTCGTTCTCCGTCCTCAACCGGTGCGTCGCCTCAACGCACTGGGCGTCGATGAGCACCTCGATCAGACCTGCCGTCGCCGGCGTGAAGGAGAAGGCTACAGCGCTGAAGCCGTCGGCCGAGGCGTAGTCGAAGTCGCCGGCGTCGCTGTTGTCCATCGTGACGGTGATGCCGACATCTCCGAGCGACGGATTCAATGTGTGCACCCGATCGACGATGAAGTTGTCATTGCGTACTGGGACGAAGCCGAAGTTGAACCCGAAGAACGGCGGACGGTGGACCTCCCACCGGTGCGGGCCCGGGTCGCCGTCCGGGACGATGACCCCCCACGGAAGCGCATGCGCGTGGAACGGGGACAGCCTCAGCCACCTGTCGAGGTGGCTGGACAGGTGGAAGCCCGGGGTGACGTGCTCATCCACCGGGGCGAGGACGTCGGTCATCGCCTCGTGGTAGTCCTCCCTGATCTCGGCAAGCTCGTCACGCCGGATCTTCCGGGTGCGCAGAAGCGCGTCGGCCTTGTGTTTTCGGGCCTCGTTCAGGTCTGCGAAGGTCGACTCCAAGCCGTGTGGCGGCTGGAGCAGGTCACGAAGCGCCAGCCGCTCCTGGCGCATCAGCGTCGTCAGGTCCTTCCAGTTGTCGTCCCCCAGCAGGCGACGCAGCCGGTCACTGGCGCCGGCCGCCACCTCCGCGGCCTTGCGGTTGCGCTCCGTACTGATCGTTCGGAGGCGCTCCTCGCGGTCCTGAATCGCCGCGTCGGCTATCCGCTGGGCTTCGGCGGGAAAGTGACGAAGATTTTGGCTCGTGGTGTAGGTCTTGAGCATGGTGTGCCCCCTGAAGGTGGGCGAGGATTGCCCGGAGAATATGCACGTCCCGCGCTTGTGGAGCAGTCGATGTCCACGATGTGCTGAAACGGGCCGCGCCGGGACGTGACCTGGACGTTCGAAGATCGCCAGGAAGCGGGGATCGAGCCGATGACCGTCGAGGCGTTGGGCGTGAGGAGCCCGTTGTAGGAGACGTCCCGGGCGGTCACCGCGCCCCGCGACGGGATTTGCGTTTTTGCGGCGCGTGCCGCGCACGAATCGACGGCTTGCATCGACGGGAGCGCCTACGCCACCGTCCGGTCGCGCCAGCCGTTCGCCTCGTCACCGCTGGCCATCGGCGTTTCGCGCCGCCAGGGCATCCCGACTGGCGGGCGGATCGGGCCGGAGAGGTCGCCTCGAATGACGGCGGCGCCCACAACGCGTTCGGTGCGGCGCCGACGCATGCGCAGGGCCGACGCGGTCACGCCCATCTCGGCGGCCAGGTGCTCGATCAGCGCGTCGCCGAAGCGGGTAGCGCTGATCAGCTCGGCGGCTTCAGGGGTGATCATGCCGGCGGCGGCTGCGCGGCCGAGCAGCAGGTCCGGGTGCCCGTACGGCATCCTCGGCGACCGTGAGCCGCCGGCCAGGTCCAGCGGAAGCTCCTCGCCTTCGTCGGCTTTGACCACTGCGGCGCCTGCGCGCCATGCGGCCCAGCACAGCCGCAGCCACAGCCGGGGCGGGGCGAGGTCCGCCGTGCGCAGTGCCTGCAGGAACCCGGCCAGGACTTCGGAGTCGACGTCGTCGGCGTGCCGGGTGTGTCCGCGGCTGATCCTCGCCGCGAGGTGCGTCAGCGCGGGCAGCGCCACGCCGATCGCGCCCACGACCCAAGCGGGTCCCGATTCGCGGGCGTGTTGGGCCAACTGCCGCCACAGCTCGTCGGTGGTGGTGCTGTCGTAACGTTCGTACACCAGCAGCTTGCGCAGCTCGTCCAGCGGCATTGTCGTATCCGGCAGACCCGGTATCGGCCGGGCGTCGAACGTCAGCGGCGCGGGTTCGCAGGTCAGGAGCGCGGATGCCTTCTCGGCGGTGGTCAGCGCCGTGTCGGCAGTCCTCGTACGGATGGTCGCTGCCATGGGCTCGTCCCCTCTCGATGGGAGCTTCGCCACTGCGAGGGCTCCGCGACCTCGATTGGGACAGTCCGACCTGACAGCACGAGCGTTTGTCAGACCGGGACAGGTCGCGTCAGGTTCGCTGCGGTGAGGATCCCGCCCGCCTGCTGACGGGGCTGTCCGACGGCCGGCGTGACAGGTTCTGTCGGGTTGGAAGAGGGTTCGACTGACCTGTCGGCGGCGCACTGGGAAACGTCAGTACGCCCGCCGGCCGGGGGCCACCATGCCCATGACCGACAGCAACCATGACGGCGCGCCGGTTCCCGTGGGGGACGTGGTGCCCGGCGACCCGCCCGTGCCGATCACCGTCTGGCCGGTGCCCGCCCCGCAGCGGGACGAGACCCTGTCCGACGCGATGGGTGTGCGGCTGGTTCACAACCTCACCCACCGGTCTGACCTGATCATCGACCTGACCCAGGGGCCGCAGCTGGCCCACGCCATCACGGCCGCCCGCCGCCGCCGTCACCTGCTGGGGGCGCGCTTGATGGGGTGGGGGAGCGGGGTGGCGATGCTGATCGTCACCGGTTGGCCACTCACCCGCGGTGCCGGCGCCGGGACACGGGTCGAGTTCTTCGCCCGGTGCCGGGCGAAGCTCCTGCCCGGCGGGTGCCTGGCGGTGCTGCTGGGGCACGACGATCCGGCCTTTCCAACGTGGTCTCGGTGGGAGTGCCCGGCGGCGGTCAATGGTCCGGAAGGGTCTGGCCCCACAGCATGGTGAAAGCAATCATGTCAGCGTGAAGCAGTATCGGAACGTCGGCGACCCGCTCGACGGCGCCGACGTCGTGCTCATCGGGCTGTTCTCGGCCAAGGAGAAGCAGTACGAGGTCCGGCTCGACGAGCTTGCCGCCTTGGCCGAGGGCCGCGGTAGCCGGGTGGTGGGCCGGTACGTTCAGCGTCGGGGCGCCTCCGACCGGTGGAACGAGCGTCCCGGCGGGGCTGTCCGGATGTCCCGGCCGTTCTCCCGACGGACGTTGCTGACGCACGGGAAGCTTCGCGAGATCGCCGCGGCGTGCCGAAAGGCGGACGTCGACGCTGCGGTCTTCGTGAACACCCTGACACACGTCCAGCGGACCGTATTGGCCGACATCCTGGGCTGCCTCGTATTCAGCGGCGACGACCTCGCCGCCCCTGGCGGGACCGGGTAGCGGGCGGGCCGCCAAAGGCAGTACAGGGAGCCATGTCATTCCGCGAAGCGGTCGGCCTCGACGTGGTGCAGGTCCAGGATGGCTTGCACGATGGGGGTGGCCGAGGTGGGCAGCAGCGCAGCTTGGCGAGGATTTTCCAGGTCTTGAGCGTGGCAACGGCCCGTTCGCCGCGGGCGCGGATCTTCGTGTGTGCCCGGTTGACCGCCTTTTTTGCCGGCGCGACAGTTTCGGCCGGCAGCGGCGCCGCTTGAACGGGGTGCGCGCGCTGCCACGGGCGCCCTGGTATCCCTTGTCGGCGAAGGTCATTACGTTAGCGCTGGTCCGGGCATCGATCACGCCGTGGGTGCGGGCAGTGGTCAGATCGTGCGCCGAGCCCGGCAGCGCCGGTGACGCCCACATGCGTCGCGCGGTACGCGGCGGATTGCCGCACGGCCACGTGTCTGCTGAACGTCCATGGATCCGGCTTGTGGGCGGTGGCTACCGCCAGGCCCGCCTGGACGGTGGCGTAGGAGAGGTTGATCGGCCGCCGCGACGCCGGTCCAACGGCCGCCGAGGCGGTCATCAGTTCCTCAAACTGCGGCATGGCGGCGGGGAACGCGCCTCGACGGGACGACGAGGCAGGTGTTCGCCTTGAGGCTCCTCCTTCGTTTCAGGAGCGCATGACGGAGCAGTATCCGGGCAACGGGCATGTCGCGCGTCCCTGACTGGCCGGAAGGGCTGAACGCCGACAGAGTCGGCGACGCTTCGTCGCCGAGATGGCAGACGGGCGCGGACCGGCAGGGACGAAGCGCCCAGAACTTGTAAACGAGAAGTCGCCAACGGCGATCCACGTCGACCACAACCGCCCTTCGTCGCGCCCTCGGTGCGTGTGGTTGGTCCTAGCGGGTAATGGTCCACAGCGCGCCGACCGTCGACACAGCGATTAGGAGCGAGCGATGGGCACACGACACGCCGCCGCCGATGACCTCGCCTCCGTAGGCTTCTCGGTCCTGCGCGGCGCGCTGGCGACGAACATCTTGTGGATCGGTGCGCTCAAGTTCAAGCAGTACGAGGTCGAGAACGACGAGCCCCTGGTCACCTCGAGTCCGCTGTTCTCGCGGCTCCGCGCGAAGCTGGGCGCACAAAAGCTCAACCGACTCATCGGGGTCACGGAGATCACCCTGGGCTCTCTGATTGCCGCGAAGCCGCTTGCGCCCAGAGCGTCGGCGATCGGTAGCTTCGGGGCGATCGGGATGTTCCTCACCACGCTCAGCTTCCTGACCACGACGCCCGAGGCTCGGCAGGAAGGGCAGGGGTTATTGAGCCTTTCTCAGCTGGGGCAATTCCTGTTGAAAGACACAGTGCTTCTCGGTGCCGCTCTCCTGACAGCTGTCGAGTCGCTGCGCGCGGCCTGCGCTGCTGACCGCCCCCGGACGTTGTGACTCAGGAGGCCTGGCCCTGTTCGACTGGGCTTCGCGCTCCCTCCTGACGCGACGCTAAGCCGCTCGGGCACACCCGAAGAGAGGAAATACGTCATTCTCACTGCTGGCTGGGCTTGGCGTGGGCGCCGCGCTCGCACTCGTGGTCATGATCGTCGCAGGTTTCTGGTGGCGTACGGGCCGCGACCTGGAGCCGCCGCACGGTACGGGACGCCTCGTAACCCGGTCAGGCGCTGGCGTTCCGCACGTGATGGTGGAGCCTGTCATATCCCCCTCACCGGCATTGCATTGAGTTTCCTGGGGTGAAAAGGAGATGGTTCTGCAACCAACATGGCTCGTGGTGCTCTCGTGGGCTGTGCTCATTGTGGGCTTTGCCAGCACCGTCGTCATCGTTGCTGATCACCTTGTTTTTCGATATCGTCAGCCGGTCAAGGTCATGGAGATTGTCTGGCCAGCAACCGCCCTCTACTTCGGCCCAGCAGCCGTCCTGGCCTACCGACAGTGGGGTAGACCCCAGTCTCCCCGCTGGCTGAAGCGGCACCGCACCCCGCCCAGAAGGCCGCGACATGCTGCCGGGATAATCGAAACCTTACATTGTGCGACGCATTGCGTTCTGGGTGCCATCATTGCTACCGTCTTCGTCTTCGGCTTGAGCTTCGAAATATTTGACAAAAGATTGTGGCCAGAATTCATCGGCGACTACGTAGCTGCAGTGGTGGTAGGCGTTGCATTCCGCTACTCCACTGAGGCTGACACGGGTGGTCGAAGAGCGTGGGCCGCAACGCGAAGATTTCTGAGGGGAGACCTGTTGAGCGTGTCCGTCTTCGAGTTCGCCCTGTTAGGTTGGCTGGCGCTGATGGAGTTTATGGTTTTCCACGAGACCCTGCAGCCTAGTAGTCCGGTGTTCTGGCTCATTGTCCAGATCGGGTTGATCATCGGCTTCTTTGCCGCTTGGCCGCCAACCCTGTGGCTGATCCGCCGCGGCGCCAAAGCGGAACTGCTGGGCACGCCGCAGTAGGTGGTGCTGCGCCGGCGCCGTGGCGAAATGCTCGGTTCCTGTTCCGCCGGTCACGGTCGAACCGTTGACCACGCTCACCGTCGCCGAACGCCGGGATCTCGACGACCAGGTAGACCGTATCGGGGAGATCCTGGAGGGCAGACCGCAGCTGGCCATCGGTACGGTGGCCGTGCGTATGTGACGGCGCCGTGCCTGACCTTGGCTTTACGCTCAACACCAGCGCCGGCCCCGCCTTCGCCGACGTGGTCCGTGGACCGCTGCGGCTGCTGCTGTCCGGACCCGCCAGTTCCGGTGCCCGCGCCACCCCCGCCGACGCGACCACACCGGGTCGCAACCGCATCCACCTGATCGTGGAGAGTCTGGACGCCGAGATCGATCGGCTCCGTGGCGCCGGGGTGTCGGTCCGCGGAGATGCGATCTCCGGCCCCGGCGGGCGACAGGTCCTGCTCGCCGACCCCGCCGGCAACCTGATCGCGATGCGTCACAGATGAAGTCGGGTCGCGCGGGGTATCCAGGTAGGCGCGCACCTCGACGGAGAGCGACCCAGTTCCAGTGGCAACCGTCGGCGGCCCGCGATCAACCGAGCGGGTCCCGCCGCTTGACGCGTACCCCAGGTAGCCGTCCTTCCGTCACGGTGCCTGCGCGTTCCGCCGGCACCGAACTGCCCGTGTCGTTGCCGAACACGCCGCCGCTGCCTCAGGAATGAGATCGTTGGCGGGTGGCGGAGTCACTTGACCTGCACCTGGAGTTCGATCGGGGAGCGGGCTTCCCGAGTCGTTCGCTGGAGAACGCGTTACGGGACAGCATCCGGACCGGCCGGTTGCGGGCCGGCTCACGTCTGCCGGGGAGCCGGAGCCTCGCCACCGACCTGGGCCTGGCCCGCGGCACGGTGGTGCAGGCGTACGCGCAACTGGTGGCGGAAGGGTGGCTGGTGTCGGCGCCCGGCTCGGGCACCCAGGTCGCGGACGTACGCCACGATCTGCCCGACTCGCGGCGGCAACCGCGGCCGTCGACGGCGTCCGAGCCGGTCATCGAGTTGCGGCCGGGGATTCCTGATCTCGGTTCGTTCCCGCGAACGGCCTGGGCGACCAGTGTCCGCCGCGCCATGGCGACGGCGTCGCGCGGCACGCTGGACTACCCCGAGCCGACGGGCCTGCCCGTACTGCGAGCGGAGTTGGCCAGCTATCTCGCGCGTACCCGGGGGGTGCGCTGCGACCCGGACGCCGTGGCGATCGCCAGCTGAACTATGCCCTGCACGTCATGGCAATCACCCAAACCCAGCGGCCGAGCCCGGGCAGGGACTACTACCAGCGCAAACGCGCGGCCGGGAAGACCCACAAAGAAGCCATGCGCTGCCTCAAACGACGCCTCGCCGACGTCGTCTATCGCACCATGATCACGGACACGGAGACCTCTCTGTTGCCGACGGGTTGACACAGAGAGGTGCCGTTCGTTTGACACCCCCCTGAGGGAGCAGCCTCGCCGGCAAGTGATCGTCACCAGCCTGAAGATCACGATTGCGCTGCGAATCCAGAAGGGCATCCGCACGTAACGCCCCCACGCCAGCACTGAGCAGGTCGCCGCCATCGTCGCCCGCGGGTGATGATCCTCACCGCCGCCTACACCGGCATGCGCTGGGGCGAACTCGTCGGCCTCGCCCGCGACCTCGACCTCACCGCAGGCACCATCTGCGTCCACCCGGACGTCGGAGCCCTCCAGACGGAGCGGGCACGCCCCGCGAGCGGCACTCTCGGCCGCGCGCGGGGCGTGCGGTCAGGCGGAGTAGCCGCGGGTGGCGATCCAGTTGGCCATGTCGATCGTGCTCATCCAGTAGGTGTTGGAGCCATACATGCCGGAGGCGTCGGCGACCTTCACGGCGCGCCCATCGTCGCTGTAGCCGATGAGGGTGACGTAGTGGCCGCCCGCGAAGTCGTGCCAGACCCCGCTGGCGTCGGTCGCGCCGCCGATGACGTTGGCCACCACGGCATGGCCGCTGCTGGTCGCGTGTACGACCTCAGCCTGCAGTTGGTCCATCTGAGCGGGCGTGGCTTCCTGACCCGTGATCTCCTTCGTCTGGTACATCTCGGCACCGATCGCGTCATTGAGCATGCGGGTCGTGTCGAAGGCGGAATCGGTGCCGTGGACCGTGGTGCCCAGCCCGGCGGCGAGTTTCTCCTGGCTGACGTCGATGCTGAGGGCAGTCAGTGCGTTGTGCACCGCGGCTGGTCCGCAATAGTAGAAGTTGATCTGATACTCGAACGAGGTGTCCAGGATCTTCTCGGACGGGACCGTCGGAGCCGCGGGTTGAGCGGTGGCCGTGGCCGGATCGGACCCGGCCGTGGCCGTGGCCTTGGCGGGCGCGACATCGGCCATGACCAGCGAACCCGAGGCGGCGGCTGCCGCGCCGGGAGCGGTGGGCTCATGCCCAGGAGCGCTGGCCACCGCGGCCGTGGCGGCGGTTACCAGCACGGCCAACAGCGGCGCCACTCTATGACTGCGGTGCAACATGGCGCGTCGAAACAAATTGCGAGAACGTTCCTCAGTCACGATGATCCCTCGAATAGCCTCAATTATCGGACGTAATGGGCCAGAACAGTTGACGAAACGGCCTTACGCCACCCCGGATGGCACGGCGGGGTGGGAGATTTATGCGTCGACCAGCCGGAGAGCAGAACAAATGCGTTTCTCCTTCCGATGTCGCCCTACCGGACTAGCTGACGGGTTCGGGCGGGAGGATGCGGCCGACCATGACCGTCGGGCCCGCGGGTGCACCCCCGATGTTCGGTTGATTTTCCCGGCTCGCATGATCGCGATTGGGCGATCCGGCCCGAGCGTCATCGCGTAGATGACTCGACGACCCGGTCGGACGTACGACGCTACAAACTTGACTTCTCGCCTGCAAGCTCCATCGTTATGGCAGCTATAACTCGCTCGAATCGCGCGACAGAGCGTCTTCAGCTAGTATGGTCCGGCGCGATTTGGCCGGGCCGTTTATCGGCGCACCGTCCTACGGCCGCGGTTGCCGCAGCGATCGAAATTTCATGGGCGTAAATGGGGCTTGGCAGAAACCGACCGTCAGTGGCGTCGATCACCGCGCGGAAGATTTGCTCGACCACGCGCGCCGTTGGGTCGCCCGTAGTGGGCACACCTTTCGTCGGGTGCGGTGAGGTCGACGGCAGAGATCTCGTCCATCGGCCCGCAGGCATACTCTCGTCGATGTACTGACGGCTCTGATCCGACATTTCAACCTGCGGTAGGGCCGGACCGTTCGGTTTGATCCGTTGTGATTCGCGGCCCGTGGCCATGAGGATGTCGGCAACGGCCTTACGAGTCCGGTGGAACCGCAGACGAAACGCCCCGGGTGCAGTTCAGGTTGCCAACCGTGGCTGCTAGCTCTGGTCAGTGGCGGTTGCCGCGCTGGCCGGCCACGCCTCCAGCAGCGAGTCCAGCATCGGATGCAGCCTCTCCGCCGGCGGGTGCCATGGCTTGAACAGATAACGGTCAAGATCAACCGCGTCGATCGTCGCGTCAGTCTCGGCCTACACCGTCACCAGCACGTGCCGAGCGGCGGGAAACAAGTCCGTGGCGGGCCGTCATAATGGGCGGGCCTCGGCCGCCGCCGGGAGATGGTCCGTCCCCTGCGCCCCGAGGGCGGCGACCAGCCGGCCGAGGTCGCGCCGACGGGAACTGGCCGGCCACACCGCCCACGTGCGGCGGATCAGGGGGTGCCCGACCAGTGCCGACCAGGTGATCGTGCCGGGCAGTGGCGGCGACCATCCGGGCGGCGCCAGCGCGAACGCTCCGCCGGCGGTCACCGCCGCCAGCTTCACCTCGGGAATCAGCGCCTGCCCTTCGGGTGCGGGGGGTCCGAGATCCAGCCCGTGGCTGCGCAGGATCGCGGTCAGCTCGTCGTACCAGGCGGGGCTGCCCGACCGGGGGAATCCGACCCAGTTCAGCCCGGCGAGGTCGTCCAGCCGGATTCCGTCCGGCCCGGCGAGCGCTGCGGCCCGTTCCGTTGCCAGCAGCACGCCCAGCCGTTCCTCCACCACCAGGAAGGCGTCCAGGTCCGTGCCGATCGGGTGTTCCCGAACCAGCCCGACGTCGAGATCTCCGGCGTGCAGCGCCTCGAACTGCGCCGCAGTGGGCATGTGCCGGACCTGCACCCGGGTCTCTGGATGGGCCTCGGCGAGGTCGGCGAGCGGCCGGGTCAGCAGGTCGGCCGGGAGCTCCAGCGGGATCCCGAGCCGCAGCATACCGCCGCCCGTCGAGGCATGCCGGTTGACGACGGCCACTGCTTGGTCGTACCGCGCGAGAACCGCCCGCGCCTCGGCCAGGAGGGTCATGCCCGCCTCGGTGGCCCGCACGCCGGTGCTGCTGCGGACCAGGAGCCGCAAACCGAGCTGCCGTTCGAGGGCGTTGATCGTCTGGGACAGCGCGGGCTGCGTCACGTGCAGCCGACGGGCAGCGGCGGAGAGACTCCCTTCCTCGACGACCACGACGAACGCCCGCATCTCCCGTAGTTCCACCGCCCTATCAGACCACGCAAACCGCACTATTCCTCGCCACCCGTAGCAAGCCGCCACCGCAAGTCTGCGCCTGCACGTTTGTTCAGGACTCGTCGTCACACTGCGCATAGCTTCCGACTCGCGCCTGCCCTTGCGATGGACGTCGGCACCGGTGCCCGCCCGCGACACGTATTCGCAGCGCTGCATGCCCGCGGCGCGACCCTGCCCGCCGGGTGCGGTCCCACCGTCGGCATCGCCGGCCCCCCTTGGCGGCGGGACCGACCTGCTCGGTCGCAAGCACGGCCTGACCTGCGATCACCTCGTCGGCGCACAGGTCGTACTCCCTGACGGAACCGTCGTGGACTGCCACCACGACCGGCAACCGGACTTGTTTTGGGCCCTGCGCGGCGCGGGCGGCGGTCGCGGTGAACTCCTCTTTCGCGATAAGGCCACCCTGCGCTTGCCGAGTGAATCGGGCATCGATCCAGCCGAGAACGCGGCTTTCACTTCCTCGCCGGGGAGCACCTCGGAGTCAAGGACCTCGTCCCCCCGGCGCTCGACTCCGTCCCGAAGGCAGTTGACCCCGGCTGCGCCTAGCTGCCCGCGATGGAACGCCGGCACTCCTTCCACCTCCGAGCTGGGGTGCTGCTCCGGTCCCGTTGATCAAGGCTTGGCTTCAGAGGCATTGAGGATCTTCGCGACAATCCCGCCGCCGCCCGTTCAGGAACGTGTCGAGCGCGCAATGGAGCCGTGGTAGACGAAGTCCCGCCCGTGCTCCCAGCGATCCTTGACCGTAGTCCCCGCACTCGTCGTCGGAACCGTACTCGGCCGGTCTGTCTCGTCGTGGCCCTCCGGCCTCGTCGTCGCGTACCTGCCCTGGCTCTTGTGCGCCGGCTTGAGCGTGACCTTGCCAGTGGCCTTTAGCCACACGTATGCGAACTCTGCACATCGCTGCCACGAGTCGAGGCGGATTTCCGCCGTTCGGCGCAATCCCACCCGGTTGGGGGCAACAGCGCCGCTGCCACCTTCTCGACGGATGCGAGTTGTTTTCATGTCCCCATGCCCGTCAAGTGGGCTACCGGTTGATCCGTGACAGGAAGGTGCGCCAAATGAAGTATCCGCTCCACAGGGGGCTACTGCTGGCTGGTCTGTCCGTCGCTCTTAGCGCCGGCATGTCCGGCTCGCTCGTCTCGACCGCGGCGGCCGATGGGTCGCGGGACGACTCGCACCGCGAGTCATCCCGGGACGACTCGCACCACGACTGGCACTGGGAGAAGTCGTGCGACCGTTCCTCCCGCGACTGGGATGGGGGGCGAGACGGGCTCAAGGCCGTCGGGCTGACCGACGACCAGAAGCTGATCAAGTTCGACGTCGACAACCCCCGCGACGCCTGCAAGATCGGCAAGGTGCGGCTCGACGACGACCGGGAGGACGACCCGAAGGACCACGGGAAGGACGACCGGGACGATTCCAAGGACGACAAGAAGGACGGCGGGAAGGGCGGCGGGGACGGCAAGCGGGCCGACGACAAGAAGCTCGTCGGTATCGACTTCCGGGTGCAGAACGACAAGCTGTACGGCGTCGGCGACCAGGGCGGCATCTACATCCTGTCCACCCGTGACGCCTCCGCGAAGAAGGTCAGCCAACTCACCGTCGACCTCGACGGGAAATTCTTCGGCGTCGACTTCAACCCCGCAGCGAACCGGCTGCGCGTCATCAGCGACACCGGCCAGAACCTGCGCCACAACATCGACGATCCGGCCGGCGCACCTGCGGCGGGCATGACGGCGACGGACACCATGCTGACCACGCCGCCGGCGACGACCGCGACCACCGGGGTCACCGCGGCCGCCTACACCAACAACGACCTCGACCCGGCCACCGCCACCACCCTGTTCGACATCAACACCAACCTCGACCAGGTCGTGGTGCAGTCCCCTGCCAACGCCGGGCTGTTGGCGGCCGTCGGCGCGCTGGGCGTCGACGCCGGTATCCAGGCCGGCTTCGACATCTACAGCAAGATCCGCGACGACCGGACCGTGGACAACAAGGGTTTCGCCGTCCTGCAGGTCGGCTCCCGCAGCAACGTGTACAAGATTGACCTTCTGACCGGCGAGGCCGACAAGCAGGGCTCTTTCCGGGACTTCAAGGTCGTCGACCTCGCGCTGCCCCTCGACCAGCACTGACCAACGAGGCCGCGCAGACAGCGGGTCGGGGAAGGTCGGCATACAGCCGGCCTTCCCCCTCTCCGTCACGACGGTGCGGCGAGTCGCCGGCGACGCCTTGCGGCGTGTGCTGCCGGGGCTGCCGGTGTCGAGTGGGTCTGGCTGGGATCGGGGTAGCGAGAAACAGCAGACGTGTCGATCGACCGATGCAGAAGGCCGACGGACGCATAGTGGCGCTTGCGCACCGCCACTGGAGCTGCGGAGGCTGCGACCTGCCCTGGCCCTGCCCGACCCGGAAGCAGGAGGTGCGCCGCCGCTGAAATGAGCCACGAGGCGACGAATTCGACGCTTGGGGAGGCCCCGGCTGGTACTTCGATGTCTATGCCGGTCGGATCAATCGGGTCGTGTCACTGGCGCGGGCTGCAGTCCGAGGCGACGGGGGAGCGGGCTCAGTACTGCCGCGAACTCGTGCGGGGCAGGGCGGCGAGTGACCATGAAGAGCGTGAGGCGGCCGGACAACGGGGCGGCAGACATGAGGTCTCCTTCCTGGGCGTACGTGAGCCCGAGCCCGCGGGGCAGGACGGCCGGGCATCCCAGTAGTCGTGCCAGTCGTATGGCCGTCTCCGCGGTGGCCGCTGTGCGGGGCCTGGCGCCGAGGCTGGAGAGTCGTTGGTGCAGCGTATCCGCGGACATGTCGTAGGTGTAGGCGACAACATCGAGGTCGGCGAATGGTCGCCGGCCAGGGTTCAACGACGTGGCCGGGGGCGTGAGGACCGCCAGTTGATCGGTCGCCACGGGTGCGGCGCTCACGGTGGCGGGCAGACGCATCTGGTTGGCGACGGCGACGAACGCGGCGTCCAGCGATCCTTCGCCTACCCACTCCACGAGTCGGTCGCCATGGTCTGTCACCTGGTTGACGATCGAGTCGCCCATCAGCTCTTCGAGCGCGGGAAAGAGTAGCGGTGCGAGGCTGCTGAAGGTGCCGACGTTGAAGGTTCGTGCCCGCGCCGCGGATCGCGTCCGGTCGAAGATCTGTGCCAGGTGATCGAGCACATGGGCTGCCTCAGCGCCTAGCGCACGGCCGGCCGGCGTCGGCCGCGCTCCCGTCGTGTCGCGGTCGAAGAGCCGCTCCCCGACCCGCCATTCGAGTGCCGCAAGGCGGTTGCTCGCGGCCGGCTGGCTGATCAGAAGTTCCCGTCCGGCGGCCCCGACTGATCCGTGGCGCGCGATGGCCTCGACCAGCCGGAGATCTTCGACGGAAGGGAATGAGCTCATATGGCCATGTTATGAGCTCGACTGCCTATCCGCCATCTACCAGCGCGTCCCGTGCACTCAGAGGATGGGTTGCGTGAATTCCAGACGCGACATCGCCGCCATGCTGACAACCACGTTCGTGACCTGGATGGGTCAACGCACCGCGGCTGTCGCGCTTCCGCTCGTCGCGCTCGCCGAGACCGGGTCCGCCTGGTCGACCGGGCTGGTCGGTGGAGCGGTCGGCCTGCCCCTGCTCGCGTCGCCCTGGTGGGCGAAAGGCCTGCGTCAGCGACTGACTACCGGCAGGGCTCTCGCCTGCGTGCTTGCAGTCCAGGTGGTTGGCTTGCTCGTCGTCCCGATCGGCGCGGCCGTCGCAACGGTCACCGTGGTCCACCTCGCCGCCGCCGGGCTCATCACCGGATGTGGGACCGCGCTCAGCGGCCCTGGGCAACGAGCCCTGCTCTCGGACATCTGCGACAACCTTGGTTCCACTCTCGCGACGAAGATGCTGGCCTGGCAGGATTTCCTGCACCGCATCACGATGATCCTTGCGCCACCGGTGGCAGGGGCGGCGGTCGCGACCGGCGGACCGTTGCCTTTGCTGTGGGCCGAGGCCGCCGGTGTCAGCGTGGGCGCAGCTCTCCTGCTCACCGTGCGCGGCACTGCGACGGCTGCTTCGCCCGACCGACCGGACAACACTCCGGCCCTGCGTCAAGTGCTGGCGCAGCACGGGGACATCCGCTGTGCGGTGACGATGTCCGGAGTCGGCGGACTCGTGTGGTTCGCCTTCACTCTCGGCCTCGCGATCCTCGGCGCCGAGACTGGACGGCCCGGATTGCTTATTTCAGCTGGCATGACCGGGTACGGCATAGGTTCGCTCGCCGGTGCGCTGCTCGCGCCGATGCTCGTCCCGCGATTGCCGGCGCTTGCGACGATGGCGACCGGGTGGATCGTCCTCGGCGTAGCGTTCATGGCGCTGCCCGCCGTGACGTCGTCTCTCGTGCTCCTGGGATGCGTGGCTGCGGTTGGTGGCTTCTCCATGCCGCTGGGCATCGGCGCGCTCAACCGGCTCATCAGCACGCGCACCGCTGGTGCGCAGCGGCGAGCCGCCTTCGCCGCGGAGAGCCTTGTGCACGACGGGGCGGTCTCAATCGGCCTGCTCGCCGGGGGCGCGGTCATCGGCGTCGTCGGCGCGGGCCCGACCCTCGTCACCGCCGGAGCCGCCCAGATTATCGCCGCACTCCTCGCCGGCCCATGGCTGAGAACGCGACGCCGGCCCCGCGACCTCCGCCGATCTCCGGCAGAGATCACCGCGGCGTCGGCGGGGTTGGCGGAGTCGGCCACGGACAGGGGGGTGGCCTGGTTCCAGACGGTCTCGAAGATCGCGATCAACGCGTCGAGCAGGCCACACGGGTGCACCAGCAGCGCCGCGTTGTGCGCCGACTGCGCCCACGCCAGCGGCAGCAGGGCCAGTTCCCGATCGGCGACGGCGAGCTTGGTCGGTAGGCCGTGCGCTAGTCGAGCGTGCTCGCCCTCCTGGACATGGACGACGACGCTCTCCAGGAAGCCGGGGTCGGCCAGGGCGTCGACGTCGTACACCGCCCGATAGGTGACTCCGGCAGCCTGCCGTTCGAGCTGCTGGCGGTTGACGTGCTTCGGCACCGCGTACGGCGGCGCAACCAGCACCCGGATCTGCTGACGGGCGACACGTTGCACCCGGTCGAAGGCCTGCGCGACCGCCGCCCGGCAGGACACGATCTCAATCAGCTCTTCGGTACGCCGATTGCTGGCCCGGTTGCGTGCGACCGTGTGGAAACCGCTCAGCCGCGAAAGCCGACGATCTTGCTGCTCAGCGCGCCAACCGTGCAACTACGGTCGGTTTGCAAGCGGGCCGTGCACCTCGTGCGGCTGGGCCTCCGCCGACGCCGCGATCAGGTCCAGTCGCCGTAGGCTGCCAGGAAACACAGGCCGTTGACGATCAACGCGTATGGCCCCCAGAAGTACCGCTCCCAGGCGTTTGAGGAAGCGACATTCAACAGCGCGCGAAGGAGCGAAAGTCCAAAAGGACCCACAATGTTCGGTCATGGCTGAAGATCAACTGGGCGTGGTTCGGCGCAGACTTCCAGAAGGAACGCGGGTCCAGGAAACGGTCATCGGGTTTCCCGCGGGTGTCGGCCGAGCGGGTAGGACGGGGCAGGACATGGACCAAGGCACTCGCGACGAGATGCTCGGCCGCCTGGCTGAGGCAGTCGGGTCTGTCACAGTCACACACCCGACGCGGGTTGCCATCGACGGACCGCCCGCCGCAGGCAAAACCACGCTCGCCGACGAACTGGCCGTCGTCTTGCGCACACAGGGCCGCGACGTCATCCGCGCGACAATCGACGATTTCCTCTTCCCCCGGGCACAGCGCTACCCGCGCGGCGAGTACTCGGCCGAAGGCTGCTACTTCGACACCCACGACTACCACGCGCTGAACCGAGTTCTGCTCGATCCGCTCGGCCCGGGCGGAGATCGACGCTTCCAACACGCGGTCTACGACCGCACGGCGGATACCGCGCTGTCCCCGCCGGTCACGACTGCCCCCGCCGACGCCGTGCTGGTCTTCGACGGCGTCTTCCTCATGCGCCCGGAACTGATTGATCAGTGGGACCTGCGCATCTTCGTATCGACCGCGCTCGAGAAGACCGTGGATCGTGCCGTGATCCGAGAGCGCCGGGTGTCATCTCGGGCCGAAGTCGAACGGCGCTGGCGCGAGCGTTACATCCCCTCCCAACAGTTCTACTTCGCTACGGTCCGCCCGACCGATCACGTCGACATCATCGTGCACAACGACGAGCCCCAGCAGCCGGTCTGGGCGACCCAAACACACTGACCGCACTCAATTCGGCCAGAAGAGGCTGGATGGCCGGGTCGCCCGGGTCGGCTTGCGGTGATCGGCAAAGATCGTTCGCATGGGTTATCCTGTCCCGGCTCCATCCTGGACTGTCGCGCTCATCTGTGGCGCGTCTGGCATCGGTAAGTCGCACATCGCGACCGCGTTGGCCCGCCGGTACGGCGTGCCGCTCGCCGAGGTCGACGACATGGTGACCGTAGTCAAAGCGCTGACCACACCCGAGCAGTCGCCGATGCTGCACTTGTGGGACACAAACGGCGCGGCGCGGCAGTGGACGCCGGCGCGGATCGTCGAGCACACGATTGCCGTTGCCGAGACGATGCGGCCTGGGATCGAAGCCGTCATCACCGATCACATCGAGTCCGCGGCGCCGGTTGTCATGGAGGGCGACTACCTGCTGCCAGACGTCGCGGCCGGCTTCGGTGACGGGGTCAGGACGGTGGTGATCTCCGAGCCGAACGAGGATCAGATCCTCGCGAACTACCTGTCCCGCGAGTCCGCTGCAGCAGAGCAACGGTTCCGCGCCATCGTGAGTGCGCGTTTCGATGCTGAACTGTCAATCCGCGCCGCGCGGATCGGTGTCCCGGTCGTTCCCGCGCGGCCCTGGTCGGACAACGTCGACCGAGTTGATGCGGCCCTGCGACGCTGACCAGCCGGCGGTGCAGACAATACGCCCGAATCCACAACCCGCCTGGCCAATCGCTGCAACATCCAAGCCATCACATCCGCAATTCGGCAGTTCAGGATGCCGGACACCACGGGACGCCGAACACCGAGCGTGACGGCTCGTCGAGTACCTGCGCGCACGGACGGCGGCAGATGCGTGCGTTCGTCGTACATGAAGTCGCGCGGCGCGGACGCCAGTTCAGGGGAGGTCGGGATCTGGGTGCTCGGCCATAAAACGCTCGCCCGTTTCGTCGTCGACCAAGGAGTTGTCGACCAGCCATTCGACAGCCCGCCGCATTGCGCGCACGTCGCGGAAGGCGTTCCATGCCGCCAGCAGGTGCGGATACTCGTCGTGCAACTCGTTCTTGAACCGGCGGAAGGCCCCCTTCCCCTGGATCGCTCGCGCGAGTCTGCGGCCGGCCGCCGCGTCACTGATCCTCTCGGCGAAGTCGGCCATGTCCTGGTACCAGACGTAGGACGGCAGCGGGCCGATGCCCACCAGGTCGAGGTCGTCAAGGTCGACGGGCATGTGTCCGTCGATGCCGCCGTCTGTCGTCCAGAGCACGACCTCGCCGGTCTGCGGGTGGATCAGCCATCGGTGCTCGTAGTCGGTCTGGTCTTCGAGCGCGGTAGCGATCCCCTCCAGGTCCAGCCTGCTTAGTTCAAGCATCCGGCCACCATAAACCCGCTCCTCTGCGCTTCGACCGCGACCAGGCCGGGTAGCGACGGGGCATTGCTGCGCCGCCGCCCTCTCAGAACCGGACGTGCACGATTTCTATGCATCCGGCTCAAGCAAGCCCTACGGGTTACTGGCGTGTATGGCGGCGGTCGCGGCTGTCGTCGTCCGCGTGGGCTTACAGGATGTACAGGAGATTGTGGGTCGCGGCGACGTGGTCGTCGTCGCGTGGTGGTGTTCGCCCGAGCAGGTGTTCGGCCGCTCGGTTGCGGCGTTCGCTTCGGAGGCCGACGCCAACATGGGTCAGGGTGGGATGGTTGGTAAATGGGATGAACGCCTCGACCGGTAGCGACGACTGGGTGACCCAGAGGTCCTGGAGTCGGGGTGCGGCGGCGAGCCCGTGAAGGGCGTTGGGCTGGCGTAGGCGCCGCATGCCGTCGAGGTCGACGCGGAGCAGCGCGGTGCTGGGACTGAAGTCGGGAAGCTGGTCGATGGTCAGGGCGTTCAGGATCAGCCATTGCAGCGCGGGTAGGCGCGTCACCGGTTCGAGGTTGGTGAGTCGGCGGACGTTGCGGATCGCGAGGTAGTTCAGGGTCGGGATCTGGGTGAGCCACTCGGCGTCGGTCAGGGAGCCGAGGGTGAGTGACAGCGACTGCAGGTGCGGCAGTGTGACGATCGGGAGGATCCGGTCGACCGGGATTCTCCAAAGGGCGAGGCCCTGCAGGTTGGGGTTGGTGTGGAGTAGGTCCGCGAGGCCACGGTGATGTGTTGCGATCCTGAGTTCCCGCAGGTTCCGGAACGCGGTGGCCGGGTGAGGTCGAGGGGCTTGCGGGTCTCGCCGAGGTCGAGGAACTCGACGTCGGCGCCCAGCTGGCGCAGTGGGGTCAGGTCGGTCAGGTGGAACAGGTCGGCCACGCTGAGGCGGCGAAGATGCGGGAACCAGCGCAGGAACCGTAGCGTGGACAACTCGGTATCAAAGCCATACACGCGCAGGGTGACGGACGGATGCTCCGCCAGGATCGCGGCGAGCGTACGGTAGTCCGCATCGGAGAGCGGCGCCTGGAACTGACCTTTCGTAGCCGTGTCGACCTCGGCCCGGAGCCGCGGACCGTCAATCGGACTCGACACCTCCATCACACCACCCAGAGCCACTGATCTTCGCGCCTGCGGTCGCCGCCCTCCAACTCGAAGCGGCGGCGATCTTCTACCCGATCGCCCGGCCAGCGCTAAGCGGCATGTGCGGACGTCTCGTTCGCCTACCGGCGATGGGCATCTACCTCGTAGATGATCTCTAGCCCGTCCTCGTCGTCCCACTGCTCACCGACCTCGATGAAGCCGTACTGCGATGCCAACTGGTAAGAAGCGACGTTGTCCGGGCTGATGGTCACCCGCACCGTGCGCACCTGCGGTTCGCGAGCAGCGCGCTGGAGCAGGGCCTCCAGTGCGGCCCGGGCGTAGCCGCGTCGTCGGTATGCTGGGTCGACCGCATAGCCGATCTCGACCATTCCGGACGGATCGGGGGGCCCGTGGTAGCCAGCTCGGCCGACGGCCACCTGCTGCCGTTCATCCCAGATGACGCCAGTGACCCATGCCGCGCTGGCTGGGTCCTCCTCGACCTGCTTGCTGCGCATCTGCCACACCCCTCGCCACTCAGGGCCGGCGAAGTAGGCCGAGAGGGGCACGGGACTCACCGCGTTTGCCGCCGCCAGGTCACCGTTGGCCAGGGCGCGGAACACCGGCGCCGTCAACTGCACGATGCGCACGTCTGCGGGGGTCCGCCGGCCGGCCGGGTCTACCTGCTCCTCTGGCTTCACCGGGCAAGCATGCCAGGCTGACCCGCCGGAGCGGCGCAGGGCCGATCATCGCTGAGACATCGGACGGAGCGGCCCTTGCAGACCCGATCATCGGCTCATCGTCTGCGACCGCGCGGTTCGCGGCATGAGCGAACACTGCCTGGGCGATCACCTGGCCGACGCGCCATATCCTGGCCTCTATGCTCCTGCCATGTTCGAGTACCACGGGTGGATAACGCTTCGCTCAGCTGCTGAAGCGGTTGACGACGAACCACCCCTTCGCCTCACTGAGATCCAGGCCCTGGCGGACGAGCTCGCCGGCTACGCATTGGTGGACCTTCGGCAGATGAACGGCTGGTATTACATCCACCTTGGCGGATGTCCGAATCATCGTGGCGCGCATGGTCCAGCCTTGATCGACTTGTTCGCCAAGGTCGGGCGTGACGAACCGTCGCTCGCCATGTCAGTGAGCCACGGCGCCCGAACGGGTCAGGCGTTGCCGGGGCTGGAGCTACCTGTTCGGCGGACCGGCCCCAGCCGCCATGTCCGCCGGGTCATCGCAGCGGATTCGGCAGATCGAATTTGATGATCACCCAGTTCACTTCGCGTTGCCTGAGGTCGGGTATCTTCCGACGCACTTCCGCGAAGATGGCGGTTCGGCCGAGGTTCGGATAGGTGACCGCGACTGCTCGGATGGCCTGCTTCGTCTTCTCGTCGCGAGGCTCCTCCGTGGGCAGCCTATGATCGTCGGTGTCGATGACCGATGGCGGCGTGTGACGTTCGTCTTCGTCTTGGACCACGTGCGGCTCCTCGATGAGAATTGCCTGCTTCGACCGTAGGAAAACCACACGCGGCGGGTCCACGACATGTTCGTTGGCAGGTGACCCGCGCGCTTGGCAGGAACCTGACATGATGCTTGGCCGGGATGACGAAGGGACACACCCGCGTGGGCGTCCGCGTCGCGATCGTGGACCCGCTCCCGGTCTTCCAGCACGGCGCCGCGGCAGCGCTGACCGCGGCCGGCCACATGGTCCAGACACCCGCGGATGTGGTCAGCTGGGCGGCCACATCTTCCGGCGGCATAGTCGTGCTGACCGTGCTGACGGAGCCTGACTGGAGCAGGCTGAAAACTTTGCGGACAGCTCAGCCGCAGGTCAAGGTGCTGGTTCTCCTGGAGGACACCGCCACCGCCCCCGGTGTGCGGGCCGTCACGTCGGGCGCGGTCTCCGTCCTCCCACGTCAGGTGACCCCAGAGGCTCTCTGCCGCTGCGTTGATGCGGCCATCGACGGGACCGCCACGCTACCCACCGATGTGGTGACCACCCTGGCGGCGGAGGCCAGCGGACACGACACCGTACTGCCGGTCCCGCCGGCGAAGGTCGGATGGCTGCGTGCCTTAGCGTCCGGAACAACCGTCTCCCAGCTCGCGGCGGAGGCGGGATATTCGGAACGAGCGATGTACCGGCTGTTGCGAGCCCTGTACCAGGATCTCGGGGTGAGCAACCGGGTCGAGGCGTTGATCTTGGCGCACGGCAGAGGCTGGCTTCGCTGACGATCTTCCGGGCGCCCGCATCGCGGCGGTCACGGGGTGAAGCCTCGTACCGCATCCCCGGTGGCGGCCGCAACGAGCTCTCGGTGCACGGTTGAGGAGGCGGCCACGATGCCGAGCATGAATTGCAGGCGCTCCTTGACGACCGGGAAATCGGGCGCGATCGTGCGGGCTTTCCCGAAAGCCGTCTTCGCCGCGGCAGCCCGGCCAGGGCGATCCACGCCCAGGCCACAGATCGCGATTGCTTCCAGCTCCCAGGCCGCGAAGTCGTCCGGGTCGTCGTTCCGGCGTTGGGCGGCCTCCCTCTCCAGCGTCTCGAACAAGGTGCGTGCCTCGCCGTCCGGATCCTCGCGGAAGGCGATCAGCGCTTGCAGCGCGAGTACGATCAGCGACCTCTTCTCCCGCCGATACCAGCCAGCGCGATCGATCTCCGTCCGGGCCGCTTCGAGGTCGCCTAGTCGCAGTGCGGCCATGGCCAGGGTCGTCCGCGCCTGGAGAACCGTGACGGGATCGTGGATGTCCAGCGCGTGGCGCAGCGCCTCCGCCGCGCTAGTGCGAGCAGCGACCCAGTCACCGTCGTCAAGGTGCAGGTCCGCCTGACCGTCCAGACAGCGAGCCCGATAAGCGGGATTGGGGCGCTCACCGGCGACCACTGCGGCTTCCGTCATCAACTCCCACGCCGGAGCTGACTCCTCCTGCTCGGACAGCCACCGTGCCACCTTAACGCTGATGTCGATCTCCCAGCCGTACGCGTTCTGCTCCCGGGCCAGGGAGAGAGCCTCCCGGCCCAGGGTGACGGCCTGCCGGTGATCGCCATGACGTCGGCGGCAGTCGGCGATCCCGGAGAGTGCGACCATTCGACCTTCGTCGTCTCCGTCGCGCACGGCCAGTTTCAGGACCTTTCGGTACCGGCGTTCCGCTTCCTGGATCTTGCCGTGCTGCCACTCGAGATCCGCGATGTTGGCAAGTATCTTCCGGCGGAGCTCGTCCGGACGGTCCTGCGTCCCGGCCAGAGCGAGCGCCCTCTCGTACGCGTCCACCGCCGGGCCCATCAGCCCTCGGGAGGCGCGGGCGTACCCCAGCGCGTTGAAGTTGCGCAACTCGTCGAAGGCGTCTTCCAGTCTGCCGATCACCTGGGTGCGGGCGTCCATGATCAGCCCTGACGCGTTCCATTTGACGAGATGCTGGTCGAGCGCCTGAATCCGGTCGAAGGCGGCCAGCCAGTCCCGGTTCCGCAGGGTGATGCGGAGCTCGGTGAACTCGACGGTGAGGTCGCCGGGACCGCGGACATGAACCTTCGGCTTGCGCCGGTTCGACAGCAGGTTCGCGGCTTTGCGACGTAGAGCCTCCATGTTTTGACCGTCGCGTTGCAGCGCGCCGAGGATCTCCGGGTCGGTCAGGCAGTATCGCGGCGGCGCCGCCAGACGAACGATCACATGATGCTCCGCCAGCTCGTCGAGCAGTTCCTCGACTCGCACCGGGGATATCCCGTCGCCGACCAATCGGACCACGTCCTCGGACAGCACCGGCATGTCGTAGGCCGCGACGGCGGCGACAAGATTGTGCTGCTCGGGTGTGAGTGAGTCGACGACCATCCGGGCGAGGGTGCTCGGCCGGTCCTTGCGTCGTGGCCGTTCCAGCCTGCGGGTCAGCTCACGCACCGACGGCCGGTCCACGGGCAGGGTTAGCGCGGCCCAAAAGAGGTTGGCGTTGCGCGGCATGCCCTGCAGAAGATCGCACAGGTCATCGGAACCCGCCTGCATCCCCTCGGCATCCCCGGGATCCAGGATGGCGAGATACTGCTTGAAATCTTCCGGCGCGAGCCGGTTCACCGGGATGTGGACCGCATCATCCGTGGTCCACCTGCTGCTCGCTGCCGCGATCGGCTGCTCACGCGTGATTAGGATGACCTTGACGCGCCGATCCCGGCGCGCCGCGATGACGGCCAGCGCCTCGTTGAGATCGAAATCGGAAATCTTGTTGGTTGTCGGCTCGAGAATCCGCTGGGCCCCGTCGATCACCACGGCGACACCGGGATCCGTCCGCGACTCCAGCGCCAGGTGCAGTGACTGCAGCGGGTCGTCGCGAAGCTCTTGCGGGGGTCGCGCGGTGTTCTTGCCCAGAATCCGCACCAGCTCGGCCGCACCGAAGCTTTCGTCCGCGACGAGATCGAATCTTTCCCGGGTGGCACCGAGATCGGTAGCACGGAGCACGCTCTCGACGAGGGTCGTCTTGCCCGCGCCGGCCGGACCGTAGACCAGCACGACCGCCGAGCGGGGCCCGGCCAGTTCCGCTTCGAGAGTGGCACGTTCCGGAAGATGGTTCACCGGCCTATCAGGTTCCGCCGGGCGGGCGGGAATGACCGGCTCGGGCTTTACCGGCCGGTCGCCTGGCACCTCAATCCGATTCCACAGCCCGATCGCGAAGATGCGGCGGTCCTCCCCGCCGGGTCCGCCGCCCTGACGGGCTCGCCGTTCGTAGACAATCGTCAAGATGAGCGATGCGACAGCACTGAACCAACTAGACCGCTCGACCCAGTCCCAGGCGGCCGCAGAGTTCCCGGTAATCTTCTGCCACAGGCCGAAGTGGCTGGCGACCGCGACCAGGGCAGCGAGCAGGGCCACGGCGATGAACAGGCGACCCGCTCGGGAGACCAGTCGTCGACTCACCCACTCATCATGACGCCAGCCGGTAAAGAAGCGGAACCGAGCAATCGCCTAATTGAGCATGGCGAAGCCGACGGTGTCGCACCACGAACCGACGCACCGGCGCCGAGCCGCTTGGTGACGGTTGCGAGCGTGTTGCCGGCCTCGACTTCGGATGGTGCCGCGCTCCGGGGGACTCCGGGTGTTCCCACGTACGCCCGCGCTGCGGCGAGGGTGCCAAGGGCCTGGTCATCAGCTCACCGCCCAAGCCGAATAGCAGTATTGCCAGGACGCACTCTTCTCGGCAAATCCGGATGCACTCCGGTCACGCACCATTACGGAGCGCAGTGGACGGGACGCCGGCGACTCCCTCGGTTCGTTGGCCAGCCGCTCATTTGTGGTTGGCCGTAGGCGTGATTCGGCGTGGGTCATCGCCGAGATCCTTGACATCACCGAGTCCGCAAGCCAGCAGCACCTGCACCGGGCCCGGCACCGCATCACCGCCGCACGCCGCGGCGGCGGCGGCGAAGTCTACCCCGCATCCGCCCGCAGGATCGTCGAGGAACTCCTCGCCGCTGCCTCCTCGGGCCGCACCGAGCGGCTGGTGGCGCTGCTCACCGACGACGCGACCGCGATCACCGACGGCGCCGGCCTGACCGAGACGCTGCTGCAGTACGACACCGCGCAGCGCGTCGCCGCCGTCGTACGGGCCGGCTTCAAACCCACACCCGCGAAACGGCGACTTGCCGGCGGCACGCCCGCCATTTACTACGCGCTCGTCAACGGCGCCGCCGCCATCCTCTTCGTGCTCGGCGACCAGGTCATCGGTGCCGTGACGTTCGACATCACCAACGGCAAGATCGCAACCGGGCGCGGCGTCGCCGCCCCCATCCGCCTCGCCCGCCTCACCGAAGCCTGGCGGCAGCACGAACCGGACACGCCGCTCATCAGCCAGTGGTGACCCGACGCCGACCGCGGCCAGGCGCCACAATCGCGTGGCCCTCGACGACGGCAGTCGTCACCGTTTTCGCCGTTCGGGCAATGGCTTGGCGAACAGGCTGGCCGGCTGCCCTCGATCGCCGGTGCGCGAGCCAGCCCCAGGCCGAGTTAAAGATTCTTGACATCATGTCGGGTCTGTTTTACCTTCGGCATGTCAAGTTTTTCTTACATCGGAGCGGACATGTCCTCAGAGGAGAAGCGCACCTGGATCTACGCCCTGGTCGGCGTCGTCGTCCCGGTCGCCTACCTGGCGACCGTGCTGTCCAAGGTGCCGGGCACGGACGTGGCGAGGATCGCCTACGTGGGGCCGATGCTCACCTCGATCGGCGTCGGGATCGGCGCGGGCATCGTCCTGGCCATCGTGGCCGCCATGGCCTCGCCCAAGGATGCGGACAGGACCGACGAGCGCGATCGGGAGATCAACCGGCGGGGTGAGTACGTCGGGTTCTACGTCATGAGTATCGCCGCGATTGTGCCGCTGGTCCTGGCGATGGCGAAGGTCGAGCAGTTCTGGATCGCTCATGCGCTCTACCTGGCGTTCGTCCTGGCCGCGCTGGCCTCGTCGATGGTGAAGATCGTCGCGTACCGGCGGGGCTGGTAGCCATGGGCAAGCCGACCAGGGTCACCAACTCGATCCGGGCGCTGCGCTTCGCCCACGGGGGGATGACCCAGGCGGAGCTGGCCGACCACATCGGGGTGACCCGCCAAACCATCATCGCGATCGAACAGGGCCGCTACTCGCCGTCATTGGAGATGGCCTTCCAGATCGCGCGGGTATTCCGGGTGCCACTCGACGACGTCTTCGGATACCCCGACACTCACGAGTAGACCCCACAACGTGACACGGCGCACGAGGCAATCGCCTCGCGGCCCGGTTCCACGCACCCGAAATCACGGAGAGATCGTCCAAACCCCTCAACGCCCTGCCCGGATCGAGAAGGAGCCACGATGCACGCGTTGACACGTACCGCCCGCATGACCGGGCTGTTCTACCTCGGCAATGCCATCACCGGCGTACTCGGGTTCCTTATTGTCCGCCCGCAGCTCTTCGCAGCCGACGACGCCAATGCGACGCTGGCCAACCTGGTTACGCACGAGTCGCTTTCCCGCGCTGGGGTTGCCTTGGAGCTGGGCATGGTAGTCACCCAAACCCTCGCCGCCGTCTGGTTCTATCGCCTGTTCCGCACCGTAGACTCCATTGCCGCGAGCGGGATCGCCGCCTTCGGCCTGGTCAACGCGATCGTGGGCCTCGTGAGCGCGGCACTGTTGGCCACGGCGGTCGAGGTATCGGTCGACCCGGTCGGCGACGCGGCGGCCAACGTCCAGGTTCTGTACCTGGTCAGCGACAACCTGTGGGGCGTGGGACCACTGTTCTTCGGCCTGTGGCTTATCCCCATGGGCTGGTGCGTGCTGCGATCGGGCTGGATGCCCCGCGCCCTGGGCTGGATCCTCGTCGGCGGCGGTGTCGGGTACGTGCTCAGCGCGTTCATCAGGTACATCGCCCCTGACGCACAAGTCGTCGCCGAGGCACTTGCGTATCCCGCGTCCGTAGGCGAGTTCTGGATGGTCGGCTACCTTCTCGTCCGAGGCGTGCGCCGGCAGGCACTGGACGAAGCGCCGCCACCCGTTCACACGCCGACGCCGGCGGCGAGCTGAAGCGTTGCTGCGATCGCGACCGTGGTGTCGTCGGTGACGACCTGCCGCAGACCTTTGGTGCGCAGGGCGACCACGGCGACGCTGCGGGCATTGACCGGGTCGGTCTTGCGGCCCTGGCCGGTGGCGAACACAGGGGCCCGGGCAGACAGCGTCGCGGGAACGTCCACGACGGTCTCGCCGTCGGCGACCAGGCGTTGAGCGACGTGCCGGCCGATGCCGTTGCAGCCCTCGACCGCCCAAAGGCGCTCTTGTGCTTGCGGCCGGCGGCGAGCATGGCCTTGTAGCCGTCGCGGTCTGTGCCGAACCGGCCCTGCCCGAGCGCATTCTCCTGCGAATTGATGATCTCGATGGTGGCGGAACGCTTGTGCGCGACAAGCGCGTCGCGACGTGCGGCAACGAGCTGCCCCGGCTCGGTAATGCAGCGCCCGGCCGGCACCCGCCGCGATGTTCGGCGGTCATCCGTACGACGTGTTCTCTGATTCGACCCGGTGGACCTAGATCGGGAAGTGGCCGCGGCGGATGCGCCAGTGGCGGCCGGCCTTCAGGTGGTCGACGATCGCGCGCTGGAGCACGGTGCGGCGCGGCAGCTGGTCGAGCGGCGTGCTCAGGGTGCGGAACACGAACCGCAGCACCTCGACGTCGGCGTCCAGTCCTTCCGGCTCCTCGTAGGGCTCCAGCTCGAACCTCCGCTGGAACCGGACGATGTTGGAGTCCTCGGGCAGGTACTCCAGCAGCTGCGGGTCGAGCAGCCACGAGCCGCAAGAGAATGCCGTGTAGCGCTCGTCGGGAAAGTGGCGCGGGAAGAACGCGCGGGCCCTGTCGAGCGACGCCGCGACCGCCTCCGGGGTCATCGGCCCCGACTCGGGGATGTGCAGGTCGATGGCGGTGCCGCCGCGCTGGTGCTGCAGGCGGCCCAGCTCGTAGATGCCGCCGCGGGCGTGCAGCGTCAGCCAGCTCTGCATGACCGGCCAACCCTCGCGGTGCATCCGCCGGTCGATCGCGAGGTTGCGGCCCAGGTCCGCGAGGGTCACCCACGACACGGCATCGGCGATGCCGTGGTCGCGGTGATACCCCCTGACGACGTCGACCAGGGCCAGGTACGCGTACACGTAGAGATGCCGCCAGGCGGGGCCCCGTTCGCGCGGCAGCGCCGGACCGGGCGACAGCCAGCCGTGACCGCCGAGATCGACGCGGACCAGGGCGATCGAGCGGTCGAGCAGCCAGCGCAGCTCCGAAGTCCACAGGGCAGAGTCCGGGTCGGGCCAGCCCGCCATGATCTCAGCGGCGTCGTCCGGCCGCACCGCGAGCCGGTCGAGGATCGCGGGCGCGTCGGCCTTGGCGGGCAGCGGAGCCGACGGCCGGTCGCCGGCGAGCCGGTGCACGCGGTCGACGTCCTCGACGGGTACCCCGAGCCGGGCGGCGATGTCGTCCAGATCCACGCGCAGACCCTAACCACCGCTGGGTCGCCCCAATAGCCCCGGGCAGCCAGGCCAACAACGCCAGCCCCGTGGCCGGCCGCGGCCATCGCCGTCGACCTACCCGGCCTGCGGCGGGCACCAGGCACCAGCCAACCCGGCGCTCCGCCGCATCGAACGGGCCATCTGCTGAAGCGCGTCGTCATCCGGACCCCCGCCGTCGACCCCTGCTCTGCCAGAGGATCCGTCACAGCCCGGTGCCAGGATGTGGATATGGCATATGACGAGGATCTCGCCAACCGCGTGCGGGAGCTGATCGGGCGTGAGCCCGGGATCGACGAGAGGCGGATGTTCGGCGGCCTGGCGCTGATGCTCAACGGCAACATGGCGGTGGTAATCCGCGGCGCAGGTGGCCTGATGGTCCGCGTCGACCCCGCGCAGTCTGCGCAACTGCTGGTCGAAGACGGCGCGGAACAGACGCAGATGCGCGGTCGGCCCATGCGCGGCTGGATCACAGTCGGGCCCTCGGCGTGCGCCAGGGATGCCGACCTTCAGCGCTGGGTCAACCGGGGCGTCACCTACACGCGGGCCCTGCCCGCTAAGTGACCGCCGGCCGGAGTAGCCGATTGATGCAGCCGCCCCGAGCATCTGATCCCGCCATGACAACGGGCCGACCCGGGAGCTTCCCCACGGTGCCGCTGACTGCCGCTGACGTGCATGTTTGTTGCCGCGATCCGCGTGGCTTCCCTCGGCGGCGCACGGCCCCGAGCGTAGCTGGATGATCTGGTCGACTGGGTTATGAGCAGCCCGGGCGACGGCATCAGTCGCGTGCAGAACTGGATTTGGTCCTCAACGGTGGTGCTCCGGCCCGTGTACTGACCTGGCGGCGTTGTCAGGCCGCGACCGCGCCCTCACGGTGGGCGCAGGGGCGGACCGGGTCGGACAGGTCGCCTCGCGTCACAGCAGCGGCCACGACGCGCTCGGCGCGGCGCCGACGCATGCGCAGGGCCGACGCGGCCACGCCCATCTCGGCGGCCAGGTGCTCGATCAGCGCGTCACCGAAGCGGGTAGCGCTGATCAGCTCGGCGGCCTCGGTGGTAATCAGGCCGGCGGCGGCTGCGCGGCCGAGCAGCAGGTCCGGGTGCCCGTAGGGCATTCTCGGCGAGCGCGAGCCGCTGGACAGGTCCAGCGGGAGCTCCTGGCCGTCGTCGCTGTTGGCGACCGCGGCGCCTGCGCGCCATGCCGCCCAGCACAGCCGCAGCCACAGCCGGGGCGGGGCGAGGTCCGCCGTGCGCAGCGCCTGCAGGAACCCGGCCAACACTTCGGAGTCGACATCGTCGGCGTGCCTGGTGTGTCCGCGGCTGATCCTCGCCGCGAGGTGCGTCAGCGCGGGCACCGCCACGCCGATCGCACCCACGACCCACGCCGGTCCGCACTCACGCGCATGGTGGGCCAGTTGCCGCCACAGCTCGTCGGTCGTGCTGCTGTCGTAGCGCTCGCACAGCAGCAGCTTGCGCAGCTCGTCCAGCGGCATCGTCGTATCCGGCAGACCCGGCACCGCCCGGGCGTCGAACGTCAGCGGAGCGGGTTCGCACGTCAGAAGCGCGAATGCCTTCTCGGCGGTGGTCAGCGCCGTGTCGGCCGTCCTCATACGGATGGTTATTGCCATGGGCTCGTCCCCTTCGACGGGAGCTTCGCCGTCTGCGAGGGCTCCGAGATCTCGATTGGGACAGCCCGACCCGACAGCACGAGCGTTTGTCAGACCAGGACCGGTCGCGTCAGGTTCGCCGCGGTGAGGGTCCCGCGCGCCCGCTGACGGGGCTGTCAGGCGACCGGCGTGACAGGTTCTGTCAGGTCCCAGGAGGGTTCGACCGACCTGTCGGCGGCGCACTGGGAAACGTCAGTACGCCCGCCGGCCGGGGGCCACCAGCCCCATGACCGACAGAAACCACGACGGCGCACCGGTCCCCGTGGGGGACGTGGTGCCCGGCGACCCGCCCGTCCCGATCACCGTCTGGCCGGTACCCGCCCCACAGCGCGGCGAGACCATGTCCCACGCGATGGCTAGCCGGCTGGTCCACAACCTCACCCACCCGTCCGACCTGATCATCGACCTGACCCAGGGGCCGCAGCTGGCCCACGCCATCACCGCCGCCCGCCGCCGCCGTCACCTGCTGGGGGCGCGCTTGATGGGGTGGGGGAGCGGGGTGGCGATGCTGATCGTCACCGGTTGGCCACTCACCCGCGGTGCCGGCGCGGTGGAGTTCTTCGTCCGGTGCCGGGCGAAGCTCCTGCCCGGCGGATGCCTGGCCGTGCTGCTGGGGCACGGTGACCCGATCCTGCCGGTCGACGTCGTCATCGCGGCCAAGCAGGCATGCCTGTCCTACCTGCAGCACATCGTGGCCGCTGACCAGCCACCCACGCGCGGGCACCGGACTCAGATGGACATCCACACCGACGTGCTGGTCTTCACCCGAGCCGAGATTCCCGAGAGTTCAGGGAAATCGACCGGTTCTCGATACGAACCCGAGGGTTCGTCTGCGCAGTCACGCTATCGCCGATCCGGGAGTCCGCGGTGAACCTGGCCGAGGGTCTGACGGCTGTGATGCGTCAGGAAGGCGGTCACCGCTTCACGGAAACCGTCAGGGTTCTCGACCCACGGCAAGTGACCAGATCCCGCGAGGCTCACCCGTTGGCTGTTGGTCAACGCTTGGTGCAGCGAGTCGACGGCCCAGCGTGGGCGGATGTCCTCGGTGCCGTCGATGATCAGCACGGGCAGCTCGAGCGCTCGGCACCGCATGGCCATCTCGGAGTTGCTGAGCTCTTGCTTGACCTCGGCGTTGATGGCCTGGTTGCAGTCGTAGTTGATGCCCAGCCATGGGGTGGCCATGCGTTCGGCGTGGCGCAGCGCGGTGCCGTGGTCGGCGAAGTCGGCCGACCATTGCAGTACCGCCTGTTCGCGGTCCTCATCGGGCGTGCGGGCGCGGGCGCTGAGGGCCTCCCACCGGTCCAGATGATGTCCGAGCCGCAGCCTCATATTCCGCTTGTAGTGCGGGTGCCAGCCACGGTCGGGGTCGATGCCGGTCCCGGACACGTAGATCAGATGACTGACCCGTTCGGGGTGTTCGATCGCGTACCGCAACGCCAGGTGCGCACCCCACGAGTGGCCCAACAGGGCCATTCGTGGTCCGGCCAGTTGGTCGCGTACCGCGTCGAGGTCGGCGACGAAGCGGGCGACGCTGTATGGTCCGCGCCGCTGCGAGCGTCCACAGCCGCGCTGGTCCCATCGGATGGTGCGGGCACGACCTTCGAGCAGGCGGGCGACTGGGTCGAGGTAGTCCCACATGCCCGGACCGCCGTGACAGAGCACCAGCGGCGGCCCTGTGCCGGCCTGTTCGACCCACAGGCGGCAGTTGTCGTCGCTGCGCACGTCCCGGTTCATGGGCGACAGTATGGCGGCTGGCGCGGGACCGCTCTTCTGAGTGAAACGGCCAGGCCGGTTGGCGGTTGGCCGCGCGTGCCGGCCGGCGCGTGCCGTCGGACCGTGGTTCTACTCCGTTGGCGTGCTCAGCGAGGCGATCTGCCCAGCCAGGAGCACTTCCGCCCGTTCGTCACTCCAACGAACTCGCGGGATGCCGCACCGGGAGGCGACGATGATGTCTGAGCCGATGCCGGTCACGTCGCTGTGGTTGACCTGCCAGCAGCCGTCCCGTGACCAGCGACGCGGCCGGTACGTGCCGCAGTCGTCCACGCACCCAGGCAAGATGCTGCCCCACCTCGCCGCGCACGCCATCGCCTCCTACACCGCGCCAGGAGATCTGGTGCTCGACCCGATGTGCGGATCAGGCACCACCCTCGTCGAGGCCATGCATCTCGGCCGTGACGCGCTCGGCGTTGACATCGAACCACGGTTCACCGCCCTGGCAGCGGCCAACGTCGCCCTCGCCGCATCCCAGGGCGCCACCGGCGCCGCAAGGGTCATCACCGGCGACGCGACCCGTCTGCTGGATCTCGCCCCCGCGTCCGCGGTCGGCGAGGTTGGGCTCCTGCTCACCTCACCGCCGTACGGGCGGTTCACCCACGGACTGGTCCGGACGACCGGAGCCGGGGTCAGGAAGCGGGCCCATCGCTATGGCGACGGTGAGCGCGGCAACCTCGCCTACGCCGGCTGGTCAGGTCTCCTCGGCGGGTTCGCCGCGATCCTGTCCGCCAGCTACCAGCTGCTGCGCCCCGGCGGCACAGTCGTCCTCACCTGCCGGCCGGTGCGCCGTCTCCCCGACGACTTCATCGACCTACCCGGTGAGCTCCTGACGGTCGCGCAGTCGGTCGGGCTGACACCGGTGCAGCGATGCGCGGCGCTGCTCGCCGCCGTCCGCGACGGCCAGATCGTGCACCGCGCCTCGATGTTCGGGCTCATGGCGGTGCGGAAATCGCGGGCTCAGGGACTGCCCGTGCACCTCGTCGCACATGAGGATGTGTTGGTCCTGAGGCGAGGCCAGAAGTCGTGAAGTTCAGGCGAACCCAAGGGCTCACACAGCGAATGCGGTCGGCGGCGGTCGACCGGCGGGCGACGACGCATATGTCGTCGCCCCATGGTCAATCAACCACGGGGTGAAGCTTGGCCGGTGCCATGCCGATGCGCGGAGAGCACGGATTGCCGCATGATGGCTCGCGACCTTTCGCGAGGGCCAATCTCGCACGACCGACGCTCGGATCTGCCGATGTGCGGATGATTGATCAAGCAGTGGCAGCTGCGTCGGACAGCCCCTTAGCTGCGGTCAGGCATGGTCTGCCTCGGCGACGGGTGGCGGTCAGTTGCGTTTCAGGCCGGCGAAGATGACCGCGAGCGTACGGGTCTGCAGCTGCTCGTCCCACCCACCGTGCAGGGCTCCTTGGCACACGCTGGCAAGGAGTGCCATCACCTCGGGTAGTCGAACCGTGGCCGCGACGCCTCCGGCGGCTCGGGCTTGTTGCAGCAACCTGTCGACCGCGTCCTCCAAGTGGCTGACCGCGTCGGGCAGCCGGATGTCCACCCCGGAGCCGGCGAGCAGGTCGACGACGGTCTTCTTCGCTGCGGCCTGCGCGACCATGTGGGTCAAAAAATCGAACAGGTCCCGCTGTTCGGCGTCCTCGACAAGCTGCGCCAGCAACCGCTTCATGATCGCGGCGAGCAGGTCGTCCTTCGTGGGGAAGTGGCGGAAGACCGTGCCGATGGCGACACCGGCTCGTCGGGCCACCTCCTCGGTGGAGCCGCGGGGACCGAACTCGGCGAAGACCGCCTCGGCGGCGTCCAGGATGCGTGCGCGGTTGCGCTGCGCGTCGGCGCGCAGTGGCGTGCCCTCCATCAAAATGAGCCTCCACTCACTATCCTCGACGCAAGTCGAGTGTTGACTCATTATCCGGGAGGACCATCGTGACCCCAAGAACAATCTTCGACAGCATGCGCGCCCACTGGCTCGCGAACCAGCCCACCTACGAGGCTGAGATGCTCGCCGACGATGTCGTGATCGAGACGCCGTTCGCCGCACCCGGCCGCCCGACGCGCACCGTGGGCAAGCAGCGGGTCCTCGAGTACACACGAGCCAGCCAGGCGGCGTTCCCCGTCCGCTTCGACGACTGCCGCAACGTGGTCGTGCACGAGACCGCTGACCCCGAGACGATCGTGATCGAGTACGAACTGGTCGGCACGCACACCGCGACCGGGGTAACCGCCTCGGCGCCCTTCATCGCGGTGATGCGGACTCGAGACGGCAAAGTGGCCCACTGGCGCGAGTACCAGCACACCCTCGCCATCGCTCAGGCCGTCGGTCACACACAGGGCTCATGAGGGGCCAGACCGCCGATGGTGATGGCAACGAGGAACCAGCCGGCAGCCCCAGCACTGCAAACAATGCACCCGGCTTCGAAGATGGAGGTGACCGGCGATCCGCCCGTGTGCGGGAGTCGGCGCTCAAGCGCTGCCCCGCTTCGCGGTCGGCCTTGATCGAGTGCACGCTTCTGCCGCCGTCCGTGCGCGCCGGTACTCGACGAGCCGTCACGCTCGGTGTTCGGCGTCCCGTGGTGCCCGGCATCCTGAACTGCCGATGTGCGGACGTCAGACCGGGCCAACAGCGCAGGCCGAAGCTATCCGTATCTCTTGCCCTGCGGTAGCCGATACGGCAACACGTGGGGGTCGTGTTGGACATCCGCGCAGGTGCTGTTCCGGGGTTTTCATCTGAAGGCGCGTCGGCCTCGGTGTATCAGCCGCGGGGCAGTGTCCGGCCGTCGGGCAGCGCGCGGCCGCTCAGGAGTGCCACGAGCGAGCCGCTGTCGGCGCGAACGAGCTGGCCGTTTCCCCAGTTCCAGTCGGTGTCGGCGGCCTCGAGCCGGACATTGGTCAGGTCGACGCCGAACCAGGTGCCGTTGACGGCGGTGAGCTGGTCGAGGATGGCGGTCACCGCTTCTCCCGGTGCGACCGCGGGATGGCCGAGCGTGATCGTCACGTCCAGCGAGTGGATGACGGCATGGCTCAGTGCACCGACGGCACCGCCGCCCGGTGGCTGCCACGCGTGTAGTTCCGGCGATCGGAGTTGGTCGAGGAGGTCGGCGACCGGCAGCGAGGCGTCCCGCGCGGCCACGGTGTCGGAGAGCGTGGTGAAGTCGCCGCCGGCCGCCGCCATCTCGGCCCCGAACTGCTCGGGTGTCAGCCGCACCGGCATCGTCACGTGCGCGATCACGTGGCGGACGAGCCACTTCTCGCACAGCGACGGGGCATCCCACGTCTCGACGGGTGCGGCGGCGAGGAGATCGGCGAGCCGGTGGTAGGTCGGCGTCACCCAGGACTGCAGGTCGGTCACGATCGGTCTCCTTGCATGAGGTGGGTGAGGTGCTCCTCGAGCTTGTCGAGGGAGGTGAGAAAGCCGGCGCGGGCCTCGGGCGTGCGCATCGCCTCGGGCACGTGCCGCTGATGGATGACGACCGCGGTGCTGCCGTCACCGAGGTCGTTGAGCGTGCTGGTGGTGTGCATCCCGCTCGCCGGCTCGACCCAGGCGAGCCGCTCGGGCGGGACGACCTCGGTGAAGGTGGCGACCATCCGGTGGCTGCCGTGCTCGCCGAGCATCAGGGTCTCGAAGCGGCCGCCGGGGTGGAGTTCGACGATAATGCCGTCGATCGGGGCGGCCATGCCGCGCGGGCCCCAGAAGTGCGCGAGCTCAGCGGGCTCGGTGAGGCACCGCCACACCAACTCGCGCGGCGCGTGGAAGACCCGGCGGTAGACGAATTCGTCGTCGTTCACTGGTTCTCACGCTTCTGCAAGCGGGCGAGGTGTGTCTCCAGCCGGTCCATTCGCTCTGACCACGTGCGCCGGCTCTCCTCGATCCACGACACCGCAGCCTCGAGCGCCGCCGGTTCGAACCGGCACGGCCGTGTCTGCCGGTGCCGCCCCCGGCTGATCAGGCCGGACCGCTCGAGCACCCCGAGGTGCTGCGACACGGCCTGCATGCTCATGGCATACGGCTCCGCCAACTCCTTGACCGTCGCCTCACCCACGCTCAGCCGGGCCACGATGTCGCGCCTGGTGCGGTCGGCGAGCGCCGTGAACAGGGCATCGAGCCGCTCATCCTCGACAGTGGATTCCATGCGCAGTACTCAAGCAGCTGCTTTATCAAGTGTCAACTGGAGAGTGTTGCTCCAGCCAACGCCCGGCTGGGGCTGCGGCACCCTGCAGATCGGCTTTCCGCGTGTCGTACCCGGAGCAGGACAACGCCCGAGATGTCCAACAGTCCCCCAACGTGTGGCCGCACTGGCGCAGTTCGCCGCTCGGCGCAAAGCGGCAACGCCCGCTCATGCCGCTGACAGAGCGCGCTGTCGGCGCCCAGGCCATCGATCGAGTGGGCGCTCATGCTGCGCATTGAGTGTGTCGGCCGATCCGGTCAAAGGTGGGCTGTCAGGTTCTGCCAGACCGCTGGGTCTGACAGCCCCGCTCCCGCCGCACAAGACGTGGCTAGCCTGAAGGCTCATTTTCTTTAGTTCCTCTTGTGCTGGTCTGACGCGTCCGCGACGGCATCGCGCCCACCTTCCGGTCGGCCGCCGCCGGCGACCCGCAGACCTTCCGCACCCGCACCCCGGTACTCGCCGCACCGGTGACCGGGGCAGAGCACCCCCAACCCTTCAGGCGCATGGTCCCCGCGTCTGCTTCCGCGCAGACGTGCGCCAGCCGACGCCGGCAGACGCGCTCGTGCCCCCGCGCCGACATCCGCGGGCTCGACCCCGCCGTCCGTACACGGAGATCATCATGTCTTTCCCCGACAGCAAGCTGATCGTGCGTTCCGCCGCCGACCTGGTGGCCGCGGTGCCGTACCTGCTCGGCTTCCGACCCGGCGACGGCAGCATCGTTGTCATCGCCAGCCGCGACCGGCGGATTGTCTTCGCCGCCCGCACCGACCTACCCGCCCCCGGTACGCCCGCAGGTCACCTCATCGACCTCGCCGCCCACCTGGTGTCGGTCGTGCGGCGCCAGCGGCCGATCACCGACCTCATGATCATCGGCTACGGGACCGCCGACCACGTCAATCCCGCACTGCGTGCCGCCGGCGAGGCGTTCACCGCCGGCGGGATGACCGTCCGCGAGGTGTTGCGGGTCACCGGCACCCGAGTTGTCGACCTCACCTGCCACAACCCCGCCTGCTGCCCACCCCAGGGAATCCCGTGCGACCCCACCAGCTCACTGGTCGCCGTACAGGCCACCGCCGCCGGGCTCGTCGCCCTACCGGACCGGGCAGCCGTGGCCGCCCGATTCGCACCCGTTACCGGTGCCGCCCGCGACGGCATGCGCCACGCCACCACAAGGGCGGCCACCCGCCTCGAGGCCGCGAATACCGACGGCACCGACCTGGACGAGGCCGGTGCGCAAGCGGTCCGCGGTGTGCTGCGACAGCCCGACAGGCGGCTCACCGACGACGAGATCGCCTGGCTCACCCTGCTCCTGACCCGCACGCCGGTGCGGGACCTGGCCGTCGACCTCACCCCGCCACACGACCGGCACGTCACGCTCTGGACCGACGTCACCCGCCGCGCCGACGAACCGCTCGTGCCGGCACCGGCCACCCTGCTCGCCGTCACCGCGTGGCGCTGCGGCGACGGCGTCCTAGCGGCCATGGCCGCGGAGCGCGCCCTGCAGGTCGATCCCGCCTACCGGCTCGCCGACCTGCTGCTGCAGGCACTGCATGCCGGACTCCCGCCATCGGCGTTCGCGCACGCCACTGCCGGCGCTCGGACCAAGCCCGCAACCCAGTAGCCCAAACCCAGGAGGAACCCCGTGGATCCCACCCGCAGCATGCTGCTCGCCCTCGCCCGGCACGCCGAAGAAGCCCGGCTGCGCTGGCACGCCGAACGCGCGGCCGTCCGCGCCCGCGGTGAAACGCCGGCCCGGACCGAGGCGTACGCCTACCACGTCCAGGCCAACCTGAGCCTGATCACCGCGATCCGCGCTGCGGACCTGCCGGCCAGCTTCCGCCTCTACGACACCACCCTGTCCCGAGACCCGCTCACCGCCGCCGAACAACTCCGCCAGGTCGCCTCCGCCTACGACCACAGCGGCCCCATCGAAGCCGCGCACGAGGCAGCGCGCCTGGTGTACAAGGCGGCATTCGCCGAACCGATCAGCGCCCAGGAGCAGCAGTACGTCGACCTGCTCGCCGGTCTGCCCGTCGCGCGACGCGACAAGGTCGTCGAACTGGCCGAGGAACGCGCCCGCCACGCCGAGGCCTGAGAACGGTCTGCGATCCCACCGAGCTCGCCTGGCGCCACCCGCTGCGTCGCAACCCGTCGCACGACGACTCCTACCGGACGGACTCCGACCGCACCTGCGCGAAGGGAACAGATGAGCCTCTACACCCTTACACCCAAACCCGGCTTCGAGCGATACACCATCCAGGTCGGCTGGAACCCGCACCGCACCTACTTCGCCACTGTCGTCGACTTCGCCTGGGACCCGGTCACCGACCCGGACAACCAACCTGACACGGTCCGGCTCGGCCTGCACGCGGCGATCCTCGATCCGATCGAGGTGCTCTTGGCCGTCGAACCCTATGCCGAGATTTCCACCGCCCTGGCCGCTCAGCTCCGCGCCGCCCAGGCCGCCCACCCGCCACCGCCGCAAGCCACAGCGACAGCGGACGACCGGCCGGCATGGCCGTGACCACCTGACCGCACCACCCGCCGCCATCCCGGCGGCACGTCCCACGACAAACGGCCCGCCATCGGCGGGCCGTCGTCACATTCAGGACCCGGGACGCCCGCCTAGGAAACGTCGCGTCCCGGGTTCTCCAACACCTGGAGGACACCAGTGTTCACCACACTCACCCTGATTGCCAGCACCGCCGCGGCGCTCGTCCTCGCCGGATGGGGCTGCTACCTGGCCGCGGTGCTGCGACGCGTCCGCGCCGCCCTCGCCGACGCCCTCCGCTGCCTCGCCCGCGACCCGCTCACCGGGCTGCTCAACCGGGCCGGCCTGCGCGCCGCCCACACCGCCATCGCCGCCCCACAGCCGATCCTCGTCGCGCTGATCGACCTCGACGAGTTCAAGACCGTCAACGACACCCACGGCCACGACATCGGCGACGCCCTCCTCATCGAGATCGCCGACCGCATCGACGAAGCAGCTGCACTGCACGGCGGCGTCGCCGCGCGGCTCGCCGGCGACGAGTACGCCGCCCTGCTCCCTGTCCGCGGCAGCGATCTCGCCCGCATCGCCGAGACGTTCGTCGTCGTCATCGCCGAACCCCTCCAACTGACCGTGGGCGGCGACGTCGTCAAGGTCGACGCCACCGCCAGCGTCGGCATTGCCGTTGTCGACAGCAGCGACGGGCTCGAAGACGTCGCCCTGCACCGGGCCGACATCGCCATGTACCACGCCAAGCGCAGGGGCGGAAACCGGCACGCCATCTACGAGCCGGGGATGGCCATGCCCCCCACCCGGCTACGCCAAGGACCTCGGGTCCGCGACCGGCGCCAGCTCAACGACGAGGCGACGGCATGAAGGCCCCGCGCGGGGAGATGGCCTGCCAGATCTGCCTCGCCCCGCTGAACACCCTCGGCGTGCCGCCCACCTACGTGCACCCCATCCAACTCACCACCGACGGACACGAACCGGTGCCCGTCCCCGTCAGCCAACTCGACACCGTGCACCGCACCTGCGACTTCTGCGGAGACCCATACCCGACCTGGACCCTCGTCGGCGGCGACGTCTCCGCCGTCGCCATCGGTTCGCGTGCAGGCCTTGTGCAAAACTTCGGCCGCGCCTGGGCGGCCTGCGTGACCTGCCAAACCCACATCGACGACGGCAGGACCGACAACGTCATCGACCGAGCCGTACGCACGCTCGGCTTCGGCAACCACCCGCAGGCGCGAGAACGCGTCGCCCACCTGCACCGGGCGTTCCTCCACGCCCGGCTGCCCGGGCGAACACTCATCACGACGACCGCCTGGCCGCCCACCACCATCAGCGCCCGCGAACTCCCGAAGGTCCGTGACCGGCTCACCCGCTTCTACCGAGGCGCCGACGACCTCCCCACCACGCTCCGCATCAACGAGGCACGCCCACAGATCGCCGACGGCCTGGACCGATCACCCCTGTTCTGGATCGACAGCAACTTCACCGACCTGGCCGAACACGCCGTAGCGCATCTGCCCGACGTCACCATCAGCCGCGACCTCATGCCCTCCACCGACGGGCTGCTCACCTGGTCGCGGCCGGTCACACCCCGGCGGATCACCGCCGTCTCTTGGACAAGCGACGAGGACCGCTGGCACCTGATCACCTACCGGACCGCCGGCGCGGGCCTCGACGGCAAACCACTGCAGCGGCTACGCGAACAGGTCGGCTGGCTCACCCCGATCAGAGCCGCCCACGTTCGCGAACACGACCTGCTGCCCGGCGACCACCCGGCGGCGGCGCTGGTCGCGACATGGTTGCTCATCGCCCAGCAGGCCGCGGACATCAGGCCAGCGGACATCGCCAAAGCCGTTCGGAAGGCATACGCCCGCGCCGACCGCCCTGCACCCCAGGTGCGGATCGTGGGCATCCGCGGCAGCCGCACCACCACACCGTCCGGCACGCGCCCGGCCCCGGGTGACTCGGCGCCGGTGCGGACGACCCGATTCTGGGTCTCTGGCCACTGGCGCAACCAGCCCTACGGACCCGGCAGATCGCTACGACGCCCCGTCTACATCAACCCGTTCCTTAGAGGACCGGACGATGCACCGATCAAGCTCCACACCACAGTGCGCATACTCCGTAGCCCCAAACGACAGCCAGAAGATCAGCAGTAGATGACGATGATTGGGTGGTGGCAGGCCGACCTACCTGCCACCACCCGACTCGAACGGGCGGATCCCGAACGAGTAGGAGGCGGTCGACGGTCTACTCGCCCTGTTACAGGCCGTCGACCCTCTTCCGTGATCAAGCAGCGGTGGAGCGTATCAATGCCGCCAGTTCACGGTCCGGGCTCACGTTCTTGCCGTACAGGGGGCTGCAGGGCGTCCGGGCCAGCCGCAGTGACAGCGCGACGAGGTTGGTGCGGGCCGAACCGTTGGCGTAGATCTCGGCCAGCTTGCTGAATTCGTTCATGATCCCGACGACGCTGCGGCTGGCCGTCGGGGCGAACCGGCAATCCTGCATGTTCCGTAGCTCGTCGACGGTGATGGCCCTGGGCACCCGGTGGGCGTCGAGTACCGTCGCGATCTCATCGGGGATGCGGTCGGGAATGCTGCGCACCGGCGCCAGCGGCAGCAAGGCCGGCAGCAGAGTCCGCTCGTTCACCAGCAGCGCCAGCCGGGGACGCCAGAACAGCGCGGTGGCGTACCACGGGCCCAGCAGAGTCGTGTCGCGATCTCCTTCGACAGTTCGGGGCGGGTTGGCGTGATCGAGGAGTTTCCTGGTCGCCCGCACGATCAACATCTTGCACTCCAACCCGTCAGGCCCGGTGGCGGCGGACTTTCTCGATGACATCGCGGCCGTCGGCGTTCTGCTGGCGGGGCGCGTAGCCGGCCTTGCGGAGGGCGGCCATCGTGTCAGCTGTGGTGGCTTGGCTGGCCAGTACGGTCGGCGCGAGTAGACGCAGGTTGAGCTTGGCCAGCCGCTTGTCCGCGCAGATCTGCGCCAGCAGCGCGGTGTCGTCGCTGACCAGGGTGCTGGCCGCGGGCGCGACCTGCACCGATCCGTGCTGGCGGGCGACGTCGGCCAGCAGGAAGGCCAGCGGTTGCGGCAGTCCGTCTTCGGTGATCTTCGTCAGGGCTTTTTGCCAGACGTTGCTCGGTCCACCCTGCGTCGTACGCGTTGCGTACTGTTGTTGGGGTGAAGCGCCAGGTCGTGGCCGTTCCGCGGGACTCCACGACGGCGACGGCGTCGAGCAGTTCCGCCAGTTGCGGAGCTGGTGTTCCGACCACGACCGCGGTCAGGTCGGCCTGCAGCCGCGCGGTACGGGCAACCTCACCCAGGTCACCAACGGCCTCGGCGATGTCCTCACCGGCCAGCAGCGCCTGCCCGGCGGGGCTGATCGCGCCCGCGCCGAGAACCCCCAACGTCGTGGCCTCCTCCAGCAGGCCGCGCACCGTCGTGGCGCCACCGAAGGCCAGGGGCTGCCGCCACCACATCCACTGCGCCGCCTGCTCGAGATCGGTCGTCGCCCGGTCACCCAACGACCGCAGCGCGGTCATCCGGGCTCGCGCAGACCAGCTTTGGCCGTGCTCCGGAACCCACGGCCCGGTCTGCGACGACGGCAGATAGTCCAGCTCGACCCACGCCTTGAGCATCACCGACAGCCGCCGGTCCAGACTGAGCGTGAGCCAGCGATCGTACGCGGCCGTCGGCATCACGCGGTCGTCGAGTTCGGCCAGCCCGGCCTCCTCGGCGACCGCCAGGATCAGCCGCACGGTCGACACCGTCACGCCGAGCGTCCTGGCTGTCCGCGTCATCTCGCGCACACCCACGCCGCCGGCCTTGACCGTAGCCAACGGGTCACGTCCCGCCCCGTCCAGCAGCGCCGACATCAGCCCGACCACGGCGATGCCCTGCGCCTGGGCGTCGCGGCGTACTGTCGCAGGGTCCGGCGCGTGCCAGGCAACCGCCGGTTCCTGCGGCTGAAACGGAGCGCGGTAGTCCACTCCTCGCAAAGCGAGCGCGACCTGGCCCGCCAGCTGATATTCCTCCCAGGTCACGCGGTAGACCAGCCCGTGCTCCTCGGCCCAGTCCAGCGGATGCACCTGCCGGTAAGAATTCGGGTACCGGCTACGGTGTGCGATGCCGCTGCTACCGTAGTGACGGACCCGTCCACCGTCCCGGTCAGCCTTCTCCAACACCGTCCGCGTCGCTTTCGGCATCCGTTTGACGAGACCGTGAAGGTTCTCCGCATCGACGAAGAACTCCGCCACGGCCTCCAGCAGGTCCGCCTTGCGGCCCTTCGTAGGCAGCCCCAGCGTGCTCGCGACGACCTTCAGATCGTCGGCGCTCAACAGCGAGGCGAGTTGCCCAGCCGACGGACCGACACCCAGCGGACGGGCGAAGACCTCGCCCATTATGCCGTTTACCGCGAAGCGGCCGCGTAGCCGCGCGACCAGCCCCGCATCAGCAGCACGCTGCAGGTACGGCATCGCGTCGGCGCCGACCAACGCCGACACCTCCGCCTCGGTGACCAGGCCACCCAACGCCAGAGCCGCCTCCAACGCCTGAAGGGTCGGCAGGTCAACACCGGCAAGCTGATCATACAAATTCACGGGGCGCTCCCAGGACACACGGCGACAGTTTGCATCCAATCGCACGAACCGTATCCGCGCGTCGTGACCCCGCCAGCCGCCACACTTTGCGTTCAGCATCTGACCGGCCGCGGGTGTGGCGCCTGCCCTGGTACCACGGGCAAGGGCGCGTCTCTACCAACCAGCCAAGCCGGACACGCGATGACTCTGCTGGCGCCCTGCCCTTGGGGCGCACAAGGTGACGCGTCGTCACGTCCTCACCGACGTGAGGGCGCAGCTGGGGGAAACCGTCCTCCTGGGCCTGACGATCATGGCCTCGCATCAGCCGCATCCCGCGCCGGAACCGGGCATCCACGCCGGCGAGGCTACTCGTTTACAGGCCAGCGGCCACCGAGCTCGCCGTGATTTGGTGATGGGTCTTGGTGCGGTTCGCGTCGGTGGCGCTGCGCCGGGGAACGGCTGTGATCGGGGCGTCTCTGAAGGCGGCGACCCTGTCGGCGTCGCTGCTCTGCGCCCAGATCGGCGCGCGCACCGCGGCGAGGCAGCGGTTGAGGTTGCCGCCCCGGACTGACCCGACCAGCGACGTGCGCCCGTCATCGAGGAGGCGCCGCAATTGGCCACCGGCGGCCGACGGTGATGGGCACCAGACGAAGCGAGAGGGTTCGGGATGCCCGGCGGCCCGGTAGGCCGCGCGAGCGGCGGCTTCGGTGCGGTCCGCGGGTCCGGTGGCCAGCGCTGCCTGGGCCCACCTCGCGGCGATGTCTCGTGTTTCTGCGGACATCGGGGTAGTCGGGTTGGTCATGTGATCCTCCGGGGGTGCACGGGGATGTGGGGCGAGCGTGGCCGCCGACCGGCGAGGACGCACTGCCGTGCTCTCTGTGGGTGATCGGTTAGGTGACGTCAGGGTGACCAGTCCGGCCGCAGCCGCGTTACCGGTAGGTGGCGGACTGACGACGCGTGTTCAGGCACGCATCCCCGTTAGCGAGCTGGTCGGGCAATCGTGCCTCGGCGTTTTACTTCGATCGTGAGGAACCCGAGGCAGACTGCGGTGAGTGCGGCGAGCGCGGCCAGGGCCGGTAGTTGGGCGGTGGCGGGTGCCAGTGCTGTGATCACGAGGGTCTGGGCGATCCGGTGTGGGTGGGATCGGCGGGTTAGCCGCCAGCGGAACGCGTGGTCGGCGAGCAGGTAGATGATCACGCCACCGAATAGAGCGAGGTGCGGCAGCGGGTAGAGCGGGGCGCCGAGTTCGAATAGGCCTCGGCTGCCCAGCACGGACATCGTTTTGCCGAGCCCGAGTGAGACGAACACGATGCCGGCGATCATCGGCAGGTGCAGTAGCGCGTAGGCGTCCTGAGCGAGCACTGCACGCTGCTCTTGCTGGCTTGCGGAGAGCATCCGCTTGCCGTGTATGGCGGTGGTGCTGAAGTAGATCCACCAGAGTGCGGTGAGCAGGGCGGTGCCAAGTACGGTGGCGACGATGATCCGCGCGGAGATGGGCGTGTAGACCACGGCGGTGCCCATGGAGATTACGGCTTGGCCGAGCGCGATGATGATGATGAGGCTGTACCGGTCGGCCCAGTGCTCCGCGGACCATGTCCACGGGTGGCGGCGTGCGGCGAGCCGGTTGCCGACTAGGTCCACGGCGATGGCGGCGATCCAGAGCCCGGCGCGCGCGGGGGTCAGCAGCCGAGTATCCCCGGCCGGCTCTGGGATCAACGCGGCGGCAGACAGGATGGCGAGCGCCAGCAGGGTCGGTACCGCGTTGCGCCCCACGGCGGCGCGCTGCGTCGGGTTGTGCCGGACGTTGAGCCAGAACGCGCCGAGGAACAACAGCCGGATCAGCGCGTAGCAGGCCACGAAGACCAGCGGTCCTGGCAGGCCGCTACCGTCGGCGTTGAACGCTTCTGGGCTGGCCAGGGTGATCAGCGCGGTGAGCGCGACGACCAGCACCATCAACAGCAGCACCACCGGGCGCTCCGAGCGGACTGCGATGCCCAGCCAGGTGTAGGCGCACCAGGCAGACCAGAGAACGATGAGCACCAGCAGTCCGCGTACCACTCCACGCCAGGTCGGGTCCTCGGCCATCAGCGCGGCGACCTGCAGGAACGCGTATACGTAGACCAGGTCGAAGAAGAGTTCCTTCGGCGTCACCCCGGTCTGCTTGAGGAGAACGGGTTGTATTTCCGCGTGCAGCCGGCGGTGGCGGCGCCGGAAGACAGTGGCGTCGGCCAGGGCCATGGCACCCACCGCGGCCGTCAACAGCGCCAGTTGGGCCAGCACCGGCACACGAGGAGCGATCACTGCCAGGGATCCGACTAGCAGGATTCCGAGGATGGGTGACCGGCCGAGCAGGCGCAGCGTGCGCACCTCGAACAGGATCAGGCCGACGAGATAGAGGATCACCCCGCCGTAGAGCACGAGCAGCCGCATCTCGGCCGACGTTTCCGACGGCACACGCATCTCGGACAGCATGTGGTGGATGCCGAGAGCGACCAGGATGAGCCCGGCCATCATCGGCAGGTGCAGGAAGCTGTACGCGTCGCGCCCGAGGAGCGCTCGTCGGGCCTCCGATGCCCGTTCCAGCGCCTGCTCCGCGGCGAACCGAGCCACGTCGAAGTAGGTCCACCACAGGAACCCGGCAAGCGCGACACCGAGCAGCGCGCCAGCCAGCAGCTGCAGGGTGAGCGGATGCGCCACGGCCACACCCTGGCCCAGCCCGACCGAGATGATGGCCTCGCCGACACCGATCAGGATGATCAAGCTGTGCCGTTCCACCCAGTAGCGGATAGATCTTATCTGCCAGGTGCCCGAACCCAGCAGGAGAGCGCCGGCATACGCGGCAACGATCGCCACCGCGACCAGGGTGAACCGGATCCATTCGCGGGTCGCCCCGTCCGCGCCGAACCCCTGCTCGCTGTGCTCATACGACGTCACGAGGGCAGCAGCCAACAGCGCCAGCCCACCGGACGCGAGCGCCGGCCCGGCTTTCCGCAGCCGGCGGCGGGTGCCTGGTTCCGCCACACCGGCGGCGGTGGCGAACGTGAGGGCGCTACCGCGAGCGAGTATGTAGCAGACCGCGAACACGATCGGTCCTGAAAGCCCGCCGGGGCGATCGACGAATGCCTCCCTGGCCGTCAGGCCCAACACGAAGAGCAGCGCGCTCAGTCCGAACACGAACACCGGCATGATGCCCCGGTCCAGCCGGACGATGTTGCCCAGCCACGCGTACGGCGCCCAGCAACCCCACAACAGCACAAGCAGCAGCAAACCTCGGGCAAGGCCGGCCGGATTGAGGTGTTCGGCGGTCACACCCGTCACGTTCAAAAACGCGAACACGAAGATCAGGTCCAGGAACAGCTCCAGCCGAGTAACCCTGCCCTCGCCGTGGGCCAGATGGAGCCGACCGAATCCCCGCACAGACCTGACTCTGCCAATCAGCCGACCCCGTGGCTGATGATCGCCTCAACTAAGGGGAGGTCGGGACGGTGGCAATACACCCGCCTGCAGTAACTACCCAGGTCGGGCAATGCGCTCTGCGGGGGTTAGCTGAGGGCCCAGACCGTTGCCGGATCGCGACGCGCCCACCGTCGTATCCCCAACAGGGGAGGGGCGGCCCGAGTCATGGGGCCGCCCGGCCGCGATCGCTTCTTGGCGCCCCAGGTTTGGCCTCGGACCGGTGAACGACGGCGATGGCGGGCGACCTCGGTGCTCATCGGCGGCACCGTTGCCGGCATCTGGGACCTCCCGCTGCTGCGGACACAGGCTGAATGTCACGGTCGAACCGTTGACCACGCTCACCGTCGCCGAACGCCGGGATCTCGACGACCAGGTAACCCGTATCGGGAAGATCGTGCAGGGCAGACCGCAACTGACCACCGGCACGGTGACCGGAGGCGGCCATGCATAATCACGCCACCGTCAGCCGATCGGCGGGCACGTTCGTTCAATGCGCCCAGCGTGAGCGGGGCCGCGGCGGGCGAGGTGAGCGACCTGAGCCGCGCGAGGTTTACGCGCTAGCCGTCATGGCGGTTGCGGAAACTGCTCGGGCTCATCCCGTGGTGCCTCCGGAAGACTCGGGAGAAGTAGAAGGCGTCGTCGAAGCCGATCTCGGAAGCGATCTTGGCGACCGTCACACCTGTCGTGTCGAGTAGCTGCCGCGCCTTCGCCATCCGCAACGCGGTGTGGTGAGCCAACACCCCGCCTCCGGTCGCTCTGCGAAACAGGGTGCTCAGGTGCGACGGCGACACCCCCACCAGCTGCGCCAGCTCGGGCACGCTCACCTTCCCGTCGAGCCGCTCGGCCAGGTAGCTCATGGCGCGTTGCAGCGGGTCGCCCGGTTCGGGAAGTAGCCGGTCGACGCTGATCTGCGTCAACAGCTTCCAGGCGGCTCCCGCCGCGCCCAGTAGGCGGATGGGTGACTGGTCGCGTTCGAGGGAGGTGACGATCTCGTCCAGCAGCGCCACCGCGCGATCGATGGCCCGCACCGGCACCACGGGCCGCTCGGCCGTGGCCGCCATGCAGTCCATCAGCTTTGACACGTCCGAGCCCATCAGATGCGCCCACCAGATCGTCCAGGGCTCGCGCTCGGCGGCACCGTACTCGTGTGCGACGCCGTCGGGGATGACCAGCGCCTGCCACGCTCCGATCCGATGCATGCCCGAGCCGACGCGCGCCCAGCCCATGCCGGAGGCACATACGATCAGGACCACCTCGGGGGTGCCTCGAGGGCGGTGCATCCGGTGGTCGGCGGCATTGGGGTAGTACCCGGCGTCGGTGACGAGGAGCCGCCCGGTGATCGGACGCCGCAGGGCCTCGGCGACGAGCGGACGGGGCACCGAGGCCAATCGCTGCCCCCGAAATCCCTCCTGGAGCGGCACGGCTCTATCGTGCGCGGTTACCAGCGGATTGTCCAGGTGAACCGGCATTCGGCTTGCGCCTGCCGAAACGCGCCAGCCCTGGTCAGTGCCGTAGTCGCACCATGGCAGAAAGTCGTGCAATCCCCTGCCTGCGGTCTGCGTCATCGTCGTGACGGGCATACCTCGGTATCGCCACGACGTTCGCGCTGCTGCGCCTGCTGCCGCGCAGCGATCAGGGGTGATGGTGGTGCTCGCAGCGCGGGCTGCCGACTCTGCGGCCCGAGCCGGCGTGGCGGCCACGGTGAGTAGCACGCTGGCGAGCCATCGGTGGGTCGCGATCCGGCTCACGTGCGGGAAGATCCTCCGCGACTACCGCCGTGGCGCCCGCACCATAGCCGACACCGCTTTCCCGCATCGCCCATCTGCACGACATCGCCCGCGGGCTGTCGGGAGGACCACGGACACGCTGACGGAAATCTCGTCGGACGGCATGCGCGTCAACCGGATCACCATCGTGCGCTGATCGTCCCTGTGGAGGGGACGGTTCCCGACGTCTCGCCGCCACACGACCCCTTCAGACAGAAGCGGATCGTCCAGGCTCTGAGTTCGAATGAACATTCCCGGCGGGCTGCCGCGAACCTAGCGTCGGAGCCCTGCCGTGCAGGGGATTCGCCCGCTCGGCCCCCGTACGGCACGGAGACGATGTGGTCAACGAGATCGGCCCGACGGCGCTGTGTGAGCGCGTCGAGCCCGAGGTAGAGGTGCGAGCGGACGGTGTCGTCCTGCGTGTGCGCCGCGAGGGACGAACCGTCCTCGACAAGGTGCTGCTGGGCATCCGCGTCGGCGGTCTCGACCTGGACGTCGGTTCTGTCCTCCTGCGTTCCCGCGAGAGCGAGATCATCGACGAGTGGACCGCCCGTTCGGGTAAGGCGACGGGGACCCACCGGTACGCGCATCTCGAGACGGTCTACGAGCTGCGCCACGAGAGCGGTTTCGAGTGGCAGATTCACGTGAGAGCCAGCGCGGACGGGGTGGCGGTCCGCTACGTGCTTGCCCGGCTGGAGGGCCACGGACGGCTCGACGCCGACCGCACCCGGCTCACGGTCGCACCCGACGCCCGTGTGTGGGCGCTTGAGTACCAGACCTGGTACGAGACGCCGCGCTTCGGCGCCGACGTCGTCGAGCTGCCCCCCGGCGCGTACGGCTTCCCGCTGCTCGTCCGCCTGCCCCGTCCGCGACCGTATGTCCTGCTCACCGAGGCAGCGATCGACGGCCGCTTCAGCGGCGCCCACGCCGAGATCGACGACGAGGGCGGGACGCGGTTCGCGCTGGCCGACGAGTCCGTGGAGATCACCCGCGGTCCCGTGACCCCCTGGCGGGTGTTCCTGATCGGCGACCTCGCCGCGATCGTCGAAAGCCGCTTCGTCGATGAGTTGGCGCCCGCTCACGACCCGTCGACCGACGCGCGGTGGGTGCGTCCGGGCCGTGCCGCCTGGTCATGGTGGTCGGACTTCCACTCCGGGGCGCAGCTGCACCGGCAGCGGCACTTCGTCGACGTCGCCGCCCGCCTCGGCTGGGAGCATCTGCTCATCGACTGCGGCTGGGACGAGACCTGGGTACCCGAGATCGTCGCCTACGCGAGCCGCCGCGGCATCCAGGTGCACCTGTGGGCTGTCTGGCACGACCTCGACGGGCCGCAGAACCTGGCGAAGCTCGCGCTGTGGCGGTCCTGGGGCGTCGCCGGCATCAAGGTCGACTTCATGGAGTCGGAGTCGAAGGACCGCTACCGCTGGTACGACAGGATCCTCGCCGAGACCGCCCGCCTCGGCCTGCACGTCAACTTCCACGGCTCGGTCATCCCGCGGGGCTGGGCGCGTACCTGGCCGCAGGTCATCGGCTACGAAGCCGTTCGAGGCAGCGAGTACTACGTCTTCTACCAGGACACGCCGCTGACCGCCGCGCACAACGTGATCCAGCCGTTCACCCGCAACGTCGTCGGGGCGATGGACCACACGCCGGTCGCGTTCGGCGCGCCGGGGCGGACAACCAGTGACGGCCACGAACTCGCGCTCAGCGTCGCGTTCGAATGCGGCATCACCCACTTCGCCGACGACGTCGACGCCTACCTCGCCCGGCCGCAGGCCGCACGGTTCCTCGCCGAACTCGCACCCTCGTGGGATGAGACGGTGCTGCTCGCCGGCGACCCCGACCACGAAGCCGTCCTCGCCCGCCGCCACGGCGACCGCTGGTTCATCGGCGGCATCGCCACCGGGCCGGGGCGCCGGCTCACCGTCCCGCTCGACCGGCTAGCACTTGGGCCGGCCGACGCCTGGATCGTCGGCGACGGCGCTGAGGGCGGCCTGGCCTCCCACCGGCGGTCCGTCGACGGCGAACTGATCGTCGAGGTGGCGGACAACGGCGGCTTCGCCGCCATCGTCGCCGCCCGCGGCACCCAGCTGCACCGAGCCGTCGCGCGGCCCGAGCAGGCCGCCCCGCGGGTGGAGCCACCGGTCCAACTGCTCGGTCCCGACGGCACGGCCGTCCTGCGGACCGACGGACGCCTGCGGCTACCGCCCGGCTGGTCAGCGGAACACCTCGGCGGTGACCGCTGGACGGTCAGCGCACCCGCCGCCCTGGCACCAGGCCGGGCCGGCGTGGTCACGGTCGAGACGCCGGGCGAGGACGACATCCCGATCGTGGCGCACGCCCGACTGTTCCGACCCTTGACACCCGGATCCCACCGCCTGTCGACGCTGACCATGGTCGCGTTCGACAACGAAAGCGGCCCGATCGAACGCGACCAGAGCAACGGTGGCGGCAACCCGGCCGACGGTCGCCGCATGAGCATCGCCGGGACGGAGTTCGACGACGGGCTCGGCGCGTCAACGCCGTCCCGGATCGATTTCTACCTGGGCGGCTCGGCCGACCGCTTCACCGCCCGCATCGGGATCGACGACGAGACCCCCGGCACCGCCGCCCGGATGAGCGTGCACGCCGACGGGATGCAGCTGTTCAGCGCCGACGTGCGCGCAGGCGAACCTCCGCTCGACATCGACCTCGACATCCGTGGCGCCGACACGCTGTGCCTGCACGCGGACACCCTGCCCATCCGGTCGGAGCCGGCCCACGTCGACTGGGCGTCGGGCCGCCTCCACCTCCACCACACCACCGCCACCACCAAGGCCGAGCACTGAAAGCTCGGCCACCCACCAAGGAGAAACCATGCGACACGGCAAGAGATGGATCGCCGCCGCGGCCGTGCTGGCCACCCTCGCCGCCACTGGATGCAGCGGCAGCGGCGGGGGAGACGGCACGGTGACCTTGACCTACGCGACCTGGAGCGACGACCAGAAGCCGGCGATGGAGGCGATCGCCGAGGCGTTCGAGGACACGCACCCCAACGTCGATGTCCAGGTGCAGGTCCTGCCGTGGCCCGAGTACTGGTCGACCCTGCAGGTTGGCGCGGCCGGCCGGACCGCACCCGACGCGTTCTGGATGCTCGCCGACCAGTTTCCCGCCTATGCCAAGGGCAAGCAGCTGCTGGACATCACCGACGCGGTCAAGGCGGCGGGCGTGGACCTGGCCGCCTACCCCAAGGCCGTCCTCGACCTGTATGACGTCGACGGCAAGCTGTACGGCCTGCCGAAGGACTTCGACACGAACGGGATCTGGTTCAACAAGGCCCTCTTCGACAAGGCCGGCGTGGCCTACCCGGACGACAGCTGGACCTGGGACGACGCGCGTGAGGCCGCCCGTAAACTCACGAACCCCGCAGCCGGTGTGTGGGGCATCGCCGCCCCGATCGACCGCCAGGGCGGTTACTACAACAGTATCTACCAGGCCGGCGGCAAGGTGATCGGCGATGACGGCAAGGCCGCCATCGACAGCCCGGAAGCCGTCTCCGGTCTGCAGTTCTGGACCCAGATGCACGCCGACAAACTCTCCCCGACGCTCAAGCAGCTCTCGGACACCGAAGCGGTGCAGATGTTCATGGACCAGAAGGTCGCCATGTACTTCTCCGGCTCCTTCTGGGCCCAGCGTCTCTACGGCGACCAGGCACTGCGCCCCCACGTCGGCGTCGCACCGCTGCCGAAGGCGAAGCAGCGGGCCACGATGATCAGCGGCATCCTCAACGCCGGATACGCCGGCACCAAGCACCCCAAGGAACTCGCCGAATTCCTCATCTTCGCCAGCGGTAAAGACGCGGCCGTCATCCAGGCCAAGAGCGGCGCCGTGCTGCCCGCCTACCAGAACACCCAGCAGGGCTGGCTCGACGCGATGCCCGAATTCAACCTCAAGGTCTTCGTCGACGCCGTCGACTACTCGGTGCCGCTGCCGATCGCCGGTGACGCCGCCAAGTGGACCGGGCTCGAAACCCAGTACCTCGCTCCGGCATGGGACGGCAAGCAGACCCCCGCCGACGCGGCCCGGGCCTACAACACGGCGATCAACGAGGTCCTCGCGCAGTGACCACCGACGTCGCCAGCCCTCCCGCGCGGCAGCGCACACGCCGCCGCGCGGGAGGCCTCCTGCCCTCGCCGGGATGGGGCTACCTGATGATCGCCCCGGCGTTCGTCGGCCTCGTCGCGTTCTACGTCTGGCCGTTCCTCACCACCTTCGGCAAGAGCTTCATGGACGTGCCGGCCTTCGGGCCCGGCACGTTCACCGGACTCGACAACTACACCGAACTGCTCAGCGACGCGCGCTTCTGGCAGGCCCTGCGCAACTCCGCGCTCTACACCGCGCTCCTGCTGCTCGGCGTCCCCGTCGCGATCGTCCTCGCCGCGCTCATCGAACAGGTCAGCCGTGGCCGCGCCTTCTACCGGGTGCTGTTCTTTCTGCCCGTCGTGACGCTACCGGTCGCGGTCAGCATGGTCTGGCGGTTCATCTACAACGGCGACTTCGGTCTGCTGAACTACGTCCTCTCCCTGGTCGGCGTCCCCGGGCAGTACTGGGTCGCCGATGCGACCTTTACGATCTACGCGGTCGGTGTCGTCGGCATCTGGATGAGCCTCGGCATCAACCTCATCATCCTCGGCGCCGGACTTCAGTCGATCCCGCAGGACCTCTACGAGGCGTCCTCGCTCGACGGGGCGGGACGGGTCCGCCAGTTCTTCCGGATCACCCTGCCGCTGCTGTCGCCCAGCGTGTTCCTCGTGACCGTGCTGACCGTGATCTCCGCGCTGCAGATGTTCGACCTGATCTTCGTCATGCTCCGCAGCGTCAACAACACCGCTCTCGCAGACTCGAAGACCATCGTCTACCTCTTCTACGAGAAGGCCTTCGTCGAGTTCGACCAGGGCTACGGGGCCGCGATCGCGATCGTGCTGCTCATGGTGATCATGGTTGCCACCATCGTCCAGTTCCGCCTACAACGTCGGTGGGTGTTCTATGACTGATCAGATCCTGCGAAGCAGGCGCATGGAGCACGCGGCAGGCGGATCGAAGGCCTCCCGCCACGGCGAGGGGGCTATCCACCTCGTCCTCGCCGTCGCGGCAGTCGTCATGGTCGCGCCGTTCGTCTGGCAGCTGCTCACCATCTTCAAGTCCAACCGCGAAGCCTCCCAAGTGCCGCCGACGTTCCTGCCCGAGGGCCCGACGACCGGCGCCTTCGCCACGTTCTTCGGCTCAGTGCCGTTCTGGGCGCAGCTCACCGTCTCGGTGTCCGCGCTCGTGCTGCGCGTGATCGGGCAGCTCGCCGTCTCGGCGCTCGCAGGTTACGCGTTCGCCCGGCTCCGGTTCCCCGGACGCAGGCTCCTGTTCGGGCTGTTCATCGCCATGCTCATGGTGCCGAGCCAGCTGTTCCTCATCGGGCAGTTCGAAATCATCAGGGACTTCGGGATGCTCGACACTATTCCCGCCCTGGCGATCCCGGGCATGTTCTCGGCGTTCGGGATCTTCCTGATGCGGCAGGCGTTCCTGTCGATCCCCGCCGGGTTCGAAGAGGCCGCCCGGCTCGACGGGGCCGGACCCCTGCGGACGTTCTGGTACATCATGCTTCCGATGGCCCGCCCGACCATGGCGGCGCTGGCCGTCCTCACCTCGCTCTACTCCTGGAACGACCTGCTCTGGCCGCTCATCGTGACCCCGCGGGGCGACAAACGCCCGCTCACCGTTGGCCTGGCCGGCCTGCAGGGGCAGTTCGGGACCGACTACCCGACCCTCATGGCCGGCGCCCTCGTCGCGTCGCTGCCACTAATCCTGATCTTCCTGGTGCTCCAGCGGCAGTTCTTCTCCGGCATCGCCAGCAGCGGCCTGAAAGGCTGAACCATTGTCGGACTGCGCCGGACCCAGGCAACGAAGGGCGTTACTGGTTCGTCCGGATGCCACGCCAGTATCCGGACGAATCTCCCGGCCCCACCGGACCGCCCGCCCGGGCCTCGGCTCGCTCGGGCGAACCGTTCGAACCAGGCCTGCTCGCCGGCCGATGATCAACCTCTGCGTAGTACGAGCAGGTCCAGGGCGTCGATCACCGGTCCGGTTTCGGTGAGCGCTGCTTGGTGCAGGCGACGTACGCCTGCGTCGTATTCCTCGTCGGTGATCAGTTGCAGCGGGCTGTGTGCCTCTCGGCGCAGGGTGGTCGCCGCGTCGTGTAACGATGCGGCGGTGATTTGTGGGACCTGCTCCAGGCTGACGGTGGAGAATCCTTCGCCGGCGAAGGCTGCTTCGACCTGGGCGACGCTGGGGTAAGTGTCCAGTACCCGGATCGCCTCGGGGAAGTAACGGAACAGGGTGATCGCCTTGTGCCGGCCGGCGAACGCGGACCGGATCAGGACGAGCGAGCCGAAGCGCAGGACGCGGCGTAGTTCGCGTGCCGCGGCGGTCAGGTCGGGCACATGGTGGATGACGGTGGAGATCCAGGCGGCGTCGACGCTTGCGTCGGGGAGCGGGATGTCGGCGGCGTCGCCAGCGACGATGGGTTGGTATACCGACCGTTGGCGCATCGCCGTTGACGGCTCGACTGCGGTCACTTCGACACCGGGGAACCAGGATGAGAACGCCTTGGCCCAGCTACCCGTGCCGGCCCCCAGATCCAGCAGCCGCATGCCCGGCTGCGGGCCGATGTGCCTGATGACAGCGGCCCGCCACTCGCCGGCTTCCTCATCCCCCAGGTGTCGGGACGATGCGAACGCGCTCGCGTCCGTGTGGTCGTATGCGATGCGAGCCATGTCGATGAGCAAACCGCGTCAGCAGGGCGCGGGCAAGGAGACAGGTTGTGATTCACATCCGCCAGTTCCAGTGGAGCGACTACGACGCTGTCGTCGCGGTGTGGATAGCCGCTGGTCGCGATGGCCTTCCCCGCGCTGAGCTGGAAGCCAAGCTCACCCGCGACCCTGAGCTGTTCCTGGTTGCCGAGTTGGGCGGCGAGGTGGTGGCCGTGATCATGGGGACCTATGACGGGCGGCGGGGCTGGATCCTGCGACTCGCTGTGCACCCTGCCCACCACCGGAGGGGCATAGCCACCCGGCTGGTGAATGAACTCGAGAGCCGCTTTCGGCAGTTGGACTGCCCGAGGGTGAACCTGCTCGTCATGCCGGACAACGCCGCCGCGTTGCAGTTTTGGCAGGCACTTGGCTACTTGCCACTGCCGGACGTGCTGTGCTCCAAGCCCATGCAGGTCGGCAGGAGGTGACCTTCGGCCGAAGGCTGACCGTCTTGTGATCAACAGCGCATTCGAGGCGGACGCGGCGGCCGATGTGTCGGCGGGAGACGGCGCGGGGGCCCGACCAGGGCCCGAGGCCACGACGCACAGGTTGAAGATCAAGCTAGTGCCTCGTCTTTGAACGTTGATCGTGTAATCCGTCAGTTCTGAGGACGTGCCGGGCAGACTGTCTCCCATCGGTTTGCTGTGGGAGGTGGCGGCTGGTGGCAGACGCCCTGAGGTGTTCGTCCGGCAGGTATCGATGGCCGAGGGTCAGGGGTTGCAGCGGATTACCCGGACGGCTGTCGTCTCCGCCTGATTCTCAATGCCGTTTGTCAAGTGGCGAGGGCGGTCAGGGATTGTCCTTCTTCGTAGGGTCGGTTGTCGCGCAGCATTGCCCAGAGGACGTTCACGCGGCGCCGGGCGAGGGCAAGGACGGCTTGACCGTGGCGTTTGCCCTTAGTTCGTTTGCGCTCGTAGAAGGATTTTGAAGCAGGGGCTGCGCTGGATGCTGATCAGGGCTGATGCGTAGAAGACGCGTTGGAGTTGGCGGTTGTAGCGCTTCGGGCGGTGCAGGTTTGCCGACGCGCCGACCGGAGTCGCGTGGCGTAGGTGCCAGTCCGGCGTAGCCGGCGAGGTGGTCAGCGGACGCGAACCCGTCAAGGTTGCCACCGGTGGCGGCGAGGAACTCCGCGCCGAGGAGGTCACCGATACCGACCATGCTAGTGATCACCTTGACATGGTGGTGGCGGTGGAATCGGTCAGCGATGAGCTTGTCCAGCTCGGCGAGTTGCTGGTCGAGGTCGATGACGTTGGCTGTAAGCCGGCCGACGAGCTCCCCGGCCATTGCCTCACCGGGAACACGGACGTGCTGAGCTTCGGCAGCCTGGATCGCCGCGGTGGCGAGCTTGTTCGCGTGGCGGACTTTGCGCTCGCGGAGCCAGAGCTCCAGTTTCTCTCGCCCGATCGCGGTCAGAGCGGCGGGTGTCTGGAACTGGCTGATGAGCACGAGCGGTCCGCGGTTGGTGAAGTCGAATGCCCGCTCCAGGGCGGGGAAGATGCCGAGCAGCCGTACTCGAAGCCGGTTGATGGTGCGGGTGCGATCGGCCGCGAGGTCGGCGCGGTGGGCGGTGAGCATGCGAAGTTCAGCGAGCAGGGTGTCGTCAAGGTGTAGCTCACGCAAGTCACGCCGCATTCGGGCCTGGTCAGCGATAACGGCGGCGTTCTTGGCGTCGGTCTTGCCCTCGCCGCGGTATGCACCGGCGATACGGTTGACCGCCACACCTGGCAGGTAGAGGACCCGCTGGCCGCGCTCGAGCAGGAGCGTGATGGCGAGAGCGGAATGCGCTCGACGCTACGGCCCCACCCGTTCGGGAGGGCATCAACTATCAGCAAGCCGCCAATCCCGGATTGGGCCTGTCCCGATCCGGTGAGCTCTTCGGCGACAGGGATGTGCTTGTCGTATGGACCAGATCTGTCAAGTCGGCGTCGTCGGGCGGCGGCTGCTCCGTGCACCGCGAGCAGCGCCGCGTCGGCATACCCTTACCGTCCGAGCCGAGGCTGGGCGTTCGCGGCGGGTGCGTGGGTTCGGGCAGGTTACGGTGGTGATCCTGTTGGTTCCGGCGAACCCTCTCCGTCCGCGTCAACCGATGAGCACTTCGCGGTCGAGGCAGATGCGGCCGGTGTTGCGGGGTTCGATCGGTCTTCTGCTTGAGGCGTTGGTGCGTTCCACGCCTGAGTTTCCTCTAATCAGGACGATCGGATGGCGGGTCCAAGAGTTCCTGTAGGAAAGTGCGCAGATCCACGACGGATCCGCCAGACCGGCCGGCTCCGGCACCGCGGTCGCTGATCCCGTGCTGCTCTGTAGCCGTCGCGGCGCGAGTCGCCGCTCGGACGGCCTCGAGCGTGCTGTCCACGCGACTCGCCCGAGCCTTCTCGTCGCCGGCCTCCGCTCGGGCGTCGGAGGCCTCCTGCCGAGCCGCCTCCGCGTCGGCGCGCGCCGTGGTCACCGCCGAGCGGTTGACCTCGCGGCCGAAAAGCCAACCGACCGCGGTGAAGACTATCGCCTCGACAGCACCGAAGATGTACACCCGCCGCTGCCAGACGGCGTCGTCACTGCGGGCAAGCCAAATCATCGCCGCTACGAGGGCTGCGAACGCTACGAGCATGGCCAGGGTGACACCGAATTGACGGCGCCAGCGGGCGGCTTCGTCAACGGCGGCAGCGGTGAGCTCAGCTTCGGTCACGGTTGTCCTCTCCTGGTATGGCATCCAGCAGCATGTTCATCACCGCTCGGTGCGTGTCATCCGGTGTCTCGGCGAGCCGGCGGTCCCGGCTCCCGCCGAGCAGAGCGCGGAGTCGGGCAACCAGATCGGACCAGGGCTCGGACCCGTCCAACTGGGTCAGTAGCGCCTCGACCTCGTCGGCCGGGCCGCCCTGCGACGCCACGAAGACGTGGCGGAAGAGCAGGGCGACCGGCATCGCGAAGGCCAGGTCGGCATCGATCCGTACCCTGCCCCGCACCGCGTTCCGGCAGCGGGCGATGAGCACCTGGTCCGTCCCGTCGACAGCGACGTCCAGGGCGGCCTCGTCGTGTCCCTCCGCAAGGAGCGTGTACGCGTGTGCAACCGCCTCCCAGTCGGTGCCTATGTAGTCGGGCAGCAGTCGGTGAAGCCCTCGCAACCAACCCGCGACGCCTCGCCGCGCCTGTACGACCGCAGCGATGTACGGATCCCACTGCATCCGGACCGCGGTGAGCTCGACGAGGCCCGGACCGCATTGGGTCACCACCGCGTCGAGCACGCGGTCGAGCATGCGCTGAGCGTTCTCGCTGAGGGCGGGGACAATCGCCTCGCCGAAACGCACCCCGTCGATGATGTCGACGCGGCGTGCCAGACCGGCGACCGTTCCGACGTCGTGCCAGCACAGTTGCAGGTTCAGCGAGTTGGCGGCCAACCCTACGTCGAAGGGAGCACCAAGGCCGACGCCGACGACGCCGGACGCGATCAGGTGGGCGAAAGCGTCGGGGTCGAAGGTGTCGCGCAGCCCCACGGCCCGGGCGTGGTCGCGGTGCGCACGATGGATCACAGTCATCTCGCCCGAGTCGTACGCCGCGGCGAGTGCTGCTGCCGTCAGGCGCGCCCGCTCGTCGTAGCCGAGCCGGCCGGCCGTCTCTGCCTGCCAGCCGAGCACCTCTGCCCGAGCTGTGGCGCTTGCCATCAGCATCGCCAGCGACTCAGCGGACAGGGCGCCGATCGTGTCCACCGCGTCCTGCGGCCGGCCGGCATCGCGGCAGGCGCGCAGGTAGCCGCGGACCACGACCCGGAACATGTCGGCATCTTGCTCACAGTGCGCGTCTACCCACGGGACGGCCTCGATCAGTGCGGATGCCGCCTCGTCGTGGCGTCCCGCCGCACTGAGCGCCTGACTGCGCAGCCAGGGAATCATCGCGACGACCGTCCAGCGTTCCTCGCGCACCGCGTCGCTCCAAGTGCGGATGACCGCGTCCAGCTCCGTGTAGACGGCGTGGCGAGCATCGAGGGGCACCTTGACCGCCACCGTGGACACCAAGTGCGCGAGAACCGGGTCATCGTGCCGCCGGACCACCGCGCACAAGGCCGGACCGGCATCGCTGGGCAGATCGTCCTCGGTGACGCGCTCCACCACACCTAGCAATGCCCGAATAGCCGCCTTGGCATCGACCGGAAGCGGCAACACCCCCAGGAGCAGCCCGACGATCGCGTCCTGGTGCTCCGCGGCCTCTGGGCGGTGCGCCAGATACTGAACCCACTGCACAGCCTCGTCGATGAGACGGCGCTCGCCGGTCTCGCCAGCCTCCCGGCATGCTCGCAACAGCCCATCGACCGCCTCGACGACATCCGGAAACGCCGCATGACCCCGCCGGATGTGGACGCGGGCGGAATGCGCCAGGAGGCTCGGTTCCGACCGGATGATGTCGTCGACAGCGCGATCCGCCTCCTCGTTGTCGCCTGCTCTGAGCAGACCAAGGGCAATGGCGAGCAGCCGGGCCGCCCACGCCTTCCTGTTCTGTGCGGACATCCGCCAGCCGAGCATGTCGCGGCCGATTACGGATGCCTGACGCAGCAGCTCCGCGGCGCGCTCCGCCATGCCCGCCTCAGTGGCCTCCTGCGCTGCGGCACGTAGTTTCTCGAGTTCCTGGAACCGGAGCATCTGCACCGCCACCAGGTTCTGCAGTCGGGGATCACCCTCGTGCTGCCGCACGAGCTCGTCGGCGCGCCGGGCCGCCTCGGCCGCCAGATCCGGTCGGCCTGCACGAGGGGCGGTCTGAGCCACAATGTGCAGAGCGGTGATTAGCCGGGAAGCGGTCTTTCCGGGCGCATGCTCGGCGTACCGGTCGAAGTACCGCACGGCCTCGGTCGCGGCGGCCATCGCCTCCTCGGGACGATCGAGATCGATGAGGCAGTCGGCGAGATTCAGATGGACCAGGCCGAGCATGTGCAAATCCGGTGGCGTAGCCCGAGCCTTCATGCGAAGCACCCGGATCGCTTCACCGTAGAGATCAAGCTTGTCCCGCGGCAGCTCCAACTCGGCCGCCTGGCAGAGAAAGAGCGGCAGGTGTTCGGTGTACGTCTGCGGGTCCTCGTCAGCCAAGTCCCGCAGGGCATTGAGGTACACCTGGGCCGCAGACCGCGCCTCCGCCAGGAGACCGCGTCCGGCCAGCTCGACCGAGCGCCTCCAACCAGCCGTGACCTCTTCGAAGACGGCCGCCTCCGGATCCGGCTCGATGCCATCGGCCTCGCCACCCAACTGACGCTGTAACACGGCCGCCTCGTCATGCCGCCCCTGACGGTCGAACAGGCGGGCGAGCAGCACGAGCGGGGTCTTCGGGGTGTCCTCCAGCTGGGCGCGGGCGCGTTCGGCCGCCTCGACCAGCAGCGACTCGGCCGCGGAGGCATCACCCCGGTTGCTGTGTTTCTCGGCCAGCTCGCACAAGTAATAAATCAGGCGCCGCGCGAGATCCCGATTCCAGATCGAGCCTCGGCGGGCGACCTCGCAAGCCTCGGCGCGCAACGTCAGCGCGGCGCCGTCCTGCTCGTCACCCTCCAACGCCGCGGCATGCACCTGTAACGCCATCGCCAAGATCTCGCTGCCATCGCCTTCCGAGGCCAGCAGATGCAACCGGTCGCCGCGCATCCCGATGCGGAAGAGAGGTTGCTCGGGCGGCACGTTTTCGGCTGCGCGAGCGGCCACGTCGGCCCGCAGGTCGGGAATCAGGCCGCCGGCTAGGCTAATCGCCTCAGCATAGCGTTCCAGTTGCACGAGGATCATGGCGCGCAGAATGACGAGCATCGGCGGGAGCGCCGGTCGTTCCCCGCCGACGATTCGAGTCACCAGACTGTCCCGCCGTGGCGCCTGCCGGGCCGCCTCCTCCGCGCGGTCGAGCAGAACCAACGCGAACTCCTGCAGGCTGCGCCGACCGCTGCGGCGCAGATCCTCGACCCGCCCGAGGGCGTCCGCTGCAGAGAGCCCGGCGACATAGCGGCTGGTGCGAGGTGCCTCGCCATGAACCCGGGTTTCGGCGACCCACAGCGCCGCCAGCAGAAGGAACCCCCGGGCCCGTACGACGGTGTCGAGGCCCGCGTCGACCTGGCGCCGAATCGCCTCAGGCACACTGTCGTCAGTGGCAACCCGCAGGAGCAGGACCAGCCCATCGACAGCCTGCCACACCGCGCTAGAGGCGAACACCGCCCCCAGGTAGGCCGGCCCGTCCAACGCGTCCTCGACCACCTGGGCGAGCAGGGTCTCGGCGAGCCGGTCCAGGGGCAACGGCGCCCACCATCGCAGGGCGGTCGAGTTTGGGTAGAGCTCGTGCAGCAGGCCGGCGAGCGGCCTGACCTGAGGGCCCGCGATCGCGGACAGGCGGCCGACCACCTCACCGGCCTGAGCCGCGTTTCGGGCGGCGAACAGGCTCGGCAGCAGCAACGCCTCGCCGGTCAGATCGGGGTCACAATCCAGCCGTAGCCGGCGGCCAGCGCGTTCTAGGTGCCGCTGCTCGTGCCGCACCAGCTCATCCAGCGAGTCCGCCCATGAGGCCGACGCTACTGGCAGGCTTCCGTGATCACGCTCGTGAATGGCGCTGACGAGCGCGGCGGCGTGCAGGGTGAGCATGTCGCGGCAGCCGGCGGCGCGCCGGACGAGCTCGGATCCCGCCTCGCCGTCCGGTCTCGCGCTGCCCATGTGCTCCCGGAACGTCCGCAGCGCAACGGTGAACGCGGCCTTCGTGCCATCCGGCCCGTCTCCTGGCAGCCCGAGGACGATCGGCTCACGGTTGATCCGATACCGCGCCTCGCCTCCCGGGGAGAACCGCGTCCACCAAGTCCCGGCCGAGCGGGCCAGCAGCAGGAAGCGCACCGCGTCCGGCGCAACCGCCTCCGCCAGCCTCTCGAGCTCGGTGCGGTAGCCCTCGACGTAGTCGAACGCCACCAGCACCCGGTGCCCCAGGTCGGTGGCCTCCTGGATCATGTCGGCGAGCCGGCGCACGTCCTCGGCCTCCGGTGGCTGCCGCACGCCGGCGACCCAACCCTGCCCGAACAGGCGGTCGGCCAGCTCCAGAGCGAGGCGGGTCTTGCCGGAGCCACCTGGGCCGCGCAGCAGCCTGATCATCGGTGCGCTCGCCGCCTCGTCGGCCGCAAAGGCGGTCAGCACGTCGAGTTCGGGACGGGGAAGAAAGCTCACGACCCGGTGCCGCGGATCCAGCCACCACGAGGGCGGCGGATCGCTCGGCGGTTCGGGAGTCCGGGCCGGGTAGGCGATGCCGAACAGCCGCCGGGCCAATGCCGCCCGGTGCGTGGCCAGTTTCCACCAGGCTGAGCCGCGCGGATGCCGTTGTGCATTGGCCTCCGCCAGGCCGTCGAAGGCCGCACAGGCGTGCTGGCTCGGGAGGATCCATCCTTCCGGACTCCCCGGATCGTCGGTGGCGGCCTTCACCACCCCGCACACGGACCCGGCGTTCATGTCGAGGACGAGGCTGCCGCTCATGCCGGCCGGTATCCGCCCGTCGCGCACCTTGAGTAGGGGTGGGGCGGAGGAACCGACGACCTGAAACGTCGCGGTGTCCGCGGCCGGGTGGGTCGCGGGTGTTTGACGGCTGAACCCGATCGCCATCGCCTGGGTCCAGGCCGACGGGGCCGAGCGCGACAACCAGACGATGGGATGACCCGGTGGTGCGTCCACCTTGAGCAGGGCCAGATCCGGCACCTCGTACGTTCGCCCCGCCCCGGCATGCTCGGGAACGCATACCGCCTCCGACACCTGCAACCGGGCGTTGGACCACCCCACCCGCAACCGACCGGCCGTCATGCCCTCGACGACATGCGCACAGGTCATGACATGACCCGAGGCCACAAAGAACCCGGAGCCGAGAAACCCGCCGGCATCATCCTCGATCCGGACGGCGCATTCACGGGCGAGGTCAACGAGATGATCCCTAGGCGAGTGCGGCATGGAGACCTCCCAGCCGCGACACTCCCACACCGAGCACCCGTTCGGGAACAGTGGGTTATCCGAGGCGACAAGAGATTCCTGTCTGCAGGCCGATGTCGGGGCAGGCGCGGCCATGGCACTCGGCCGGGCCGCTCTTGATCCTTCAGGCCAGATGTGGGGAACCCTTGAGTGCCGTCCCGAACCGCGGCGAGATGATCGCTGGCCACGATGAGGCGTACCCCCATGCCACCAATCGGGCGTCACGGTACGCAGTGGCGGGGGCGGCGGCGCCCCGGCGAGGAGTCGTGCCGATCTGGCCGCATCGGTCGCGCCTACATGGCGATACTGCGTGCACTGCCTTGAAGATCAGTGGCCGGTGCCCTGGAGGCGTGTGCCTCGGGCGCGGACGGCAGCCTCCAACCGCAGGCCAGTACCGACGAGGACGAGCAGCCCAGCCAGGATGAATGGACGGTCGGTGGCGGTGCCGAGGGTAAGGACCGCGACGAGTAGTCCAACCACGATGGCGGCGGTGCCGACGTTTCGCAGGGTGAGGGTGGTCAACACGCCGCTGAGTGTGCCAGAGCACATGTTTGTTCGTCGTCCGGCGGCATCCGGATCTGCCGCTGAGGAAGCACGACTCCTCATCCTCACCGCCATCTGGCACATGATCAGCAACGATGCCGACTACCACGACCTCGGTGCGGCCTACTTCCTGACCCGCACCGACCCCGCTCGACAGGCCCGCCACCTCATCGGCCAACTCCACCAACTCAGCTACCAGGCGACCGTCGCCCCGGTCCACTGAGGTTCATTTTCGACTCAGACCCTCATGTCGCACATCAGGGGGACGCTAGTGGTCTAGCATCTCCCGCGCCAGGACACACCTTCTGTCAGAAGATCAGGAGTAGGCAGCACAGGCAGGGTCGTGGCAGGGCGAGGCAACGGTCGGCGGTGACCCAACCCAGGTACCGTAGCCCGGTGACGGCCAGCGGCCCGCGAACTGCTGCAGCACACCATCGTCGAGCAGGCCCGTCATTGTCAGAGGAAAACAGGCGGCTGACCCTGCTGCGGCGCGCCGAGGCAGGGGCGCAAGCCATGAGCGCAATTCTCCGGGCACCGCGACCTCGTCGTGGCGACCACCAACGCCACCGCGATCCGGGCGGCGGACCCACCATCCCCACCACAGCCAGAGTGTGCTGCCAGGGGTAGTCACGCACCGTCAAGCCCCGGTCAAGGGCAAGAGCATCACCGCCCGGCACCTGTCGCGGTACTTCGCCCGCGCGCAGGGCGTCTCCACCTACACCCACGTCTCCGACCAGCACCCGACGTTCGACACGAAGGTCATCATGGCGACCGGCCGGAGCCGCACTACGTGCTCGACGGGCTGGGGCAACGAAACCGATCTGCCGGTGTTCGAGCACACCACCAACACCCACGGCGCAACTCTGGCCACCTTTGCCCTGTTCGACCTGGTCGGCAAGCAACTCTCACCGCGGATCCGCGACCTCGGGAAGATCACCCTGTACCGGGCCGGCCCCCGCGCCGACTTCCTGGACCGGTACCCGCGCGCCGAGATGCTGCTGACCCGCCGATTGAACCTGGACCTGATCACGAACACGTGGGACGACCTGCTGCGGGTCGCCGCGTCCGTGCAGGGCGGGCACGCCACCACGGCGCCCGTGGTCTGCAAACTGTGCTCCTCGAAACGGCAGCAGAACGCGCTGACCAGCGCGATCAAGGAGTACGGGGCGCTGTGCCGCACCGTCTACGCCACCCGGTACCTGGCCGACGAGACCTACCGGCGGCGCATCGCCCGGCAGCTGAACAAAGGCGAGAACCTGCACGCGCTGCGCCGCTCGCTCGCGTACGCGGGCGAGGGAGCGCTGCAGCGTCGGCATCACGAGAAGCAGACTGAGCAGATGTGGTGCCTGACCCTGGCCACCAACACGATCGTCTGCTGGCCAACGGAGTACCACGGCCTCGGCGTGGCCGCCCCGCGCCGGACCGCGACGTCGACGACGAGGTCCTGGCGCACATCTGGCGCACCCACCACGAGAACGTGCACTTCTACGGCACCCACTCCGTCGACATCGACGGCGAACTCGCCCAACTCGACACCGACGGCTACCGGCCGCTACGGCTGACCGAGACCGCTCCCGGCAAATAGCCGACACCGTGCCCTGGCTCAAGGTCTCAGCCAGGGCACGGTGTCGGCTGAATGCGGCACCTAGGACAGCGCCGCCGCAAGGTCGGTAGCGGCCTCATACGCAGCAGCAGCCCGCGTGGCTTCGTCCGCACTCAACGCGACGCGGTCAACACGGGCCAGCATCTCGACCGCCGTGGCCGGATCGTTCAGGACCATCGCAACCTCAGCGCGGTAGACGAGCACCTCCACCAACGCGACTGGGTCGTCATCTGCCTCGGGATGGGCCAACGCACTGTCAAGAATCCGAGCCGCCTGCCGGGCGTCCCCTCTGGAGTCGGACTGCACGACGGCGTTCGCCATCGCCTTGCCCAGCCGCCCAGTCGACGCCGGCGCGGGGGAGGCCGGGGCGTTTTGGAAGACGCGGATCCAGTTGCCGCCTGGATCGATGACGCTGAAGCCGCTCAGCCCGTCGGCGTTCTTCCGCGCCCGGGGCCGGGTCATCCGCGGCGTCCCGGAGACCAATACCTTGCCGTACGCGGCGCGCATTCCCGCCGCGAAAGCCCGGTACAGCTGCCCCGTGTCCGGGGTCAGCACGATACACGAACCGTAGGACTGCGCCGGATCGAACCCCGCCATCTCGAAGAACTGCAGATGTAGATCTTCACGTTGTAACCCCACGGCCGGGTTGGGCTTGCGCTGCTTGTAGGTGGTGTGAAACCCGAGCACCTCGTAAAAGGCGACGATGTCGTCGATAGAGGCGCAGGGCAGCAGGGGAACGGTTACCTCGTTGGTCACCCGTACTTCGTAGCCGTCGTGAATGGGCACATGCACATGGAAATGGCCGATCGTCCGCCACAGACGACTGAACGGCCGATACAGCGCATGCTGCGCTGGTGCGCCAGCGACCTCTACCGGTACTCACCTCCGAAGGATGCCTACCTACTGGAGCCGGACGACTAGCCTCAATCCGGGTCCCCGCAAAAGCGGTTCGATCGCAGCTCAGGCCACCGCGGGTGCCGCTTTCGGCCGGACAGGGCGCGGCCGTACGGACGTGGACGTGCCCACCCCGCGGTGCTGTCGTTGTGACCTACAGGAGGTCATCCCTTGGATACCAGGATCCAGAACGTCCGACTGAACGCCGCGTCGAACGAGCAACTCATGGCTCTGGCAAACGCTGGGGCCGCAGCTTTCGGCCATACCGCCACGCTCCGGGTGGAACGGACCCTGGCCCAGCCTCTGCGTTTACGCGTCGCACAAATCAACAACTGCAGCTACTGCCTTCTGGTGCACCACGCCGCTGCGCGCACCGCCGACATCCCGCAGTCCAAGGTCGAGACGCTCACCGCGTGGTGGGAGACACACCTGTTCACCGAGGCGGAGCGAGCCGCGCTGGCCTACACCGAGGCGTTGACCCGAGCCGCCGACGCCACCGTCGACCAGCGGATCCAGGAGGCACACGACCGGCTGGCCACGCACTTCACGGAGGACGAGATCCTGGAGATCGTAGCCGTTGTGATCAACATGAACATCTGGACGCGACTCAAGATCGCCGAGGGTGCCATGCCCACGGCGGCGCCCCTCGGGTGATTCGATACCCAGCCCTGTCATCGAAGCAGGCTCGCAGCAGTCCGGTCTTCCTGCTGGCGACCTCCGAACTCGTCGTTCAGGCGCTCAGAGCACGTTGAGATGGGGTCGATCAGGTCCAGGTGACGGCGCGGCGGGCTTGACCGCGTGGCGGTTTGCCGCGCGTGACACGGCGGGTGCTGCGAAGAAATCAGGCCACCGCGCGATCACGTCGTGAGGCCGTGACAGGGCTCGTCCGAGGGGTCTCCAGCGCGCGGCCCGGTCGTTTCAGCCACCGGCCTTCGCCCGCGCCGACTCGGCAGCAGCACGATCGGAGTAGCCCGGGTGTCGGGCGTCGATCAGATCGGCATAGGTGGTCGTTTGCGAGAGGTAGTCGACCACAAAGGGGCAGATTGCGGTGATCGTGCCTTCGCGGGCGCGGATCTCGTCGAGTACTCGCCGCACCATCGCGCCCGCCACGCCTTGATGTTGATGACTCGACTCGACTTCGGTGTGCCGGAGGGCGTACCGGTTGGGCTTCAGGTGGGTGTAGTAGAGCCAGCCGACTAGCTCGCCGTCGCGGTAGAGCTCAAAGCGGCCCCGATCGAGGCTGTCGATCAACTCCTCGCCTACCAGTGCCTGCCCCTCGCTGCTCATCGGTCACCCTTCAACGTATCGGGGCCACGATGGAGTTCGAAGAACTGTTCGTAGCGTGCCTGGGCCGGAATATCAGACATGCTGGCGGGTCAGGCGCCCGGGGCGATCGCGCAGGCGGAGACGCAGACCCAGGTGCCCTCGCGCTTCTGGTACACGTCCGTGTACAGCGCTTCTTGCACCACTCCATCGGCGATCATGGTGTAGGTGACGCGGCCGTGGATCAGCGCAACGTCGCCGAGGATGCGGATCTTGAAGTCGTGCAAAGTGATGTCTTTGATGGGTCGGGGCTTGGCGATGTATTCGAGGTACTCCTCTCGGTTGCGGGTGACACCCGGTGTCTGCGCGATGAAATCTTCGGCGAGGAATTCACTGAAGCGCTTGGCATCGCTGGCCTCGTCCGAGTGGATGTAGTCGAGGTTGAGCTGTTCGAGGATTGCCAGATCTTCGGCGGACTGCTTGGTTTCGTTCATTTCTTGCTCCTTGTCGTGGAGTTCGGCTTTCGCCGAGCTGGGTTGTGTTCCGTGCCGCAGATGCGGTGCTGGCGTGAGCGGTCGTGCCGTCTAGTTGGTGTCAGATTCGTCGCGCCGTTTCGGCGACTACGTCGCAATCTCGGTCGGGCCTCGGCGCGCGCCCGCCGCAGTCGGTTCCGCGGCTGGCGGCTCCTGCATGCACCGTCCTCGAGTAGCGGCAGGTCGTTGGCCCGATGAGTTCGGTCGCTCCGTCGACCATGAAATGACAGGACGGTTTGGTCCATCCTAAGACGTCGCGGCGCCGCTCGCAAACGTGCACGCCTGACCGCCCTGACCATGCCGGGCTTGTGGCCTGCATCGGTTATGAGCAGGCCGGGGGGGATGTTAGATGGCCCGCCTTGCTGGGTGCGACACGATCATCCGGCAACCTCCCAGCAGCGCTTCCGGGAACCCAGATCTGGACCCTAGCGTCCAAGCATGTGTGCCGGTTCCACGCGGAGGTGGCGAGCGCCACACCTGGTCGACGTTCTCTCTCACCGTCTCAATGACGCGGGCGTATTGGGCGCCGTGGTCGAGCTGGGCGGTGACCATCAGGGGTTTGGGGGAGCAGACCGGGAGCCGTTCGGCGTCGCTGTTCTGGGTCGGCGCTGGCACGAACCGCGCGACACTCACCCGCGACACCTACCAGAGCGTCGTCAAGCGGCTGCACCGTGAGGCCGCAACCGCCGTCGCCGGCAGGATCAAGAACACGCGGCGTCGTACCGCTTGAGCCACCGACCTGGATGATCGGTGATGGGTGAAATATCAGCTCAGGGGGATCTGCGGTACTTTCGTCACCAACACCGACCTGCGAACAGGTGGAGCTCCTGTCGCATTGCCGGACGTCTTACATGAGGCAACTATCGGTGTCCACATTGGAGGCCACGATTCGATGAGTTCCTACACCATCACCATCGCCGCAGACGATCCCAGTCACGCGACCACAACCCTGAAGGTCGAGGTGAATGACACCACGCCACGCATCACCGAACTGGTGGTACGGGCCGGGCAGGGCGACGGGCTGACCGTGGGCCAGATCCCCGCGGTCGACCTGGACCTGCTCTTGAGGGCGATCGCGCCCGCCGCCAGCGGCCAGCAGGCGATAGCTACGCCGCCCATTGCCGTATCCGACGAGGTGCCCGCAGCCGGCGGTGTGTCCGTTGAGAACGGTGAGCCCGCCGCCGGGCCGGCGGCGGTCCAGGCCACCGCCCCTACGGCGGCCGCTGATGAGCCGGCTACGAGTAGCCCTGAGGGCGCTGGTGCGGTTGACGTCGTGGTGCCCAAGCAGGCGTCACCGGCGACCAAGGCAAGCGAGGCGAAGAAGGCCAGCCGGGTGCCGGGCGCTGGCGTGACCCGCAGCCGAGCGGGCAAGCAGAAGACCGCAGCGGGTGCCAAGGCCACGAATACGGCGGGCAAGGCCACGAAGCGGACCGCGAAAGCCACATCCTCTGCAGGCAAGGGGCGGGTGTACCGGCGCTCGCCGGCCGATCTCGAAGCGGTCTACCAGCAAGCCGGGAGTGTGGCTGCCGTCGCCGACCACTACGACGTGCCCCGGCATACCGCCCAGGGGTGGATCCGCACGATGCGCCGTCGACAGGCCGGGCCAGGTTCCGAGTAAGGAGTGGCTTCAGGTCAGCTCCGGCAGGAATCCCGTGGGCCGCTGCGGCGGGTTGTCCGGGTCGCAGCGAGCGTTACGGCGAGCGTTGCCCACCAGGCATCACCGGCGGTAGCTGTCAGTCTGTCGTCGCCGGCGTGGGCGGCCGGTCCTGGTAGACCTCGGTGTCATCAAGCTTGTCGGCGAGGAAGTAGACGCCAACAGGTTTCTCTATGTCGGGAATCCTATCGATGGTGAGCGGCATGGTGATCATGAGTGGGGTCCTCCGGTGAGCTCGATCGATGCGGCGAGGTCCCGCGCGGCGACCGCGGGGTCGTGTAGACGAGCCGACGATCGGGCGAAGAACCATCCGGCAGTGGCGTTCATCCCTGTCCTTCTATACCGTGACACGGTTGCGGATCGTGACTTCCCCGAATGGACCGGTCCGCGACCTCAATCCCGCGAACGCAGTCGAAACGAAGGTGTTCATCGTGACCGTGGACTCGCCGGCAAGCGGCCGACCTGAGCCGGGCAAGCTCGACGCGCAGCAGAAGATCGACACGTCGATACCGCATTCGGCGCGGATCTGGAACTACTGGCTCGGCGGCAAGGACAACTTCGCGGTCGACCGTGAAGCGGGCGACCAGTACCGCCAGGTCTACCCCGGGGTCGTCGACGTCGCCCGCGCCTCCCGGCAGTTCCTCGTCCGCACGATCAAGTTCCTCGCCGTCGAGTCGGGCGTCCGCCAGTTCCTCGACGTCGGCACCGGGCTGCCGACGGCCAACAACACCCACGAGGTGGCGCAGCGGATTCTGCCGGACGCCCGGATCGTCTACGTCGACAACGACCCGCTAGTGCTGGTGCACGCCCGTGCGCTGCTGGTCGGCACGCCCGAGGGCAAGACCGCCTACCTCGACGCGGACCTCCACGATCCCGCCGCGGTCATCGCCGAGGCCGGCAAGACGCTCGATTTCCAGCAGCCGATCGGGCTGATCCTCAGCGGCGTCATGGGCCACGTACCCGACTACGAAATGGCCCGGTCAGTCACGCGCGAACTGCTGTCGCCGCTGCCATCCGGCAGCTACCTCTCGCTCAACGACGGCACCAGCCTGATCAGCTCGGAGATGCAGCAGGCGCAGGACGACTACAACGACACCGGGGCGATGCCGTACACGCTGCGCTCGCCCGACCAGATCGCCGGGTTCTTCGAGGGCCTGGAACTGGTGGAGCCGGGCATCGTACCGTGCCCGCAGTGGCGGCCCGACGACGACGTCGACACGCCGGCCGACATCGACGCCGTCGGCGGCGTGGGCCGCAAGCGCTAAGCCGCGCGTCCTGACGCCCCATGCCCCGGCCCGGCACACAGGGTGTGCCGGGCCGCCGACAACGCCTCAGCCCCGTGTGGTCGTCACGCTTGCGGTCGACTCGGATGGTCGCGGCCCACGGGTGTCGCGCGTCGCGAATGCCGATTACGGTGCCTGCGTGCTGCCGGCCGGGTTGGACGCGGGGATGCGAAGCCTTTCCAGCGCTTGGTGCGCGAGTTCCCCGACAGCGGGAAGACGCGATGTGCAGGACCGGAGGGTGCGCGGGATCTGGTGAGGTAGGCGGTGCTCCTCGGCGATGGTGATGGCCGATTGGAACGCCGCTTCGGCTTGGGACGTGTCGGCGCAGGCCAAGAGCACTTCGCCGGTGGTGACGTGGAAATCGCCTGCCATTGCGGTGGTATCGCAGTCGCGGACATATGGTCGCGAACCGAGCAGGTCGGTGGCCAGGTCGGGTCGGCGTGTGTGGACCAGCCCGCGCAGGTGCACGTCATGGAGGGCATGAAGGCTGGTGAGTCCTGTGCCGGGTTTGGCGTCGGGTTCCCCGGATCAAGGGCATCCGCGGCAGGCCCCGACAGCGACCCGAGCGGATCTACGCCGACCGGGGTTACGACTATGACATCTACCGCCGCCAGCTCCGCGACAGTGGCAACACCCCGGTCATCGCCCGACGCGGCGTCGCCCACGGCTCCGGCCTCGGCACCCGACGATGGGTAGTCGAGCAGACCATCGCCCTGCTGCACTGCTTCCGCCGGCTACGTATCGCTGGGAGGTCCGCGACGACATCCGCGAAGCCTTCCTCATCCTCGCCTGCGCCATCATCTGCTGGCGCCGACTCCAACGCTCAAAGAGTTAGAAGTTCTTAAAGACGGGCGCTCGGAGCACACCAGCCCGACAGCCGATCCATCAAGTCCAGGATGTGCTCCTCGGCAGTCTCGTCCTCGCACCTGTGGCGAGCTACCTCGCAGACCCCGAGCAGGGCTTCCCGGGAAGCCCCGGCTCGCAGGTGCTCTGTGGCTATCGCCTCGAGGACGCGCGGAGGATCCTCGCTCGACGCAGTCTGCGCGAGCTGTCGCGCCAGCTGCTCTGGCAGCACAGCCTCCGACACCTGCCCAGCATATGAAGCAGCTCGCGAGACTGTCTTGGGAATTGTCGATGTCCGGCTGTCTACTGGGTTAGCGCCCTGGCCGCAGCGTTCTCGCCTGGCCTCGGCTGGCCCCTGTTGCCTCACCGAATGGCACGCTACCGGCACAGCCCACAAGCGGAGGGGACGACGCAGTTTGACCGAGCGGTCGCGGCGCAAGCCGCTCACTCAGGCGAAGTAGAGAACGTCAGCAATCTCCTGACCGTCTGGATCATCGGAGAGTAAGGGACTGGACGCTCCGGGTGGGACGGTTACCGCGGCCCAGTACACCCGGCCAGCGACCACATAGTCGGTGTCTCGCGTTCGATCCACGAGGTACATCGTCGCGCTTGGCCACCGCACACCCAAGCGCTCCGCCTCGGCAGCCCGCCGAGCCTCCGGGGCCGCCCGAAGATACAGTTCTGAGTAGGCGTCGGCCAAGCAAATGCGCGAGACATCCTGGAAGAGGAGATCGAAGACCCGCAACGGTTCGTCGCCCTCCGGATCTCCGATTACCCCTCGCAGAAGCAACTTGCTGTGTCCCACCGAAATCGCCCACGGCTTAAACCGGCCGGCAACCGACAGGGGCAAATTTCCAGCGATAACCTTCCAGCGAACCACTCGTTCCTCGCTCTTCCTGCTTAGCCGCCCGCACGAGGACCATACGTGTCGGGCTGGGCTGAGTTCCAGCAGCTACTGGCCGCTAAGTAGGCAGATCTCCTCGTCGGGCAGTCGGCAGACCGTCCAGCCTCCTCGGGCGGGGACAAGGTGGAGCGCCTTACCGCCGAGTCTCAATGGCGGTTGTCAAGCGACGGCGCGGGGACCCGGAGCGGCCTGGGGTTTAGAAGAAGATCGGGGACGGCTGGTCAGGTGATGGCGCTGCTGGTCAGCCCGTCCGTCGTTGTCGGGCAGCGTCGGCGTCAGCGGGCGGGCCTGGCTGTACGGATGGATGGCTGTACGGCTGGCCCCAGCGGCCTGGCTTGACCTGCCGATCCACCCCTACGGGGGCGTGCTGCTTCTGGATCCCCTTTAGCCGCACCTGGCCTGTTGAACCTCCGGTCTTGCTGCGAGCCGCGGGCTCAACATGACGCGGGACGATCATGTCGAGCATCAACCCAGGCCGCCGTGTCAACCATCTGTGAGGCGCGGGACAGTCGCGCGGCGTCAATAGCAGCTTGACGACGCTGAGGACTCTGGGTTATCCGAGAGTGGCCGAGGCTGGATCTGTCGCGACGGAAGAGGAGTAGGCGATGAAGGACGAGGTGGTGGTACGCAGATCTCGGATCCTCGGCCTGTTCGCCGAGATTATCCACGGTCCGGTGGGCACCCTACGGGCCGTGGAGATCGCCGGGCGTGGCGTCGTCGCCGAGGTGCGCTGCACGCTCGCCGTACTCGCGGACAAGGTGACCATCAGCTCCGAGAATGCGGACGAGGCAATTGGCGCGGCTCTTGCATCCGCCGATCGGCTCATGGACTTGGGTGCGATCGAAGATGATCTTAATGAGTTGTGGTGCTGTCGCCGCGAACGAGACCTCGACGATGCTGCATTCGAGGTAAGCCTTGAGCAAGTCGTTGCGCGCCTCGAAGCGTGGCACCAATCATGGACACGCGAGTCCGCCGAGGTGCGGGCGGTGGGTGAGTGACGAGCTGAGTGACGACGAGCGCGAACAACGCTGGACGCTGACGAATGTTGCGCACGGTTTGCGCTGCTCAGCTTCTTCATCATGGCTAGTCGCGCGGCCGTGATCGTTCCTTCACACCGACTTGAGGTTACCTGTCCTGTACCTCTGTGGCCGATCGACGGATCGCCAGCCGCGGGGTCACACTTGGGGCGTGCGGAGGTCCCTGGATGACGGTTGGTCGATCGAACTTTCCGGTGCTTGGACTCCGGAGCGCGCTGAAGACGGTGTCACAACGTGGCGCGCGCCCGGCCGCACGATGCGGGTCTCGACAGGAAATCCATGGCGGTGCGCCGATGGGGCCGACATCATCGCCTCACTCGATGCCGAACTGCCACCGGACCCGGTAGGCAAGGTGGGTGAGGGCGGCCGAGACGGGGTCGGCCATCGTGCCGCCTGGCTCTACCGCCAAGACGGCAATATCAAGTTCACGCTCTACGGCTATAACTTCATCAACGCAACGTACTTGGAAACGGTCTTTAGCAGCGCGGACACGACCGACAACAGTTGGGCCTTCGATGCTTGGCGTTCGGTGACTCGATCCGTCGGTTAGCGACCGCCGGGGTTGGGGCTCACGTCAGCCCTTGTGGATGCGCTGCCGTGGCCGACTCGTGCCCGATGGAGTGGTCAGCAAGGGGTCAACAGCGGTCCCTCGCACGACATCGACCGGGTGCCGTCCCCGGTCGATGTTTAGGCGACGTGACTACTCACCGGCTTTATCAATCCGACTCCTAAGCTGACGGTCGCCCGGCAGGATGACCGCGTGGACGCTTGGCAGACGATCGATGACCTCATCGTGCAACGGCGGATCATCGTGGCGATGCAGGCCATCCGTGAGGCCGAGGGGTGCGGCCTCCAACGAGCGATTGACCTCTTCGCGGAGCGGTTGGAGTTCCTGAAGCGGACCAGGCCCAGTGACTTCACGGTCAGTCCAGAGGAGTACGGACGCGGCTTCTACACCTGAGATCCGGGCTGCGTTGGGCGACGAACTGGGTGACGACAGCCGCGAGCACGACGGACGTCTGTGGATGTCAGTGAATCGTTTGGTCAGCTCGGAAGAGCTACTCGCGCAGCTCGGCCCGTCGGCGGTCATTCCTTCGGGACGGAGCAGTCAGTGCGCCCACGCCCGCCGGCCTGCTGGCGACCTTCGGCCGGCATCGGCCGGCTTGGCACGTGGTAACGACATCAGAAGCTGCCCAGCAAGTTCAGGCGTAACGCGTGCAGTGCCACCTCCTCGAACGGCTGGTCGAACAGCTCAACTGTCACATCATCGGCGAGGACCTCCACAAGATCCTCATGGCACACCAGGAGGAAGTGCCGCTGCCGCCAGGAGGATGTCCGGTCGGGAAAGTTCACACGGTTCTGTGCCTCCAATCGGCGGGGCCACGGCGATCCTTGCACCTCATAGAACCCGTAGTCCCAGGTATCCGTTGGACCCTGGAGAGGATGACCGGACAGCGCCTCATCATTCGGGTAGCCAAAAATCACCTGCGAAAAGCCGGCGAAGGTCGCCATTGCCACTCGTGGTGCCCCTGCTTCCACCGTGGGTACAAAGACGAGGCGACAACTACGATCGTCCGCGAGCAGCAGTTCACCCGACCCAGACGGCGACGGAATCACTCCAAGGTCCAGCATGACCACCTGGGGCTTCACCAGCAGGATCATATTCGCGATCTCAGCAACGGACGCACAGCAGGCAGCGGTAGTTGACGGCCGCGCACGACCCGGCGCCCACCCGTACCCTGTGCGGGGTGAGCAGCACCACGATGCGTGCGAGACGCGCGACGCTGGCGGCCATCACGGTCGGCGCCGCGCTAGCCGGCTGTACCGCCGAACCGTCGAACCGCGCGACCGGTCGGGAGTCCGCGGCCTCGGCGACGCCGAGCGCCACGGCATCGCCGAGCCCTGCCGCTCCGAGCGTGGCCGCGCCGGTCGAGCTGCGCCTGGCCTTCGCGGGCGACGTCCACTTCACCGGCCGCACGCTGCGCCTGCTGGACGACCCGGAGACGGCGTTCGGTCGCATCGCCCTGGTGCTACGCGACGCCGATCTCACGCTGCTGAACCTCGAGACGGCGGTGACCGACCGCGGTACGCCGCAGCCCAAACGCTTCCACTTCCGATCGCCGAAGACCGCATACGCGGCGCTGCGCGCGGCGGGGATCGACGCGGCGTCGATCGCCAACAACCACACCCTCGACTACGGCCAGGTGGGGCTGCTTGACACCCTCGACGCGGCAGCGGATGCGGACTTCCCAGTGTTCGGCGCGGGACGCGACGCCGACGCGGCGTACGCGCCGTGGCTGACCACCGTGAAGGGTGTGCGGATCGCGGTACTCGGCATGTCGCAGGTGCACGAGCTGGCCGCGCAGTGGAAGCCGACGGACAGCCGGCCGGGGGTCGCGATGGCGTTCGACGGGGCCCGGGCCACCGCTGCCGTGCGGGCCGCCCGCAACCAGGCCGACCTGGTGATCGTCTTCATGCACTGGGGGGCCGAGGGCAGCTCCTGTCCAAACGGGGAGATGAAGACGTTCGCCAGCCGGATGGCCCGCGCCGGCGCCGACATCGTGCTCGGCACGCACGCGCACACGCTGCTCGCCGACGGCTGGCTGGGTGAGACCTACGTGCACTACGGGCTGGGTAACTTCCTCTGGTACGGCAACTCGCACAGCACCGACTCCGGCATACTGCGGCTGACTGTGCGCGGGCGGACGGTGATGCGCAACGAGTTCCTGCCGGCCACGGTTTCTGGCACCGGGCGGCCCGTGCTCGTGTCGGGTGCGGCCAAGGAGCGGATCGAAGACAAGCTCGCCACGGCGAAGCGCTGCACCGGCCTGACGATGAGACGGCCCTGACGCCAGCTGTCACTGAACCCGAACCCCGAAGCCGAGCAGCGGAGCCTGAAACCAGTGGTCGGCCCGGTCCCGGTCCCGTGACGGCCGGAGCGCGACGGCGATGCGCCCGGATGAGTCCCCCCGGGTGGGCTCGATCCCCAGGCGGCCCGCGAGATGTCGGCTCCGGCTGGCGCTCGCCTGCCGCGAACGCGAGCCCCGACGTGACCATCTCGCCGTCCCGCTCGTCACTCCGATCGCCCAGTTCCGGTCCCGTAAGTACGTCAAGGCGTTGCACCGCAACGGATTGGTCGCTTCGATGGGCCGAGTCGGCGCCTGCGGCGACAACGCCGCGATGGAATCGTTCTTCGCCCTGCTGCAACGCAACGTCCTCGACCGGCAACGCTGGCACACGCGCTGCGAGCTACGCCTGGCCATCGTGACCTGGATCGAACGCACCTACCACTGCCGCCGACAGCAACGACGCCTCGGCCGACTCACACCCATCGAGTTTGAGAGCGTGTTTGAGAGGGTGTTGATCAGGTCCAGGTGAAGGTGCCGCGGGCTTGGCGGCGGGCGGGGTGGCCGCGGGTGATCCGACGGGTCATGCCGGCGATGGCGGCCCAGCGGATGAGGGCTTCGGAGACCTCGGGGTGGCGTTCGTAGTCGCGGGCCAGTCGGCGGCAGGCGGTGAGCCAGGCCAGAGTTCGTTCCACGACCCAGCGGCGGGAGATCACGCTGAACCCGTGCTGATCGGCTTGGGCGCCGCCGTTGGCCAAGCGGCTTCCCTGGCCGGGCGACGATGTGGTCGCACCAGCCGGACCAGCCTGCGGATCTGAGTGGGCTGCATCCCTCGTGGACGGGTTGAGGCGATCGCTGCACCCAACCATCCGACACGATGGTCCCCAAGGGACGTCTCGCGGCGCCGCGAGACGTCCCCTTAGCTGGGTTTTGCCATGTTGATCGGGTGCAGTTCGACGGTGCCGGCAGTCGCCCTGCGGGCCGTACGGGCGAGTGCACGAGGGCAATCTCGCTGTAAGGAATGCGATTCTACTGAGGCTCGCCGGGCTGCTCGTCGTCGCTTACGGTGAGGATGCGGACTGCGCTGCCCCACGGATTTGGAGGCTACCTGTGCTACTCAGCCAACTCACGCAGGAGCGCCTGGCACTCATTCTCTGCGACGACAGGTCGGGACGTCCGCAGCGCAAGGTCCCGGTATACGCGGAGGTCGTGCTGCGCGAGTTCGCAGGCAAGCCTGAGGCCCTGAATTGCGCGCCGCTTGGCCGCCTGCGGGAGCAGTCTCACGACCTCGCCGCCGTCGTCGAAGCCGAGATCAGGGCGAGGGTGGACCTGAGTTGGTTCGTCGGCCGCTGTGAGAAATTCGTCCTACGAGTCATCGAGGACCTACTCCAATCTGTCGAGGTTGGAGCACCGGTTACCGACAACACCCGCGCAGAGGTCCGTGACGCGGTCGAGCGCGCTGCCGGCGCGATGGAGGCACCGGCGCCACCGCCTGCCTCGCACTTCGATGGTCAACGCATTCCGCTGGGTGTCCTCGCGTCCGATCATGCAGGTTTCGTGTCATTCGACCTGACACGGATCCATTGGGCGGGGCTGGTGGCGGACCGCATGCGCAGCCGGTGTGCCGTCGAGGTCGAGGTCTTCCCGCTGCTGCTGGAGGCGATGCGGTTCCGGGTCCTCGACCAGCACCGGATAGCGCCCGACGCGATCGTGGCCAAACTCGAACTGCCTATGCGCGACGAGGATCTGATTCCCGCGTTCGCGTTGAACCTGCCGGCGATGCAGAACCCCGGTATCATCGATTGGCGCCTTTCACCTGGGTCGTTCGCCGCAGTCCCTCAGTCGCTCGTCGGCGCGGACGGCTGCGAGACGTTCACCCCGGCGAACTTCGCCGTCAGCGAGTTCCACGTCCGCCAGGTGATCCGGCTGTCAGACGGGTTCACGGGTGTGCCGGAGCCGTCGGCTTACGTGAACGAGTACGTCGTGTCGATCGTGCCGATCGGACATTCGCTCGGCCAGGTGCTCTACACCCTGCCGCTGGCGCCCGGGGAGAGCGTTCGCCTGGCCGTGATCGACTGGCGGCGAACAGACGTCGGCACGCGTGACGAGAAGACGGTAGTCACAGAGAGTCTCATCCATGACCAGGCACGGGACCGCACCATCACCGAGACGGTGACGGCCGCACTGGAGGAGTGGCAGCGCGGCGGTTCCGTCATGGGCGGGCTTGCGGGAGGAGCGGGCGCCTCAGGCCAGTCGGGGTCTACGTCAGTGGCCGGCGGGGGGATGCTCTCGGTCGGCGGCGCCTACGCGACCTCCAGTGGCAGCAAGGACGTCACCGCGGCAAGCGTTCAGAAGATTACCGACGCCATCCACCAGTCGAGCCTGGCCCAGCGCGAGCTGACCAGCTCGGTCGTGGTGCAGATGGATCAGGCCGAGCGACAGGCCATCGAGACAAGAAGCTTCGCCAACCACAATCGCGGACACACCCTCACCGTCATCTACTACGAGGTGCTGCGGCATTTCCGCGTGGTCACCGAGTTCACCAGGCGCTACCGGGCAGCTCTGCTTCCCCGCAGGGAACGCAACTTCGACGACGAGAACCTCATCCTGAACAAGCGCTTCCTCTTGGAGCCGGCACTGCTCGACAAGAGCCTCGCCGGCGGCTTCGAGGCGCTGAAGCGCCTCGACATGCGCCGTAAGGAGTACATGCGGAATCCGGTATCCGTCGCCGTGCCGGTCAACGAGGCGGACCTGGTTATCAAGCAGGTCGAGATGCGCTTCAGGGTCGGCGGCGAGGAGAGCACGAATGCGGTCGTCATGCGGATCCACTTCACCAATGGCAACAGCACCACGCTGAGAGTCGGTGGGAAAGACAACCTCAACAGCACCGAGCTGTTCGACGACGCGAATGCCCCCTTCCAGCTGCTCAGCGATGTCATCAGCGTCTACGTCACCTGGGGCACGGTATCCCACATGGAGATAGAGAAGACGTCGGGAACGACTATCCTGCACCTCAATTTAATCGAGGTCTACGCGCTCGGCGACTTCGGAAGCCGGCAGCTTGTCAAACACACGCCAGGCAAGCATTACGAGTTCGAGGCGGCACACGACAAGCACACGTTGTTCACCGAGAAACCACCACCAGCGCCTCCCCCCGTGGCCATCAAGACGCCGGAACAGGAAGTGTCGATCGAGGACTACCACGGCTTCATCAGGTTGCGAGAGCATCTGAAGTCGGAGAAGACGTACTACAGCCGCATCCTCGACCTCGGGACCCATCCGGACGAGTACGCGACCGAGTTCGAGACCCGTCAGTGGGGTCCGACGGGCAAGACCATCGACGCAGTCGCGCCGGCACCGCTCGAGATCATGGGCTCGAAGATTGCGTTCCCGCTCACCCCACAGGAAGAGGACGAGGACGAACCCATCACAGTACCCAGGGTCGAGCGCCTGATGTCGCTACCCACCAGAGGCGTATTCGCGGAGGCGAAGCTCGGCCACTGCAACGTGGCCGAAGAGATCGACGAAACGCGGTTCTGGCGCTGGGGCGAGCACGCCCTGCCTTTCACGGCCCCAGAGATCGCCGCCATCCAGGCCGCTCAGCCCCAGCGCGCCGACCTTGACCTGAAGGGCACGCCCCTGCCCACACCGGTGGTAAACATCCAGAACGCGCCCGCGCTGCCCGATCCGACGGGGCTCGCTGCTGCGCTCAAGGTGCTCTCCACCCCCGAGATCTTCCGGGACATGTCGGCGAGGGAGGAGGTCGGGGCGCTGCTCGAGGATCTGGTCAACGGCTCGGTCAGCATGGCGCAGGCGGCGAATCGGGCGCGGGAGATCCAGGCCAATAGCCGGGCTCAGGGTTCAGGCGGCGGCCCAGCAGCCGGTTCAGTGCCCAGCGGGCAGCGCGGCAGCGGAACGACCGCTGGGGGTGGGAGTTGGAGCCCACAAGCCCCGAGCGACCTTCATCAGTTTGGAAATGTGCTCAAGCAGGGCGTCAACTCAGGCTTCATCGACAACGAGAGGGCCTCGCAGATTTATCGCAAGAGCGCCGACGATATGTCCGGCGCGAGCCTTCAGAATACCGCTTTCGGTGCGGGTTCCGGTGCGCTGGGACAGCAACTGCAGCAGGCCGAACTCGAACGCCGTGCGACGCTCAAGCCCACCGACATCGCGGTGTTCACGCCGGCGTCCGAGCACACCCTGGTCTCATACGCAAGGGAATGGACGCCGCCCGCCGGACTAAATGTTGTCAATTGGCGTACCCCGACATTGGATCACTACGGCTCCGTATATAAGGGCCGTCGAATCGGCGGACGCCTGGATGGCGGCACCACGCCTCATCCCTATCCGACCCGGCGGCTGCCGAGTGCCATCGTCCTGCATGAGACCGTCGGCTGGGCGGCCGTGGGTGCCGGCGTCCAAGAGGCAAAGCCCCCCACGGTTCCATTCGATTTCGGACTCAGTGTGCACTTCTCGGTGGGGCCAGACGGGACGGTCTACCAGCATAACGACATCGCCCAGATCTTGGATCATGCTACCAAGGCCAACGTGCAGTCGGTCGGGATTGAGGTGACGAACGCGAGCGTAGTGGACAAGGCCAGACCTGATCCGATCTCCCTGACGCCATCGCTCGCTTCGGCCGCCCTCCATAGCCTCCAGACTGGCGAGGTCGTGGGTGGTCTTATAACCGATGACCGGGAGCGGCTAGCAGTCAGTTGGGTGGACGGTTCAAGCGACAATTTTCTCTACGTCTTGCCCGCCCAGGCTCAGCTTGAGGGGGTAACTCAGCTCGTGGCCTGGCTAGCTTCCGGTACGGACGGAGGCGCTGTTGCCACCTTCCTGAACGCCAAGGAACAGAGTCACTGGCGTCAACACCTGGTGCGCACCGCAGGCACCGGGGCTTCGGCGACAGTGACCCATTCGTTCCTACTGCATGGCCACCCTGGTTGGAGGGATGCCGGGTTCGGCGACTTCGATGGGATTTTCGCGCACACCAACTTCGACGCCAACAAGCACGACGGCGGGCCGATCGGGCTTTACGCCTGGCTCCGGCTCTTCTGCGGCAAGACGCCGGCCGATGCCTACACAGCGCTCCGCGCCATACTCACTGACAAGACGTTGGTGCACGAGGTCGAAGTCGGCCTCGGAAGGAGAGCCAGGGCAGTCAATGTCAGCTCGATGATCCCAGCCACCGTGGAGATCTGACTCACGGCCCTGCTTCCTCAGCGCAAGGTCGTCCAAACACCGGAGCATCTGCACCGCGACCAAGGGCACCAGTTGGCGAGGCTCACCAAATCCTACTGGCAACATCACAGCCAGACCCCGAACGCGCCTCCGCACTCGGCCTGCCGTACCTGGACACCGCACGATCGACCGGCTCGGCGAGTTGAGTTCCCCCCGCTTTGATGGAGCGGTGGTTACCTGCTGCCGGCTGGCGCAGGGGTGGCGATAGTTGGCTCGGCTGGTTGCGTCTGGCGGGTGTGCCAGGCGGTCTCGTACTCGTTCGGGCTGAGGTAGCCCAGTTCCTTCTGGATGCGGCGGGTGTTGTACCAGCCGTCGATGTAGGCGAAGATCGCGTTCTCGGCCTCGTCGCGGGTCCGCCAGCTCGTGCGGTAGACGAGTTCGATCTTCAGCGTGGACCAGAAGTTCTCCATCAGGGCGTTGTCGTAGGAGTCTCCGACGGAGCCCATTGAGGGCAGGATCCCGTTGTCCTGTAAGCGTTCCGCGAAGCGAAACGACGTGTAGTTCGATCCCCTGTCCGAGTGGTGGATCAGTTGACCGTCGCGGACGTCGCGGGACCAGATGCCGTATTCGAGGGCGGCGAGGATCAGGTCGGTGTCGCAGCGATCGGAGGTCTTCCACCCGACGATCCGTCTTGAGAAGGCGTCCCGGACCGCGGCGAGCCAGAACACGCCCTCGCCGCACGGAATGCGGATGGCGTCGGCGACCCAGAGTCGGTTCGGCCCGTCGGCGGTGAACTGCCGGTTGACCAGATCCGGCGCCGGCGTGTGCCGGGGATCCTGCTTCGTGGAGCCGCCGCGCCAGCCTCGACGCAGGAACGCACCCTGCCAGCCCTGCTCGGCCATCAGCCGTTCCACCCGCTTACGGCCCACGCGGATACCGTCGCGGCGCAGCTGCCGGTGGACCCGGTCCGCGCCGTAGGTGCGCCCCGATGTCTCCCAGATCTCGTGGATGTTGGTGATCAGCCCCAGGTCGACCACGTCCTGGTCGCAGGGCTGCTCGGCCTGCTTGACCCACGCGTAGTAGGTCGAAGCGCCGATGTTGAGGACCCGTAGCAGGAGCGCGACCGCGAACTGGTCACAGTGTTCGTGGATGAACCTCATGACCGTCGCCGGGTCGGGTCGAGCTCCGCCGCGAAATACGCACTCGCGGCCTTCAAGATCTCGTTCGCCCGCCGCAGCTCAGCGACTTCCTTGCGCAGCCGGCGATTCTCCTCGGCCATCTCGCTGGTGGGCCGGTCGGTGCGCTCACCAGCGTCGGCCTCGGCTTGGCGGATCCAGTTCCGCAACGCCTCGTGATGCACACCGAGTTGCTCGGCCAGGCGCCGGATCACCGGCTTCGGGTCCGACTCGCGGTACAAACGCACAGCGCGCTGACGTAGCTCGTCGGGGTACTTCTTCGGTGCTGCCACGGACGACTTCCTCCCCACGGCCATCAGACCATGATCAAGAAGCTCCATCAAAGCGGGGGGAACTCATGAGGGCCAGGCCGTGGACCAGCGCTCGGGGACTGACTTGTAATGCGGAGGTCGTCCCTAAGACGCTGCCTGTATGACCGCCGCAATCACGCTGGCAACCGCTGCGACGCCGACACCTGCCAGCACCCATACCTGGGACAAGCGCTGATAGCGCATGTCTCGCTCTGCCCGCGCCTCTTGCGTTACGAAGTCCAGCAGCGCGCGAAGGGTGTCCGCGTCTAGTTCTTCGCCCCTGCCGTCCTGGGTCGGTGCGGGGTCGCTCAGCGAGCGTCGTCGATCGTCCAGACGATTAGGATCTGAGTCCGCAGTATTGCGAGGGCGCGGCCGGCGTAGCGCGTACCTCGCATGCAAGGTGTACGAGTGCTGCCGCCCGGCAGCCGTCTCCACCAGAGACCCCCTTCGAAAGAGGCCGGGGAACTGGTTGAGGGCCGTCGTTACCTTCGCCTCGTTAAGGCCGAGGTCCCTGGACAAACCATGTGGCGCTCGACTGCGCCAACCGGTCAGCCCGAGGTAGGTAATCAGCGCAAGTAGTACCTCAAGGTGAACGCTGTACTGCTCGGATCGCCTCACCGTCCCACCTTGCCGACCGTGCAGCGAGACTTCAACCAGCCAACGCGTCGAGCCCTGGCGTGCCTGGGGGCGGAGACGGCCGCCGTCAGATAGCGAGGCAGCAAGAAGGCAGCCGGGGCCTCGATGCAGGTCGGCCCCGGATGTCAACCGACGAGGCCGGGCACCTGCCTGTCCGCACGGTCGTCTCCAGTTGACAACCGTCGACAGCTTGAGGCCGCTTCCCCCGACGGGGGTCGGAGCTCTTGGAGGCACCAAGATCAGGCCGTCTCCAGGCCGTCTGAGGTGAACCAGCGGCGACCACTCATGACCGTCGATGAACTGTCCAAGCCCCAGGCCACAGGCCGTCTCGTCCAGTTTGATCGGCTACAGACCCGTGCTAGATCAATACCGCTGGAAGTAGGTGCCCGGCTTCCCAGCCTTGGCGCCGGTGGAACTAAAAGACCGCGCATGACGCCGCGGTGCCCGCGGCGCGACACCCTCCGTATTGAGCATGCGCTCGGATCACAACGCCTGTGCGGGACCAAGGGAAGCCCATGTACTCACCGGACCCATTGTTCGACAACTCGTCATACACTCGTCGCTACGAAATTCTGTTCGAGCGTTTCGTTCGTGAACGACTCTACGACGCTGCGTGCCTCATCAGTTCTGCCAGGGGCGAAGGCATCCACGACGAGCCGCTGCCCGAGGTGTCCACCGCAACCTCACAGCTGCAATCGCGGGCCGAATCTCTTAGATCCAGGGACTCGCGTGATCTCCGGGCCCGCCACGATGTGCCGGGCAGCGGGTCGGGAAGGGTTAGCCGCCATCGCTTCGGCCAGGGTCTTTACGTCGGCATCGGCGGCATCGAGCACTGCGTCGATCCCATCGGTTCAGCCGGTGGTGGAGGCGTCCCGGCCGACCCGGGATCGCCGGACACCGGCCATGGGGTTGGTTCGGCCGTCGGTGTCGGCCAGGAGGTAGCGCAGCGGAGCCTTGCTGGCCGACTCACCAGCTGCAACGGTCGGACAGGAGCGCACGACCACCCTTCGGCAGTCGTGGCTAGGCAAGTCAGCTCGTTCTCGACCGCGATCAAGTCGCGGCCGCGAGCGCCCCGCCGTCGCAGTTCGGCGGCAAGCTCGAGGTGTGGGCAGGGGCCGCGCCGGTGGTAGCCGCCGGGCACCCCAGCGCCCACTGTGGTCTGAAATTGTTGTGAGCTGCGGACGGGGCCGCCGAGGGTGTGCCAGGACAGCTCCGGTGATTGCTGTCCCCGCAAAGGGTCGATGGCTTGACCGCCGTTGGCCGAGTGAAATTTGGGGGCATTATGCCCTGGTGGTGTTGCGTCATTGCCCCGTCAGGAGTGCGAGCAGTAAGCCTGCATCCATTCGCCCGGACGGTCCGGGACTGTCCGAAATTCGGATAGTCCCACCGTCTACTCTGGGCTGTATGTACGCCCTAAAGTAGAGCCTCTGGATTCCTGATGTTCATCAGGCAGCAGCAAAAGGGGGGGCGCATGGAGGTCGTAGTAAAGATCGAGGGAGGCCGGGCGGACGAACTCGGGAGCCTTGAAAGGGCCGTGAAGACCGACCTGAGGGCGCAGGGTGTCCGAACGGTCCGGACGGTTGGACAGGTGGAGCAGGGAGCGCTTGGGGCTCGTGAGGTACTTCAGTTCGTGGGGGAGAGTGTGATGCTTCCCGTCCTCCTTCAGTCGCTCTACGACTATGTGACGCAGCGGCTGCGGGAGCCACGGCGCGCCAACCTCAAGTTCCACGCTGTTCGAGCCGATCTCCCTGATGGGACGCGTCGCACGGAGCTCACGCTGGAAGGGGAGGCGAAGGACGTAGCTACGGCTCTGAAGGAATTGCAGTGAACCCGGACGAGGAGAAGATCGACCCATCCCGCTCCAGCGTCCTACTGCTCGGCGGCATCAACTACCCAGGATCTCAACTAGCCCCTGTTCCGGCCGCTGAGACCAACCTCGAGAGGCTCCGGCAGGCCTTCGCGAGCCCTGAGTTGTGGGGGGTGCCCCGGGGTCCTCGCTTGCAGGTCTATTCGGACATGACGCGCGCCGGAGTATTGGATGCTATTGGCACGGTATACAGAGCCGCAGACCCAGGCGGACTCTTCGTGCTCTACTTCGTGGGGCATGCTCAGCGCGACCGCAACGGCATGCTGTACCTGGCGCCGCACGACGCCGGAAACCCGCTGGCTCCAGCGAACTCCATGGTGTCGATCGGCGATGTGTACGAGAAGGTGGCTGAACAGGATTCGGGTGCGGAGCGAAAGCTGCTCATCCTCGACTGCTGTTTCTCCGGCAGTGCCATCCCGGCGATGCCTGGGGAGGCATCGACGGCCGGCAGCGAGCGCGGATGGTACGTCATGGCTGCTTGCTCGGACGACAAGATCGCGCGCGCTGACTCCCTTCGCGAGACGACCTTCTTCACAGGGGCACTGCTTGAGGCATTCAAGGGCGTGAAGGAGACGCGGCCAAGCCTCTCCGCGCAGTGGATTTTCGAGACGGTGACCGAACTCGTGTCCGGCTCGCCCGACGTAGACGGCACACACCTCGTGCCACAGCACGCACCCGCAACTTGGGCCGATAGGCCGTGGCTGCGCAACCGTCTCCACGTCAACGCTCCCCGCATCCCGTACACCTATCCATCGCTCACCGCCGCGACCGCGAGGCCTCAGCAACCTCTGCCTCACGGCTTTCGAGCTTGGCCTTCTCGCGAGTCCCTTTTCATCGGGCGCACCGAGGAACTAGAAGCTGCCCTGGGCCGTTTCGGGCAGCGCACCGTGCTTCCGGTGTACGGACCTCGCTACGCCGGCAAGTCGGCGTTCGTCCGCCAGCTACTAGCCACCCCGGGCGTGAAGGAGTCCGCGCCGGCGGAACAGCCTTGGCTACTGCTGGAGATCGCTATCATGAATGCCAGCGCCGAGCTCCCCGTTCTGGAGGCCCTCGCTTCCGCGTTGGAGGTCCGCCTTCAGGACGCGGGCGAGCAAGCCGGCGCAGCCGATGGCGACCCCCGCCGCGAACTGGTCATCGACCGGCTCCGGGAGTACGCGCGTGGGCGCACCCTGCTCCTCGTCATCGACTGCGGGCGCCTGGGATACGACTCGCACCAAGTCAGCGGCGAGCTCGACCATCTGCTCGCGCACCCGTACTTCCGTGACACGGCTAACATCATCATCTCGCGCATCCGCCTCGCCGCTCACGGAGACGACCAACTCGACCTCCAAATTCCTGTCCGCCTAGGAGAACTTCAACCAACGGGAGCCGCCGAGCTGCTCACCGCCCTCATGGCCCACGAACGCGTGACGGTCGACGGCGACGACGTCCTGAGCCGCATCCAGGACCACCGACTGCGGCTCCCAGGGGTACTGAACCTCAGCACGAAGGGCTATCTCGGCAGCGTCGACCGTGACACGACCAGTCCCGACCCGGCGATCCTGGCCACCGCTCTGCTAGAGGGAACCACCCCCAGCATGGCCAAGACCCTGCAGGAACTCGACTGCCGCCTCAACGTCAGGCCCAATGCACCGCATCTCCCCGAACCGCTCGCGATCCTCGTCGTCTGGGCGCTATCCGACCAGATGTCCCTGCCCCGGCACCTTCTGGAAGAGCCCTCCGTTGCCTTCCCGCGCCGCACGCTGGCACTGCTCGAGGATGCACGGGTCCTCTCTTCTTCTGGCTCCGGACACTACAGATTGGGCCAGGCCAGTGAACAGGCGTTGCGTTCTCTGGTCATTGCGGCACTGACTCGTGAAGATGTAGTCGAAGATCCTCTCGCGCCGCCGGTCCTTGCCCCCGCGCTTCTTGACGATCTTTTTCCGTCCGAGCTAGACGCATTGGAGCTGGACTGTCGCTTCGCTGCGGCTGCGCAGGTGCTTCTGGTGGCTGCCGCCGGGGCGCTGGGCGCCGACGACGATAAGGCCGACGCCGCCTTCCAGCTGACGCTCCGCTCGGCTATCGGGTGGATCGAGGACGACGGCGGCAATCGGCTCCCGAGGTTGCACCACGTCATCTGCTCCCTCGTCGTGGCGCCCGCCGGTGACGCCCCCTACTTGCCGGCGGCTGCATACAGCTTGGGAAGGCCAGCCGTCGTAAACGAACAGGCTGCCACTCATGGTCCCGCTGCATCCCCCGAAGGCCCGGCCGATATTCCAATCGACGGGGAGGGCATCACCCCACTCACCGCGCACTACCGCCTTTACCACGCAGTGGCGTCTCTGACCTTTGCTGCCCGAGCCCAGGGCACGGCTGCGGAGACCGGTGCGCGGTTTGTCGCTGTGGCCGAGGAGTTTTCCGCGGCGCTTGCCGTCTGCGAGCCCGAACAGGTCTCCCATACCCTGTTGCGCTCCGCAGACGCCTCATTGACCTTCGCTGGCAATCGGCTTGGGCTCAGGGTACGTCTTCTCGATACTCGGTTAGCTGCCGTCGGTGTGTTGCTCCTTGGAGCCCGCCAGGGTGGCAGCGGACAAACCAGCCGCATCACCCTCACGCAATCCTGGCTACTCAACACAGCCGACGCACTGATCGACGGGGACCGGCTTGAACAAGCCCAGGAGCTCGTCGGCGTGGTCGACGAGCTCCTGGGCGAGGAGCTGCCGCATGACGGCACCTCACGCAGCGTCCACTCGCGGCTCCAGCTGAACAGCCGCATAGCCCGTGTGCGTAGCCGTTTGCTGACGGACCGTCTGGAGAGCCGTCGGGAACTGCTCAATATGATGCGGAGCATCGTCGCTGGATTGGAATTGGCGCATAAGCACGGGGAATCACTATCCCTCTGGTCCACGCGTCTGTTCGAGTCCGCCGTTCCGCTTCTTCAGCAGAGCGCCACCGACGAAGAGTTGATCGAGACCCGGTCCCTCGTCCTGGACGCGCTGAGGCGCTGCTGGGGTGAGAGTCGGGTATGGCCGTCGAGTATCTGCATTTCCACGGCGCGTCTTCTACGGAAGGTGCACGTACGGTGCAGCGATCCCGTGCTGAAGCAGAACGGAGCGCAGGAGGCCGTAGAACTGCTGGCGCAACTTCCCATCGCAACTCATCGCGAATCCGTGAACCCGGTCGGAGGGATTCTCCAGCCACCTTCCCAGGCTGGAGGCGGCGCCCCCTGGTTAAACGATCGGGACGCTGCGCAGGTCCTAAGCTCCCTAGCGCAGGCGTACGGGTTCCTCGCCCGCACCCTGCAGGAGAACGAACGCTTTGGTGCGGCGGGCGCCCGGCGGGTAAAGGCCGAGGAATTCGCCCGTGCCGCAGTGGCGCTCGCCCCGAACGCCTTCTCATACTCGGTCTGGCTTAGGCAGGTTGTCGACATCCGGCGGAATTCTCCGCGCATCGGAGCGGATGGAGAGAAGGCTGAGAGGCGCCGTCGGGATTGCGTCAGGGAGATCCGCAGTTGGCTGGCGCGGAAGGGCGTCCGCTCGCACACCGAGGCATTGCTTGACCTTGCATGTCTCGACTCCGAATGGTTCGAGGAAGGGAGCTTGCGCAGTGCCGCCCAGAGAACCGGGGAGGAATTCTTGCTGCTACACCCGGCCGTGCAGCGGAGCCGTATCGAGGCAATCTATCGCGAACGCCAGCAGAAGCTGAAGGCCCACCGTTTCCGCTACGGCCCCTCAATCGAACTCTGCGCCTTGGAGACGCGGTTGGAACGTGAGTACCGTCGTTGGTCGGGCGTCCTCGACTTCAAGGTGGCCATGGCCGACAAGAAGAAGGGCGTAGGTCCAGGTCCCGCCAGCAAGGCGCCTCAAGTCGACAACGCTCCGCTATTCGCAATCTTTCATGAAGCTGCAGCCCTCTGGCCGGGCAACGCTCGACTAATCGCCGCCGAGGCCGCCTTTCACCGCTATATCTGGAACTATGGCCAGGCAATCGCCATGTATGAGCAGCTCGCTCGCACTGCACCCAATGGCGAGATCCGCCACCTCGCCCGGTTATCTGCGGCGGAAGCGATGCTCGCCGAGCTGGAATACACGTCACCCGAGCACCGGAGTAGCTGGCAGGGTCGACTGATCAACGCACGGGACCACCTCAACGGCGTCCTCAGCCGTAGCAGCCGCGTCGGGTTGGCCGCAGTTCTGCGCGAGCGGGTCGCCATTCGACTAGGTGAGCCCGTGAATTGGGAACCTATCGACGCCGCCTTCGAAGCCATCGTCGGCGGTGACTACGCAGGCACGGTGGGGCGCTTCCTGGATAGCCGCCATTACGGGCAGGATCAAGGCTCTGACAGTGTCCGCGACAGGGTGCGCATTACCACCAGGCGTGATGCTGAGCCACTCGAACAGAATCGGCTCCGCGAGTTGCTCGACGGTTTTGTTGACAGCCGCGCCACCCTGAAGGGCACCCCGGTGGCCACCGAGGGCGGCGCGCGCGACGCGCGTCCGCAACCCAACGATGCTGGTGCCT